>CAZFGQ010000013.1:0-49385 GCA_964518675.1 uncultured Spirochaetota bacterium
TAAATCACATATATATTCGGAAAATATTTCAGAAAAAAATTAAAAAACTTTAGTGAATAAATCATTTCCACATGGTAAGTGTAAAATAAAACATAACAAGGAGGGTAAGATGAACTTCGGGATAATTGGATGCGGGGGAATTGCAGACAGAAGAACAATACCAGGAATGATTAAATCAAATGAGGTAAATCTTATTGCAATTCAGGACATTAATCCAGAAGCCGTAGAACGTGTAGCAAAAAAATATGGAATCCCAAAAAAATATACAAGCGAAGATGAACTACTATCCAATAATGATATAGAAGCGGTTTACATAGGAACACCCGTCTACTTACACGGCACACAGATAAAGAAAGCTGCAGATGCAGGAAAACATATCCTATGCGAAAAGCCCCTCTGCCTTACCGAAAAGGAAACCGAAGAAATCATAAATTACTGTTATAAAAAAGATATGGTTCTTCAGGTTGGTTTTATGATGAGATACCATGGGTATCATATAAAAGCAAAAGAGATGATAGATTCCGGTAAACTTGGGAAACCTGTTATGGGAAGAGGACAGTTAACATGCTGGTACCCGCCAATTCCAGGTGCCTGGAGACAGGATCCTGCAAAAGGAGGCGGAGGAGCACTTATGGACATGGCAATCCACACAGTAGACATCCTGCGGTATATGTTCGGTGAGGTAACTGCCGTTTCTTCTTTTAATGGAACTACCATACACAACTATCCAGTTGAAGATTCTGGAATTATTATGTTGAGATTTGAAAATGGAGCTTATGGAATCTGCGATTCATTTTTTAATATACCTGACGAAGCTGCAAAGGGTGTGCTCGAGCTTTACGGAACTCGAGGGAGCTTAATAGCTGAGGGAACAATCTCACAGGTAGCGGGCGGAAGAATGGTTGCTTATCTCTCAAGTGAGGACAAAGGCTACGATGCACAGCAGGAAAGAACAGGTATAGAAGCTGAGGAAATAAAAGCAGAATTAAAAGATATGTATCTGGCAGAGGTCGAAGATTTCATCGATGCGGTTAAAAAGAAAAGGAAACCTATGAATAGTGGTGAAGAAGCATTGAAAAACCTAAAAATTATTCTTGCCGCCTACGAGTCACAGAAGAAAGGAAAAACAATTCATCTTTGAAAAAAATTATGTTTTAAAATAACAGGGGTGATGGTATTCCGCAAATACAGATTTCATAACCAAAGGGTATCAGGATTCTGAGATCCCAACTCCTGACGTCTAAAATCAATCAAGAAATCACCAGAGGGTATATCCACCATCTATTACAATAACTGATCCGGTCATATAATTGCTCACATCCGATGCAAGCATAACTATCAGTGCTGAAAGTTCACGTATATCTCCCAGGCGCCCAAGGGGAATAAGGTCAATAACTTTTCTATATATATCCCGATTTGAGTTGAACCATTTCAGGTTTGGTTCCGTACCATAATATCCAGGAGCAACTGCATTTACATTAATATTGTATCTTGCCCATTCAACGGCAAGCGCCCTTGTCAGGGCCACCACGGCCAGTTTCGAAACATCATAGGAGCCGCCATGAAAATACCTGTTGATTATTAATCCAGAGATAGAAGCAATATTAATTATTTTTCCATACTTTTGTTTTATCATAACCTTACCAACTTCCCTGGCACAGAGGAACTGACCCGTTATATTCGTGTTTATTACACCATTCCATTCATTCAGGGAAGTTTTTTCTGGTGGGACATTGACACGTGCCGTTCCCGCATTATTAACAAGAATATCAACCCTTCCAAACCTCTCGACTGCAGCATTGACCATGTTTCGAACATCCTCCTCACAGGTTATATCGCACCGGATTGATAATACATCTCGCCCAGTATCTTTTATTCTCTCTTCGGTCTCTTTAAGCCTGGTTTTATCCCGTGCCAAGATTACCAGATTTGCACCAGCTTCTGCCAGAGCAATTGAAAATGATGCCCCCAGTCCCCTGCTTGCACCTGTTACAATGGCAACTCGATCTTTTAAAGAAAAAATATCCAAAATCCCCATATCTCAAATACCTCAATACTCAATCTCAACCGGCTTGCGCGAACGGGCCGATTCAATTATTGCCAGAATTACCTTTGTAACCCTAACGCCATCCTCAAGACCTACCAAAAGAGGCTTATCTTCCGCGAGACATTCCACGAAATCTTTGATGCTTTCATATGCAAACCCCACGTACCTATCTCTTACTTTTGTCTTTACAAGGATATCAGGATGATCAGAATAATTTTCAAGATATCTCTCAATCAATTGATTGTGGGTAAGATCCATACTTATCATTCCTTTTTCACCCAGTATATTAACCTTAAAATCATTCACAGAAGGATTTGAATTGGGCACAATCCAGTTATTTTCAATTGATGCTATAATACCTGATTTAAACTCAAGAATAGATTGATATATATCTTCAACATCGATACCCTTTTCTTTCAATACCCTAGACCTGGAAACCGAGTAAACCCTTTCAACCTCATCATTAAACAAAAACCTCAGAGTATCAACAGTGTGGCTTCCGAGGAACCAGAGAATCGAACTTTTTGAAGCCCAGGATAGCATCTGGGTTGGAACCGAGATTGTATCATTCAACCTTAAATATGCAGAAATAATTCTTCCAAGTTTACCGCTACCTATATCCTCCCTGGCCACAACTATAGGTGGACTCCACCTTGCGTGAAAATCAACCATCAGTTTTACACACGATTTTTTAACCGCATCATCTATGGCCTCAACATCCTCCCGGGTCGTCGCAAGTGGTTTCTCAGTAATTATGTGTTTCCCAGCCTCAGCAGCAGCAACAATTGGACCACGATGAGCAAAATCTGGAGTAACAACCGCCACTGCATCTATGTCAGAGTTTTTAAGTAACTCTTCATAATCTGTATAATAATTCGCAGCACCATATCTACTGGCAATAGACTTAGCCTTATCTGCATCAATATCACATACAGCCACAAGCCGCGAATAGGGATGAGTCGAATAAATTCCTGCATGAACCTCTCCCCATAAGCCAGTACCTATAACTCCCATACCTATTTTTTTATCCATACCTCATCTCCAGATTATATTTCTTCTTCAAAAACAACCCTCGCCGGAGCACCCGAGGTGCCCGCAAGATGAAGGGGCAGAGCATACAGTGTTCCCCTGTTGCCCTTTACCTTGTCAAGATTAACAAGCGGTGCAACGAGTAAAATATCCCTTTTAAAGAGCATTCCAAGCAAACCACCTTTTTCCTCTACAACCTCACCTGACCAGGCTCCTTCTATACAGGGAACATCAACCCCAAAGATACTGATTTCCATTGAGATCACAAGCTCAATAGCATCCTTTGTATAATTTGGACACTCCAGAACATAACCCTTTTTATTCCATTTCTTTCCCCAGTCTGTTTGAATAATTAGAGCGTGCCCCTTTAATGAGATATCCCCTGGGATATATTTTTCAAGGAGCTTCCCATCTATCCGGGATTTTGGTTCTTGAGGAGGTAGCTTAACTATAAATGCAGGTTTTATAAAATCCTCAACTGTATAATCCTCAAGCAATTTACCATCCTCAAGTATATGTGAACCAGCCTCAACATACGTACCTGATATTGTGGTTAAACTCAATCTCGATGCAAAAAAATCATCCTTTTTTACAGTCGCGATAGTCTCGATAGAAACTGGAGTTATAATATTTTCAAGGCCGGGCAATACCTGATAGGACCATAACCCATTTTCAAGTTTACCTGAAAGGTCAATATATCTTTTCATTGCATTACTCCTAACTCTCTGGCTACTTTGCTGTATATCCTCCATCAACAGGAAGCACAGCTCCAGTAATAAATGAGGCTTCATCCGATGCTAAAAATAAAACAGCTTGAGCAATTTCCTCTGGCTCCGCAAACCTACCCATTGGATGCATGGTTTCGATTTCTTTTCTGGCCTCCTGGGGCTCAGATTCCAGCGAAAAAAGTCTTTCAACCATCGGGGTTTTCGTAGTCCCAGGACATATGCAATTTACTCTTATTCCCCACTTTGCATAATCCACAGCCATCTGACGGGTAAACTGAATTACAGCCCCCTTAGAAGTACAATAGGCTCCATAATTTGGCCATCCCAGGAGACCAGAAATAGAGGAGGTATTAACAATAACCCCGAAGCGCTGATCCATCATCACAGGCAGAACATATTTTGACATTAAAAACATGCCCTTAATATTAACATCCATCACCCTATCCCACTCTTCTTCTGCCGTCTCATGTATAGGTTTACCAAGTTCTATTCCCGCATTGTTAAAAAGAACATCAATTCTTTTGTAATCACTGACAATCCGTTTAACAACTTTTTCTACCTCACTCGATTTTGAGACATCAACCTTCATAAAAAAACTATTTCTTTTTTTATTCTTTATAATATCTACAACTTTAGATCCTGCATCACAATCTATATCTAAAACACCCACCGTAGCCCCTGCTTCAGCGAACAATATACAAGCAGCTTTCCCAATACCTGAACCACCCCCCGTTATCAGCACCACCATGTCATTAAAACTTTTCATAGGATTTTTCTCGCTCCGTAAGCAGTATATCCCCCATCGACAGGCAGAACTGCCCCAGTTATAAACGAAGATGCATCTGAAGCAAAAAACAAAGCCACATTTGCTATCTCCAAAGGAGCTCCAATCCTCGACATTGGACACATCTCCGCAAAATTCCTTTTCGCCTCTAAAGGGTTCTCCTGTTTTTCCAGATATTTCTTAAACATTTCTGTTTCTATAAATCCAGGACAGATACAATTTACCCTTATACCATAAGTAGCATACTCAACGGCCATTTGTCTTGTGAGAAGAACAACTCCGCCTTTCGAAGCACAATAGGAAGCTAAAGCCGGATTGCCAAGTAAACCACGTATAGATGATATATTAATTATTGAGCCCGAGCCGTTTTTTATCATAACTTTAAGGGCATATTTTGAGGTAAGCATGACCCCCTTTAGATTGACATCAATAACCAGATCCCAATCCTTCTCTGTAATATCAGCTACTCTATCGGGAGATTCGGCAGTACCTATACCGCTATTGTTTACAAGGATATCTATGCTCCCAAAACTTTCCACTAACCTGGATGTCATTTCTTCAACTGCTTGTGGATCTGATACATCCGCCTGGAGTAAAATTCCCTTAGAGCCCATCTTTATAACGGATGAAAGTGTCTCTTCAGCGCCTTCACTATTGCGAAAGTAATTAACCCCCACAATAGCCCCTTCTCTGGCAAAAACCTCGGCAATAGCTCTCCCAATTCCAGAACCAGCCCCTGTTACAAGGGCAATTTTCTCTTTTAATCTTTTTTCTGTCATAAAAATAGTCCGGAAATACTGATCGATCAGCCTTAAGAATGTAAGAAACAAAAAATGTGCAGTTAACCTACAAGATTGCAGCCATTATCTCATCTACTCTGGATTAACCTTCTCTGCCTGAGTGATTTAAGAATGTTTTCCTGTCCAACAACATAGATCAGAATTATTCCCAGTATAATAATATTCCAGAAAGGATTAAGTCCCAGGAGATTAAATCCGTTGAGCAATAGATACATGGCAAGTATCCCCAACAGGGAACCAAGAACAGAGCCCTTTCCGCCGGTTATTGCAGTGCCACCAATAAGAACAGCAGTTATTACCTCGAGGGGTGCATTAATTCCGGCATCGGGAATAATCGCACGAATTCTAATGGTAAACAGTAATCCTGCTATCGCACATATAAGGCCACTGAGGCAGTAAACAAAGAACTTTATTCGATTTACAAAAATGCCCGACAGATAGGCGGTTCTTTCATTAGCCCCCATAGCAAAAATATATCTTCCTATTACAGTTTTCTTTAAAAGAATTATTATTACTACCGCCGTTCCAACAACAATTAGGAAAAGCAAAGGGATCTTGAAAACATACACGTATCCAAGATCGAGGAATTTTTCTGGAAAATCGGCAAGAACTATACCTTTCAGTATTCCGTATACTATGCTTCTTACAATTGACATAGTTGCAAGTGTGACAATAAATGGCTGAAGATTCAATGAAACTACCAGAAATGCATTCAATCCACCAACCGCTACTCCTGATAACAGAGCTAATATCAACACAATGTGGAAAGGAATACCCATGACATACAATTTTCCACAAAGTGCACCAGAAAGAGCCATAATTGAACCTATGCTGAGGTCAAATCCACCTGATATTAAAACAATTGTCTCGGCAATAGCCAGCATCGAAAGCTCACTCATACGGGAAAGAACAGCAGTCAGATTTCCGTATGTTGTAAATGTTGGTGATAAAAATGACAGGATAATAATAATCAACACATTAACCATACCAAGAACATACAAAATCTTTCGTTGGCTTGTAACAGGTGACAAAACCTTCTCAGATCTTTTCCTCATTTATATCCTCTACCCTTTTGCTTTCTTAAGAACTCTAATTGCATCAGCAGAGATTGCAAGAATAATCAATATTCCCGTAATAAGTCCAATCCAGTATGGATTTACCGCCATCATGGTTAATCCGGCTAAAATCAAACCAATAAGTACCGAGCCGAGAAATGTTCCAAGTACACTTCCCGATCCCCCAAAAATACTGGTACCGCCTATAACCACAGCTGCAATTGCATTTAACTCATATCCAATACCCGCCTGTGGCTGAATAAACCCGCTTTTGCCAACAAGTATCATCCCCGCAAGAGCAGATAATAATCCTGAAATTACATACACTATCATCTTAAATTGTCTTACAGGTACACCGGAATAAACTGCAGACAGTTCACTTCCTCCAATAGCAAACAGGTTTCTTCCAAATCTGGTATTTAAGGTGATAAATATAAACAGAGCAAGCACCACAGCCAGAACAACAAAGGGCACAATACCTGAACCAAGAAAATTGTAATGATGGGGAATTGGTGTAATATACTTACCCTCGGTTATCACCATTATTGTTCCACGGTATATATTCATTGTTCCCAGGGTGATAATCAAAGCAGGTACATTTATCCTTGTAATTAAGAACCCATTGATCCATCCAAGTGCTATACCGAGAAATAACATGAACGGATACACTATCCATATGGGCCATCCATGTACAATACCCTGGCCTCCAATGTTAATTGCAAATGAGAGAATTGCGCCTACCGATAGGTCTATGCCACCGGTGAGTATAACCAGAGTCATGCCAATGGAGACTATGCCTATTGTTGAGATCTGGCGTGAAATATTTTCAAAGTTCTTTATTGATAGAAATCCCTTTGTAATAAACGAAAAAACCACTATCAATCCCAAAACATACAATAGAATGGGAAGCTCGCGAATTTGAAATACTCTTTTCAAAGCGGCAAAACCGTTTTTATCCTGCCTCGCATCCCTGGAATCATCATTCGAGTTAGTTTTAAATAGCTTCATGTACCTGGCCTCCGAGCAGAACCCTCATAATGTCTTCTTCAGTCGCTTCCTCTCGGGAAAAAGTTCTTACAAGTCTTCCCTCTCTCATGCAGAGTATACGGTCAGAAATCCCGATTACTTCAGGTAATTCAGACGAAATAAAAATGATCCCTTTACCTTCTGCTGTAAGATCATTCATTATCCTGTATATCTCGTATTTTGCACCAACATCTATGCCTCTTGTCGGCTCATCAAGTATAAAAACAGATGCTTCGGTGAGAAGAAGCCTGGAAATAACCACCTTCTGTTGATTCCCTCCAGAAAGGGACTCCATAACCTGTTCAATACTTGCAAGTTTTATCCTGAACCTGGATACAAAATCTTCTACAATTGATTTTTCATTCTTGTACTTTATGAAGCTATATTTTGAAAGCTTTTTTAATATGGATAGAGTTATATTCTTTCTCACTGAAAGTTGAAGCATTAATCCTTCACCTTTCCTGTCTTCAGAAAGGTACGCAAGACCATTGGATAAGGCATACTGAGGATGAAGGAACGGGCCGGTCTTCTCCCCATGAAGGATTATTTCACCCTTATCAAGTTTCGTTGCTCCAAAAATAGCCTTCACCAGTTCGGTTCTACCAGCTCCAATCAATCCTGCAAATCCAATTATTTCACCTCTATGAAGATCAAAACTTACATCCTCAAACTCTCCATATCGGGTAAGACCTCGAACAGAAAGAATCAATTCACCTGGTCTTGAGGTTCTTTTGGGAAATGCCGTTTCAAGAGATCGCCCAACCATCATACTTATGATCTCATTTGGATTTGTCCTATCCCTTTTTAAAGTTCCTATATGCTTCCCATCCCTAAGTACAGTAATGGTATCGCATATCTCAAAAATCTCTTCAATCTTGTGCGAAACATATATGATTGTTATTTTTCTTTCTCTTAATTTATTGATAAGCGCAAATAATCTCTCAACCTCATGCTCGGTCAAAGAGGATGTGGGTTCATCCATGATGATAATTTTCGCATCAAGAACAAGTGCCTTGCAGATCTCAACGATCTGTTGATTGGCAATTGAAAGTTCTCCCACAAGCATCCCCGGATCTAACTGGACCCCTAGGAAAGAAAGCACTTCCTCACTGCGCCTTCTCATATTATCCCAATCTATTATGCCGCCAAACTTAAGTGGTTCTCGCCCCAGGAAAATATTTTCCATTACAGACAATTCATGAATTACAGTGAGCTCCTGAAATATCGTGGCAACACCGTTCTTCTGGGCATCGTGAACCGAGTTGAATCTAATTGGTGTACCATTAATCAGTATCCGTCCTTCATAGTCAGGATAAATTCCGGACAGTATTTTTATGAAAGTACTTTTCCCAGCACCATTTTCTCCAACAAGACCATGAACTTCTCCGTCATTAACGGTAAAACTCACATTATCAAGAGCTTTTACTCCTGGAAAACTCTTTGAAATCTTTTCAACTACTATCATCAGGCTTTCCCCATCATTTTCTGACAATACAAATCAAAATGAAAGTTTCTCCCGCTCCGTATTTTTATAATTTTCCATCACTATAACTTTTCAGCATGTCATTGTTTTTACCAGTTTTTTACTATACGCTATTTTCGTACATTACACAGATAATCTAACAAGTTAGATAAACCCCACACCCCCAATTACCTATTCTTACAGAGAACAACTTCAAGAATTTTATTGTGTAGTCATTATTATATGGCCCTTTATTATGTAGCCCGTTCCCTCACATTACCATGGATCAATCTAGAAATCAAACTGATCTACATTTTCTGGCGTTAGAGGAGTATCCGGTACGTAGGAAAACCTTTTTTCAGGTATAGTAATTGGAGTACCTGCCCACCCGTAGGATTCTCCAGGTTGCGGTAACTTTCCATCTTTCGTTATATAATCATAAGCTATCCTGACAGCCAAATAGGTCATCTTAGCAGGATCAAGGATCAGAGCACCCTTAACCCAGCCCTTTTTAACGTACTCTGCATTCTGCTTACCAAGTGCCACTCCCCATATTGCAACTTTTCCACCAAGACCTGCATTTTCAACTGCCTTTGCAGCAGCAGGAACACCTGTAGTTACAGTGCTGGCAAAACCTTTTAAATCAGGGTTTGCCTGAAGTATGGATTCGCATATGCTGAGAGCCTTTTCATAATCATCCTCTGTTGGGAAAACACCTATTACCTCAATATCAGGATACTTCGCAAGTGTTTTCTCAATTGATTTTTGACGTTCTGCAAGGAAGGGTGAACCAAGGCTTCCTGTGAGGATTGCAACTTTGCCTTTATATCCAATCTCTTTAGCCAGTCCTTCGCCTATATTTATTCCACTCTGAACCTGCTCCCATCCTGAGGCAGTCCATATAGGCAGATCACCAGCACCAATATCAAAACCAAATATTGGGATCCCCTTATTCTCCATAGCATCCTTAACAGGTCTTTCCCATGCCTTCATTTCAGAAACCGCAAGGATTATCGCATCAACACCTTTATTAACCTGATCATTGAAAATATCCAGTTGCTTTGCAGTGTCCGCTTTCTCAGGACCTATAAATACATAATTAATACCGAGTTCCTCAGCAGCACGCTTTGCACCCAGCTCACATCTAACAAACCAGGGATGCCCTACAAACATCGGAATAATAGCAAATGTCATCTTCTCTTCAGCCTCTTTCTTACCACCTGCAGCAAAAACCATCGTAGCTGCAAAGATAAATACCAAAGCAAAAATAAGAATCTTCTTCATAGGTGATACCTCCTTAAAAATTATTTTTTGTATTTTTTATAAGAAAACCCCGAACAAAAAAGCCGGGATAGGGAGTTATAATTCCAAAATGTCCTGCACTACGTATCACGGTAAATAGATTCAGGCATCAAAATTATTCAATGTAAATTTCTGTTACTCTTACCATGTATAAAGTCATTAATCTATAGATTATTTTAAGAAAACTCTTCATTATTTTACTTTTTCCATTCCTTTCATTAAAAAATATCTAATCCATACAAGTGGATGAGCGATTTCACCTTATTCTGGATTTCATCAAAGTTCTTATTTTTTTCTTCTATAGAGAGGTTTATAAGGGGGGATTTATGTATAGCATGACCACTGCCGTCAACGAGGGAATCAGACTCCTCCAACTCTTTCTTACTAATATTAATGTATCCCTGATAACTTCCGTATCCTGTAAGAACAACACCTATACCCTTAGAATATTTAATAACTGATTTTAAATAATAATTATCATAAACATCCATTATTTCACTTTCAGCCCATTCAGGGTTTTCCCAGCCGATTTCACGATCACTCATGCCGAGATAAAGCCCAATACCGGCTTCTGTTACCTTCGGAATGTATTCGGGTTTGAATTCTAGAGGGCTTATATGGGCATTAATTGCTCTGAGGTTTTTGATCTTCAGTATTTTATCCAGGATATGGCCGAAATCTCCACAACAGTGATAGTAAATTCCTCCGAAAGCGGAGGAAATTCTGTTCAGATATGGTAGAACAAGCTCTTCATAAAGCGACGGAGAGAGTAAAACTGCCTCATCATCAGATATTGAAATACCGTCATTGGAGCCGACAAGTGGAAAACTATGAACAGGATAAGCCGGGTTCTTAAGTGTTTCATACTGAATTGAATAAAACTCGATAAATGCCTCGGTGACAAGTTTCATCAGATGCATAACTTCTTTTTTAGCCATTATACATGCTTCTAGAAAACTTTTGTTATCCCATATAAGAGAAGCTACATCAAGGGGTCCCTGAGGATCGGTACAACCCACAGGAATCACACATCCAGTTGCACACTCAAAATATCTCAGAGTATCAAAAACACGTCTGTAAACATCATTATTAATCGAGGGTTTTTTCAGAAGATATACGTCATCAGGATTGTTTTTAATAATTGGCTCCTTTATCCATGGGTCACCATCTTCAGGTACCTCCACTTTGCATCCAAATGCCTCGGCAAGAACCGTTACACCCTCAAAGGGATCAAGATATGGTACATAGTCTGTCTTATGGGATAGGGTCAAATTAATGTTTTTAAGCTGTGAAATAAGATTTTTCTCCCTTGAGAAAAATATTTCATGACGTGGATAAAGTACTGTACTTGTTACCTGAACTACTGGCACAGGCCAAACTTTTTTACAATGGAGAGCATTTGTTATTCTCTCAAGAGAATCTTTTATCCTAGACTCATTCTTCACATACAAATCTTCATACTCGTTCATTAACTGAGAAACTATATATTCCACGAATAGGTCCCTCTCCACCCTATATGCATCAAAAAAATATGTATCTGCAACACTTTATTATATTCGTTAAGCCCAGGAGGTTAATATAGAAAATTACAGCAGGTATCTACCGCCACTTCATAATATCGTTAAAAAAATACCCTCTTTACTGGCATATAATAAAATTAGTATGAGACCTTAATTAAATCTCATTAAAATGTTGAATTATCCCAATCTCCTTCAACTAGCTGCCGATCTCAACCTTTTAGCCCGGTCATACTTAAACCTCTTACAAAGTGTCTCTGGAAAAATGCATAAACGATAAGAACAGGACCTATCACAAGTGTAGAAGCTGCAAGGGACTCGCCTGGAAATTGCTGCTCGGCCTGTGTAAAATGGGCAAGTATCAATGGAAGGGTCTTCATCTCATTTCTATGTACCACAACGAGAGGCCATAGAAGTTCATCCCACGTCCATAAAAAGATAAGAATTCCCAGAACAGCAATAGAAGATCTTACAAGGGGTATTATTATCGAAAAATATATCCTGAAATCAGAAGCTCCATCTATCCTCGCAGCATCTATAAGATCATTTGGTATCCCATACATGAACTGACGCATTAGGAATATTCCGAATGCGTTCATAGCAAAGGGAAATATCAGACCCTGGTAGGTATCTATCCATCCAAACTTATTTATTAAAAAGTAAAGGGGAATTAAAACAATCTGCGGTGGTATCATAACACTTGCCAGAACGAGGAAAAATAACAAATCTCTCCCTCTGAATCTTAATTTTGCAAACATGTATCCAGAAGCCGTTGCTGTAAGAAGAACCAGTATTGTAACGGCAGAAGAAACAATAATACTATTAAGGTATCCACGGGCCATTTCAACCTCTTTAAAGACCCGTACATAATTTCTCAAAGTCCATACTCTGGGCAGAAAATGAAAATCAACACTTATAACCTCAAGAGAGGGTTTGAAAGAGGAAACAATCATCCAGATAAGTGGAAACACCATTATAAGACCACCAATTATTAAAACAAGATGGAGAAAAAATTTTGATAAAAACTTAACCGCCCTGTAATGATTGGTAAACTTATGTGGAGTTATATTAGATATCCCGAACGATTGGTCCTGCATATTAATACTCCTTTAACAAACTTCACTACATTAGTATGATTAAAGGTCAAACAATTATAGAAAAAAACCAAAAATTGTTCCAAACACGAATCTTAATAGGATCAACATACCAGTTTCCGGATACTTTAAACCTCTATTTTATTATCAACAAGATCAATACTCCCATTTCTGTTCAAATGCTTTTAGCTCAAGAAGTACAAGACCAAAAAGTATCACAAACATAACCATCGCTATTGAAGCACCGTACCCAAAACGCAATCCATAAAAAGCAGAGAGATACATGTGAAGCGTGAGAACCATTGTAGAGTTTGCTGGGCCACCCGGTGGACTTCCCGTCATCATGTATATCTGAACATACACCCTTATTGCGTTAATAGAATAAATGGCCGCAATAAAGATGAGCTGTGGAGTTAAAAGGGGTATTGTTATTCTGAAAAATTGTTTTATCTGGGATGCACCATCAATCCTTGCAGACTCGTAAAGGGAATCCGGTATCTCATCCATTCCTGCTAGAAATATTACAGTCCTTATTCCAGTATCTCGCCAGATATCCATTATGATTATACACAGAAGAGCTGTTGACGTGTTCTGTAAAAACGTTAGTCTATTTGGATCTATACCAAATATCGCTGAAAGTGCTTTTGCGAAAACCCCAATTTTCGGAAAGTACAGTAAAGTCCACACGAGAGAAACTGCTACCATGGATGTAACTACAGGAGCGAAAAACATTGCCGTGTATACTTTTCGCATAATACCCCGTGTTCTATAGATTAAGGCTGCTATTATAAGAGAGGTAACAATCCCCACAGAAACCATAACTCCCAGATAATAAAAATTATGCCATAGAGATTTCCAGAATATAGGATCATTTATCAGATATTTGTAATTTTTAAGTCCAATAAACTTGTCCTCAGTGATCAGATCAGTTTTTCTGAAAGAAAGATAAATATTAAAGAGAAAAGGCCATATGCCAACAAGGGTGTAATAAATAAGAACAACCAATGCAACAATAAGCACAAAAGAACTTATTTTTCTCTGTCGATTAGATATTGGTACTCCAAGGCTTTTTACGGCCATTTTAACTCCTTTTTTGTATAAATACCGGGTGCCCCTTCCACGGAAAGAGGCACCCAAAATAATTCTAAAGATCAATTTTTAAAAAATTTAGTACCTAGTCAGCAAGCTGCTTCTCCTGGTTTGTCAGGTAATCCGTTATATACCTTAGCATATCATCTATCGATTCTTTCCCAAGAAATACCTTCTCCATTTCAGGATAGATTACCTGTCTTATTATAATCGGTTCTGAAATTTTTGTTTCAAGTGGATTAACTGCCGGAAGTCCATTCTTTGTAACCAGTAATGCAGTTTTTGTATATTCATTCATCTGTGACTTAGGTCTCTTATCAAGTTCTTCAACATATTTCTTGTTGCAAACAGCACCCACCCAATATGGAGGATCATGGTAGAAGGGAATATCAAGGAACTCAGCTGGATTTGTAATCAGTTCCTTCATAAATATTAAAGCGGCATTCCTCTTGTCTCCTGTAACACGCTTGGAAACAAAGAGAGTTCCATAGCTTACAATTGAACCCAGTACAAGTTTCCTGTTGGGGTCAGGAAAGGGAGGCATCATTATGTATCCCACATCAAGTTCGGGAAAGTTTGTCATTGTAGCACCAACATTCCACGGCCCAATTAGAAGCATTGCACCAAGTTTGTTTGGAAAAGACGTAAACGGATCGCCTGATGTTGGATCATACACCTTATTATCCACAAACCACTTAAAAGTTTCCATTGCCTTTCTTGCTTCAGGAATATTGAAGTTCCATTCATGAGTCTGCGGATTGAATACCTTATCCCTGGCTCCCTGCATCTGAATCATATCGAGGAATGCATTTGCAGTTTCTGTATATGAGAAGAGAATACCACTTCTCTTTATGGATCCATCAGGGTTGTATTCAGTAAGTTTTTTTGCAGCAGCCTTTATATCATCCCAGCTTTTGATACTGGCTGGATCTATCCCTGCTTCTCTAAATAGATCTTTATGATAGGTAAACCCAAATGCATTAGCGCCTGTAACATAAGGATACCCGTAGATGTTACCATCAGATCCCGTAACATTCTTAAGAGGAGGCTCATAAACGTACTTTTTAAACTCTTCAATACTCATCAGGCTCGGTGTTAAGGGATAAAATAACTTCGAAACATCTTTACCAGAGAGCCATTCATCGTAACCAAACATTAATTCTGGCTCATTACCCTGAGCTATAGAAGGAATGAACTTGGCGTAAAGATCATCAAAAGGAACCGGAATTAAATTTATCTTGATATTAGGATGCTTGGCTTCAAACTTTGCTATAAAATCTTTATTCCAGTTTACTCCACCAGTCCAGTCCTGAAACCACCAGTCCAGGGTAACCTGGGTTTCTGGCTCGGTGATAGCCCCCTCCTCAACCGCTGCCTTTTTCTCCTTCCCAGCAAAAAAGACAGCTGCCAATCCAATTAAAAGCACAACCACCAAAAAGCTTATTAAGGTCTTCCTTTTCATTCTGTTCCCTCCTTATTAAACAAAAATTTTGATTTAAAAATCAATTCGCATTTAAAAAATTAAACCCTCCTCTACCACCCCCTTTCATGGATTATAATTTAAAATCATTCGCCTCGCTGAAAGCTGCAATCACGTTTTCAGGAGGAACATTTGCCTGGACATTATGTACAGGTGTAAACACAAACCCTCCTCCTTTCGCAAAAATAGAGCAGTTCTTTCTAACCTCAGCTCTTATTTCATCCGGCTTGCAGAAAGGAAGGGTCTTCTGGGTATCAACCCCACCGCCCCAAAAGCATATATCTTTTCCAAAATCCCTTTTAAGTTTTTCAGGATCCATTCCTCTTGCAGATATCTGTACTGGATTCAAAATATCGAAACCACAGTCAATAATATCGGGTATGAACTCGTACACAGCACCGCACGTATGAAGCATAATTGCATAATCTGAATGCGTTTTTACATATTCAACGAACCTTTTCATTGAGGGGAAAAACACCTCTCTGGCTAAATCAGGTGATATAGAAGGGCCAAGCTGATTTCCAAGATCCTTGTAAACAACGAGGATATCAACTACATTCCCAACAGAAGAATTGAAAATATCAAAGTTTTTTATATACATATCAGTAATCAATTCGAGAAAATCCATAATAAGAGTTTTATTCTCAAAAAGGATTATATAAGCCTCCTCATATCCAAAATAGAATTCAACCTCATATGTTGCGAACATTTCACCTATCACCGCCTTATCCGTTCCCTTTAATTTTAAAGCTTCCCTTTTATAGTAATCAGCCTCTTCTTTTGAAAATGGAGACAAATCAAACTTTTCTGTAATTTCCTTAATCGTCTTTACACCCTTTAAAGCAGGCCTTCTCAGATCGAAGTAAAATCCACCACTCGGCATGCAGAAAAGGTTTCCTCCCTTCTCAATATAAAATGATCCATCACTTTCCTGCTTAGGATTAAAATCTTTTGAAACAAGACACTTAAGCCCATTCGGAAAACTGAAAGTCTTATACCCTACCCCATTTTTAACACCCATAGGGTCGTAAACTCCCATAAGTGGAACCGTATCTACCTGTAAAACTTCTGTTACCTCTTTTTCAACAAGGGCAAGCATCTGACTTGTATCTATAAGAACAGGGAGTCCAGAACTAACACCCAGAGCCTGCCTTAAAGAATTGTATGAGAATATGTGTATACCTGTTACAAGACTACCGCCTAGATCAACAGGCAACTTATCCGTTTCCTTATGCCTTATAGCTTTTAATACCCTTTCTTTAGATGTCATCACAACTATCACCCATTATTGTTTTAATTCTCACATAACATCAGTACTATTGGTGAGAGAAATTATTGAAATAAAGGCTCAAAAATCTTCGACTAAGATATTTACAGGAAAAACTACTTATCAGAACTTTTTCAAAGGAGCACCAACAGTCTGGTCTGGTTGATCTACAATAAATCCAGGTCTATATAGCCAACACCAAGCAGATAAGCCATTTTATCAAGAAAAGATTTAACAGAACCCCTACTCATCGAGAGATGGTGCGTTCCTCCGCAGCAGGAGTACCTCTCAAGAAACTCAGCCAGGCCTACACGTGGTTTAAAGAAAAAATATGGCATATCAACATCAGGAGATGCCTTAAATCCTCTACTCACATCTCCAGAAAATGTTATTATCTGGAAATCATTACCGGCTCCAATCCCGAAATTTATAAATGTCGCCTCCCCTTCTTCAATTTCAATATCCATTATTACCGGGTCAATCGCCCTACCAAAAGCAAACTTTTTTCTTCTCAGGACCACCTTCTTTCCGAAGGCCGGATTACTTTCACCCATATGGGCCATAAGTATGCTATTATTATCAAAACTCGGACAGAAAGGTTCTGTAAAATATACCTCTCTGTTGAGAACTTTCAGTATTAGCCCACCTGTAACTCCGAGAACGTCGCCTTCTCCAGCATAAACAATACCTTCATCCTGTAACTTGGATATTGCAAGAAAAGGCACTGTTTTTATATCAGGATTTTCAAGAACCCCCTGAAAATGCATTGTAATTCCATTTAACTCCATCTCTTCAACTATTCTTTTCAACGCTATGTAAAATCTCTCAGATTCTTCAAGAATATCTGAAGAGACAGAGGATTCTTTATCATAGTTTTTTAAATCCCTCTTAATTTCTCTCTCAATCTCCTCGCTTCTAACCTCCCTCAATTTTTCTGCTATCAAATCAAGCGGAATGTGCACCACTTCAGGGCCAATTGCTCCATAGAGTCTTGTTGTATCAACCCCAAAATCTCCCATACCATCAAATGTATACCCTACAAGCCCTATTTTTGTGTTTTTCAATTTTTTATATCCAGAAGAAACCATAGCCCATTCGTTAATTTTACCAATCGCCATTAAATCATCTTTCTTACCAGCAACAAAGATAAATTTCCTGCCAAACCTACGAAGAACATTGGAAAGGTCCATATAACCGTGAATACCATGATTGAGAAGTATGTCATCCATGGTAAACCCATGTCCAAAACCGCTTTTGGAAGAAGTGCTAAACATGAGTACCGGTAATGTTGTTTCAAGCAGTGGTTTAAGTACCGATAGGCTTGTTGCGTATGAAATAAAAAGAACTACAATTAAATCAACATCTTTATCCTCGAATAGCTTTATAGCCTTTTCTACATCGCCATTCGTAGATGAAATCTCAGCATCAATAACATCAAGAGAATCCTGAAACCTGTTCTTAACCTCATCAATAAAACTCTTTTGCTTGTGTGGAATCTGGGGCACATACTTTCTGTACATCTCAAGCATTAACGGAAGTAGTCCAATCCTCGGTTTTAGGTCGTAACTCATCGAATAATTCCTCTATTTTTTGGTAATTAAATATTGTATTGAAATTAATAAATCACATTACACATCATTTAAAATATCTACAAAATCTGGTGTTTCATTATACCATATAATTTGACTAAGTCAATGGAAAATTTGAAAAATATTAACTAAATCTATCAATTATTTGCATTAAATTATCACAAAATATGATATTTTAACCCATAAGAATGTTAAATATAATTAAGAAAACTCATCTATTTAAATATACTCTTGGAGTAAAATTAAAAAAGTTATTGAAGTTTAATTAAAAATGTGTTAATATATGTGAAAAATAAACAAATAAAAACATATAATTATAGCTAGGCAAAAAACTCTCATAAAGGGAAACAATAATGGCAAAAAATACCAGAAAAATGAAGGCAGCTCTCTTTTATGGTGAAAAAGAGGACATGCGAATAGAGGAAATTCCAATCCCTGAAGTTAAAGAAGGAGACGTACTACTCAGGGTAAGAACATGCGGCATATGTGGTTCAGACGCAAGGGGATACTTTAATGGTATAGAAGAAAGATACAGGTTGCCCGTTATTCTTGGTCATGAACTAACCGGTGAAATATATGAAACAGGCCCTGGAGTTACGGGATATAAAAAAGGAGAAAGGGTTGTCGTTGCTCCGATCTACGGATGTGGGCAGTGTGAGTTCTGTATTAAAGGTGAAGAAAATCTCTGTGAAAATGTAGCGGTATTTGGAGTTACTCATCAGGGTGGTTTCGCCGAGTACATGCTAATTCCTAAAAAAGGTGTTGAACGCGGTGTTCTTGTAAAAATCGGGGAAGATATATCCGATGAAGAGGGGACAATGATCGAACCTCTGAGCTGCTGTCTCCACGGGCAACAGCAGCTGAAGATCAAACCAGGGGATTCTGTTTTAATATTCGGTGCAGGCCCAATCGGTATCTGCCATATGCTTGTTGCAAAAAAAATAGGAGCAATAAAGGTAGGAATAGCCGATGTTGTTGAAGGTCGACTAGACGAAGCAAAATCCTTTGGCGCTGATACAGTAATCAATTCAGGTAAAGAAGGATGGGAGAAAAACGTACATGCACATTTCGGAACCAATGGAGCTGATCACGTTATTATAGCCGCACCAAGCGTGGGGGCTATAGAAAGTGGTTTGAAGGTAGTTAAGAAAGGCGGCAATCTACTCGTATTTGGAGGACTTCCCCACGGAAGTCAATGGACACTGGATCCAAATATTATCCATTATAATGAAATCACCGTTTTTGGGAGTATCGATTCAACAATTGATGATTTTAGAAGAGCAGCCCTAATCGCACCTTCTCTTGGATTGAAAAGATTTATAACTCACAGGTTTAAACTTGAGGAGATAAAAGAGGGAATGGAGGTTATAAGGAGAAAAGAAGGGCTTAAGGTAGTTCTTGAAATGTAAGAATAACATACTACTGAATTAAGAATAAACTCAAAACTTTCAGGAGGGCAGATATAATGTTAGAAAACTATGACCCGAAAGAACTTGATGAAGGAAGGAAATACCTGGCTTCAGGTTCAGTTGGCGGAGGACTGCCAATAATAATTGATAGTGGCAAGGGTGCCATTATAAAAGATATCAATGGAAAGGAATACATCGACTGTACATCACAGGCCTGGACATTCAATATAGGATTTGGTCACCCAAAAGTGATGAATGCAGCAATCGAGCAGATAAAAAAAATCACCCATGTTAGAACCAGCTTTGAAACCATTCCCAAGCTCATACTTCTCAAAAGATTAGCAGATATTGCACCATTCAACCTTAAAAAAATAGGATTCAGTCTTCACGGTTCTGTGGCAAATGAATCTGCACTTAAGCTTGCCATAACGAATAATCCAGAGGGCAAAAAGTTTCTCGTACCATTCGACGGATATTCCGGAAGAACCCTTGCAACTATTGCAGCAAGCTGGCCCTATCATCCGGTAAGCTCCCTTTTCTCTCAATTTATGGAAAACTTCATTAGAGTCCCAAATGCATATTGTTACAGGTGCCCGCTTAATCTTGAATATCCAAAATGCAATCTTCAATGCGCGGAATATGTAAAAACTGTAATTGAAAAAGGATCAGAACCTATAATTGCCTTTATGATAGAGCCCCTTCAGGCAAATGGTGGGATGATTGAGTATCCAGAAGGTTATCTTAAAAGAATTAGAGAAATATGTGATGAATACGGCATTCTTCTAATATTTGACGAGATCCAGACTGGTTTTGGTCGCCTTGGTGCAATGTTCGCTGCAGAATTGTATAACGTGGCTCCTGATATTCTTACTTTTGGTAAATCAATAGGTGGTGGATTCCCACTCGCAGGTTTTATGCTAAGGGAAGACCTGAAACCACCTCAGCCAGCTACAGACTCGTACACATTTGCTCATTTCCCTGTTTCATTTGCAGCAGCCATAGCAACACTTGAGGTTATAAAAGAGGAAAATCTCATTGAAAAAGCACGACGAATGGGTGAATACTTTACAAAAAGACTGAAAGAACTTCAGGAAAAGTACGAAATAATAGGGGATATCCGTGGCCCGGGACTGATGATTGGAATTGAGCTTGTAAAAAATAGAAAAACAAAAGAACCTGCAAATGATATAACGCATCAGATTGTAAAAGAAGCCATTGAAGATGGTGTAATCTTTGGCGAAAGCAAATTCGTAGGTCTAGGAAATGTATTAAAAATTAAACCACCACTGGTAATCACGGAATCCCAGGCAGATAGAGTACTGGAGGTGTTTGAAAAACACATCAAAAAACACACAGAAAAACTGAATAAGTCCTAGCAAACAAAAATAAAATATGGATTAAAAAATATACTGAGCCACAAACTATACATAAATATAAAACTCCTGAGCGATTACATACTCACTTTTTGGTTGAAAACTATTGCAGGAGTAAGAAAATGAGAAAAGTAAAGGCGGGGTTTGTCTGTTTTGGTGAGGTTAACACTCCCAAAGATATTATTAACAAAAAATGCAAAACCGCCATTGAAGAGCTTAAATCAATTGATTTTGATCTTGTTTTAACCCCTCCAGTATCGGATGATCCTGAAGCAAAAGATGTAAAAAGAGCCCTAAAAGATTTATCTAAAGAACGATTTGATCTTCTCATCCTCTGCATTGCGGGATGGATCCCATCACATGCAGTTATCAGTATTGCACAGGAATACTCCCACATCCCAATGCTCCTGTGGGGTCTCTGTGGATATTACAAAGATGGTACCCTCATCACAACCGCAGACCAGGCAGGAACATCTGCTTTAAGAAAAGTCCTAAAGGATTTAAATTACAGATTTAAGTTTGTCTACAACTGTATTGTGAAGCCCTCCCCACTTGATGAAATCAAGCGTTTTGGTGAAATATGTCGTGCACTGAATTATCTAAAATATGCCAGAATCGGTTCAATGGGACACAGAGATATGAACCTTTACGCAACTCTCTACAACCCAATTTCTCTAAAATCAAAAATCGGAACTGAAGTTGAGTTTTTCGATATCCTCGAAATAGTTCAGAGAAGTGAGAAAATCTCTGAGGATAGGATAAATGATGTTCTCAAAAAAATAAAAAGCAAATGGCAATTCATTAAAAAACCAGAGGATGAACTCTTAATAAAGGGCATACGTTACTTCCTGGCACTGAAAGACAAAATTGAAGAAAGAAAATACAACGCAATTACCCTTATTGATGTAGATGGTATGAAAAAACTCCTCAATTTTCCACCAGCGATGATCCTTACCTTAATCTCAGATGAACTCAGAATCATGACAACTCCAGAAAATGATATTCCAGGGAGCATCACACAATTGGTTGTTCATTCATTGACAGGTCAAATTGCGCCGTATTTTGAGTTTTATGAGTTTATGGAAGATAGGCTACTTATGGGCGTTCCTGATTATGTACCTTCAGAAATAGTGGAAGGTCAAACCACATTTACCCTAACTCGTTTTGGAGAACTCTCAGGAGGTATTTTGAATGTATCAAAAGTAAAAACAGGCATAGTTACCCTTTCAAGGCTCTCGTGGGAGAGTGACGAGCTGGTAATGCATATTTTAACCGGGGAAGCTGTAGAACCAAGAAAATGGGAAGAGGCGGGATGGGAACCTCCCGCCCCTCAACTTCCAGGACTTGAGGTAATCATTGACACACCAGTAGAAGATTTTGCCCAGAAAGTTCTGGGTCAACACTACATATTATCTTACGGAAATCATATAAAAGAACTATCCGATTTCTGCAAACTAATGGATATCAAAGTAATTTAAATGATAAAAATTATCAACACTCCTTACCGTCTATTAGCCAGGATCAATTAAAAATTGATCTGAATATTATCTAACCAGCCTTAAAAATAAAAATATACTTTATTTATACATTTTATCCGCTTCTTCCGGTGGTAATCCCTCTTTTACCACAGAGATTAATAGATCAAGATACTTGGCAGGATTCTCCGCGCATATCACATTTCTTCCAAAAACGACTCCTGCAGCACCTTTTTTAACGGCACTAGATGCAATCTTAAATGAATCCAATGGCTTATCCGTTTTGGCTCCTCCCAGAGCTAAAACGGGAATTATCGATGTTTTAACAACCTCTTCAAAATTATTTATAAACACGGTTTTCATCAAATCAGCACCAAACTCAGCAAGTGCTCTAGTGCCGAGAAGCAATTTTTCTGGATCTTCATTAAAACGATCAATACTCCCCATAGGGATGTATTCTCCAACGATAGGTATACCCAGCCCTGCCGCTTCTTCCACGTACTCACCAAATTGGGTAATATTTCTAGTATTTGCTTCATCGTCCCCCGTAAAAAGGAGTGAAACCATGACCATATCAGCACCCAAAGAAACTGCCTGCTTGACCGAAATGAATCTTTCGTTATATCCACGAGGATAATTATATGCCTTTATATAATGGGTTGCATAATTAATCCTTATTATGCAAAGCGGAGCATCCTTCTTGGCAAAAAAATCACCACACAATTTAGCCATTCCAGGCATAAGCAGTATAGCATCAGCTTTCTTAAATGCATGAATCTGTTTTGGCAGCTCATCAATTCCGGCAAAGGGACCCATATATGCCCCATGATCAGCTGCCACAACAACTGCTTTACCTTCCCCAAGCAATTTTCCCATTCTTACTTCTTTTCCACTCATAAATAGCTCCTTTTCTTTAAATTCGACAGTATCTAAATACTATTCACAATCTATATCTATATTGATATCATTACAGTAATGACTACCAGAATCCATCTTTATAGTTAATAAAACAATAAATAACCACTATTTTGCATCCACAACCGCTTTAATATCCAGCAGGTAACAGATATTCACCAATTCTTCTACATAATCACCATACACAGCAGCAAAATGCTGGGACAAAACATTATCAAGTACCTGTCTAACAGGTACATCAGGGTAAAACTTTACACTCGGCCAGGAAGGAAGAGGTACACCCATTTCAACCCATTGTGGCGGCTCTTTAGCCTCACCTGTAACAATGTGCATTCTATAGCCTTCCTTATCCTCTGCCAAACTCGCAAGAGTCATTCTCCCTGTTTTCATTTTTGAACAATGGGCTATACCCTTTAGTAAAACCGTTGAAACATCCTTTATACGTGGTTTACCATCAATAAAATCATTTGGAATATATCCATCTTCCCCCAGCAATATCCAATCAGTATGATGCTCATAATGCTCAAGAAACATCACCTGTTTCTCGGAAATCCAGTGCAGCATCATCTCCGCAACCAAATTTCCAACGTCATTTTCATCAATGTATGGTATCCCCGCAGATGCTACAAGAGAGGCAGGAACAGCATGTATCAATCCCATTTCAAGATCTATCCCATCAACGCACTTATAGGAAAATCCACTGAAGTTTTTCTCCTTGCATATTCTAAGAGTGGCCATATACAGTCTCACCGCTTTCTCGATAACTTCATCCTCAGGTTTTCCAAGAGGATACTCCCAATCTTTTGTAATACGTTCCGTTTCATTCTTTACCTCATTTGAGTCTAAAGAATCCATTAAGTTCTTAAGTTGAAGCATATCAATACTTTCTATCTCTGGACCTATCTCTCTTCTCAAACGTGTGGCATTAAATCCTGTAGTATATAATCCCATATCATTGAACCCAACCATCCCAATACGCGCATAACGAAGCTTTTTTATTACAGTAGAAGCCCTTCCAAACTTAACAATAGCATCCACATCCATTGGAGAATCAGGTGCATTGAAAAGATACTTAAACTTAAATCCCCATTGCTCAAGTGGATACCTGAGAGCCGTGGAACCAGCCCCTGCTGCAGGGGAGATAAGAGTATCACCCTCTGTAAAACCACCAAAACTATAGAGAACAATGGGTTTATCGTGAAACTCCAATAGAACCCTTGTAACTCCCCTTATCTCAACCCAGTTAACTATGTTTGCTATAAGAAAATCCCATTCTTTCGCTTTTAATTCTTTTATTGCTCTCTCCGGCTCTTTATCTTCACCAAACACAGGATCCGTTTTAACAAGCTCTATACCCGCTTCAATCAATTGTTTTTCAGCCCTTGCGCTGATTTCCTTCAAGCGTGATGGTTCATAATACTGTGTACCAAATGCAACATACCCCGCTTTTAATTTTCCCATTTTATTCCTCCGGATTATTTATAGATTATCTGGAAATGCAGATTTTCGAAATATAGGTTTCAATGAGTAATAAATTTTGTTGTACGAATCGAACATATCATCATAAAGGCCTCTCAAATTTTCCCTTGGATAAAAAACTCTATCCTTTTTTACCATCAACCGAACCGCTTCTTCTACGGATGAAAAATCCCCTATTCTTGTTGCCGCGATTATTGCAGCCCCAAGGGTTGAGGTTTCCTCCTCTTTCATCCTTATAAATGGAAATCCACAAACATCTGCCTTAATTTGGAGCCAAAAATCTGACTTTGCACCACCACCCATCGAATGAACCTCATCTACCTTTATTCCTGACTTTTCAACGTTTAGTAAAATCTTTTTAAGCATAAATGCTATACTCTCCATTATAGCTCTTACAAAATGGCCTCTGGTATGTTTCAATGTAACACCATAAAAAACACCCTTTGCATAAGGATCATTTTCAGGGTAAGAGGCACCTGCCAAAAATGGCAAAACAATAAGACCATCACTTCCTGGTTTTACCGATTCAGCAAGCCTGTTTAATTCATCATACCTATCCGAATCACCCATAAGATCCCCACCAAACTCATCCTTAAACCACTTATAAACAATTCCAGCTGTTTGTGCATATGGAAGAATAAGATACCGATCTTCGATCACATGGGGCTGCAACGGTAATGGCACGTCTTTTTTCATAACAGGCTCTTCACTGGTAATGGCCACTACCAGAGCAGAGCCTGTTGTTTCTGTAATTATGCCCGGATCGATATTACCAGCACCAACAGCACTTGTTGCCTGATCCATAGAACCTTTAATAACCAGAGTATTTTCAGTTAAACCGAGTCTGGAGGCAATCTCGGGTACTAATTTTCCAACTATACTTCCTTCCGGCACCATCTCGGGTAATTTATCCCTTATTCCAAGGTAATCAACTGTTCTGTCCCAGTATCTTTTTTTAACAATATCAATAAGACCGGTTGAAGTAAGGAGCGAACAAGAGGAAACAAATCTCTGGGTTAACCGATACACTATATAATCTTCAACAAGAAAAATTTTATCAATTAACCTGAAGTTTTCAGGTTCATGGTTTTTAATCCACATCAGTTTAAATACAGACCAGGTGGGTTCCATTTCAATGAGTCCAGTAGTAAGATAAAACTCTTCTCTGGAGACAACTTTCTTCAGCTCCTCCACTTCATCAATTGCCCTGTTGTCAATCCAAACAATTGCCGGTCTTATAGGATTATCCTCACTATCAAGAAGGATTACAGTTTCTCCCTGACTGCAACCTGAAATTGTTCTTATTTGGGATGGGTCAACCCCGGAGACTTTCAGTATTTCAGAAAACCCATCCATAACGGCATTCCAATATTCCTCAGGATTAACCTCATACCAGTCAACCTTGGGACTTTCAAGTTTATACTCTTTAATTACCTTATGGAGTATTCCTCCATTTTTATCATAAAGAACAGTCTTGACAGAAGTTGTTCCAACATCAAATGTAAGGTACATTCCATCTCCTTTTTAAAAGAACATCATCATATTACCTTATGATTAATTCCAAGCATACCGGCCATTATTGAAATTACATCATTGAGACTTCCATAGGCGGCGGTGTGATGATGTGACGGTGCTGCATAAAGCCATTTCTTAGAAAATTCTTTAATATCATTTTTCTCCCACCGGAAAAATGTTTGAGGAGCGGCAATATCCCTGGGTTTCATTTCTTTAAATTCACCCTGACTTGAAATAAACTGGAAATTACCATCGCCAATATTCCCAATTGAAAATAATGTGACTTTACCAGGTTTATAGGAATAATTAAATGATGCTCCAAACCCATGAACACCCTCGTAATAAATGGTGGGCACAATATCCACACCGAATTTTTCATCTGCAAGTGATGGATTACCATGACCATCATGAGAATTAAACATGAGGTTTGTTTTATAATCCAGGATGTAATGTTCCAAAAAGGTTGAGTGGCCAGCAATCTCTTCAAGAATTAACATTGCAATTGCTCTCAGAACATCAGCTTCACATGTAAAAGGAACATGATTCTCAACCATTCTTGAGGTTCCAAAAAACGGGATTATACCCACCCTCTCATCAGAGAGCCAAACCTGATCAAACTCAGCGATAGCATCCACCTTATAATCATTGACCACTTTCTCCAAAGCCAGGGCAAGTTTGGCTGACCTCACCATCATCTCATTATCGACCTTGATATTCCTTCCTCTATTTCTTTCCTTTTCAATCAGTTCCTCTGCCTCTTTTTCCCTCACACCCAAAAATGCATCAATTACAAGGTCATGATCCACAGGCCAAACGGTAACACCAAACTTCTCAAGCACAGCATAATTATCCTGCATAAGATCAGTCATACCCTCGAATGGATGCCCAATAATCCCTACTCGGGCATTCTTTAATCTACTCACCGTCCTAACAGCTTTGATGTAGTTTTCTATCTCATCCAAAGCTTCTTCATCATCTATATCCCCTACAACTATAAAAAAATCCTTCTTTGATCTTATAAGAGAACTTGTAACTTCAGGAAGACCGGCCATTCCTGAGTTTAACATGATAAGATCGAAATCAGCATCACTACCAAACTCCCTGATAAATTGGGTATTCCAGATCACTATCGGAACATCAAGCCCTAGGAGGGCTCGCATCGGAATTAACCCTTTCTGGTAGGCAAGTTCAATGAAAACTATCATATCAACATCTTCACCCTTTAATTTCCTCGCTGCCCTTACAGCTTCATCCTCATACTCAAAAAATCCTGGATTTATCACATTACCAAACGCAGAAAGCTTCTTCTCGTATTCAACCGCTGCTTTCCTTGCCTGTGGCCTGATGTGTCCGGTTTTGTTAAACCTGTCCTCCAATAGAGCGGTTACCAGAAGACCTATCTTGAACTCTCTTTCTACAATTGGCATTTTCACCTCCATTTTTTATTGAAATATTTGCACAATATTTTATAACCGGGACTCCATTATTAATCTGAATGTATAAAAAATTAAAGAAGGTAATTTAGTACCTTCAGGATAGATACTGATAAAAATATCCACCAATGCTGACATCCAAATATGAAATTATAAATTAATGATTTTCAATCTCATCAACCTTCACTAAAATGATATTTACTCCAAAAGCCCTGTACTCTTTTTCCATTTCCGGATCCAAATCATCATCTGTTATAATGAGATCAACATCCTTTATTGACCCATAACTTACAAATGAGGGATTATTAAACTTTGATGAGTCAGCAACTAGAAATACCTTTTGCCCTCTTGCCACCATTTCCTCATCAATCTTTGATGTATACTCGTCAGTGGTCATAAGTCCTTCCCTTAAAGTTATCCCATCAGTTCCTATGAACGACTTGTGAGCCCTGAACATCTTTATATTTTTCTCAACTATTGGTCCACTAACATCCTTTCTATAAGGTCTTACGTGACCCCCAAGTAATATTACCCTGCAAGAATCTCCTAATACCTCTGCCACAGCGATCGAATTGGTTATTACTGTTATATTCTCAACCTGCCCCGATTTAATTCTCTGATCAAGTGCTTCCGCCACCTTCAGCACTGTTGTACCTGAATCAAAAAATATTATTTCATCAGAATTAATCAATGAAGCTGCCTTCTTACCTATCGCTGTCTTCTGTTTTACATTAATACTGGCTCTCTTATTAAACAGATATACTCCCGGTTTTGAATAAAATAACTTTACACCTCCATGCGTTCTTATAACCTTTCCTTCCTTTTCAAGCTCAACCAGTGTTCTCCTGACAGTTGCTTCGGATACACTGAGGTTCCTAACGAGATCCTCTATCTTGAGAAAATCATTTACAGAGAGCATCTTCATAATTTCTTTTTTTCTCTCTTCTATCTTACCCATTTCTATACTTACCCATTTCTATATCCGGATATTTTTAAATTAAAAATAATACATTATAACAATCTACAATTATCATATAATTTATTTATTTTTTCTTTATGAGCAATTATTAACAAATCAAAATGTGTCAACAATACAGAATTTAATCACCTCTGCAAAATTTCCGGCCTCTTCAGTACAATACCATTATGTTCCATTTCCCTAGATGGCCAGTCATCCGAAAGTGTTAATACCTCATATCTACCATTTTTTATCATTATCGAATCTTCTATTTTCGTCCCCGTTATGGTAGGATTATGAGCAAATATCTCTCCGTCAGAAATTTCGTAAGCATTGTATGGATCCAAACCCTGTTCCCTGGTAAGATAACCACATGTACCACCCTGAAAATGTTTTTTCTCTTCACCTTCATATCCTACACTTTTGTATGCCACTTTTCCTACCTCAAAAATATCCTTTATTCTATTCCCTACCCTTGTGGCAGTAATGTAAGCCATATCAACAATATGAAGAGCCTCGTATCTCTCTTTTATTTCATCAGTTAATTTACCAAAGTAAACCAATCTCGTCATATTCAGTATCAGACCCCATCTCTGTGCACATATCACAACCATACAGTACCTTTCAAGCTTTTTCTCTGTTGGCATTGGATGTCGGTAATTAAAAATACGTTCATCTGTTCCAACTAGTAATACGACGGGGTATATTCCCTTTGAAAGAAGCTTACCCCCTATTATTCCCTGTATCTCATACTCTTCCATACCAACTTCTATTTCTTTCATTGTTTCATTCAAGGAAATCTCACACATTCTGGCCAATTTTCGGTAC
Organism: uncultured Spirochaetota bacterium; assembly: GCA_964518675.1. Lineage (GTDB taxonomy): Bacteria > Spirochaetota > B62-G9 > B62-G9 > CAZFGQ01 > CAZFGQ01. Next base: position 29,655 of record CAZFGQ010000013.1, read on the forward strand.
CTTTCAATCTCCGGTGCAAGCAGAGGAGTTCTTAGTAAACCTATCTCACTTTCCATGTTTATAGTTCCAGGGAAATTAGCATCAGAGGCCACTTTCCCATCTACCACAATATCACCAAGCATATCCTTTACTCCATCTTCAGTCCAAACATATTCATACTGTTCAACAGGTATCCCCAATACTTCTTCATTTAAAACTCTTGGCATCTCGATATTGTTTGTAACCAGATATACCTTATCTCCTGTAATAAAGAAGCTTACAAACCCAATTTCTCTTCCACGAATAATCTGATTATCCCCACCACATGATAACCATGAAAAATTATGCTGGGTTGTTAACAGAACTCCCTTTAGACCATTTTTATCCATAAACCTTCTTATTTTATCCACTTTAGCCTTATATTCCTCTACTCTATCCATAGCATCATCTCCTATTTAAAACTTTTTCAATATTCTTGTACTATCGCAATATTTTTCTACTGGATATCTATTCTTTCTGATACAACTTCATTAATCTCAACGTTCTTACCCTATCAAGCGCATATACGAAACCAATAAATATTCCTCCTATTATTGATTGTTGAATGAACGGATTTACATTTGCAATATTCATGAAATTAACAAGGATAATCATCACAAGTGAGCCTATAAATGTACCAAACATCTTACCTTCACCACCATACAATGAAGTCCCTCCTATTACGGTTGCCGCTATCGATTCAAGCAGAAACTCTTTCCCAGCAACGGGATTTGTTCCACCAAGTTTATAACAATACAGAAGAGAGCCTATACCTGCAAATAAACCACTGAATGTATAAACGAGTATTTTTACCCTTTTTACCTTAACACCACTGAAAAAAGCGGCTTTCTCCTTACCACCAGTTGCGTAAACATTGTGCCCAAAAGTACTGTACCTGAGTATCAGGATCCAGAAAATCGAGAAGAATATCCAAACTATGGCAGGAAATGCCTGGGCACCCACAATTGGGATAAATGACATAATATTATTGATATACTCTTGAATTTCATAAAACACCGTAGCATGAGCACCCACTGCCGCAAGATTAGTCGACCATATTATCATGCTTGTAGCAAGAGTTACTATAAAAGGAGGAACCATTGTTCTGGCCACCAGCTGTCCGTTTAAAAATCCAACTACAGTAGGTGCGGTTATACCTATTGCCATTGTTAAAAGTGGTCCTATTCCCATACGGAGTGAGAGAGACATCATCGCAACTGTAAAACCAACATTGGCAGCAACACATAGATCAATACCTGCCGTTAAAATCACAAGTGTTTGTCCAATTGCAATTGTTCCAAGAATTGAAGCACGAAGGATAATAGATGAAAGGTTGGAAGGTTTTATAAAGATACCTTTCGTAACGATTGTGGCAATAATCATCAATGTAACCAGGGTAACGAGATGATTATTAGAACGTATAAAGTCCCACAAATCTACTTTTCTTGCTTTTTTAGTAATTTCCATAGTTTATACCTCGCTGTAAAACTCTGTTATCTCTGATTTCAATAAAGACTGCATTAATATCCAATAAATCAGTGTAAAAACCAATCTATCTTATTAATCATCTACAAAACGAGCCCAATTAATAACCGGAATCCATTTCATGCTTTAGAATGACCGTGCCTTCTAATCCTGGTCACACTCAGCAAAACAGCAATTAAAAGTATTGCCCCAACTATACCATCTTCATAAAAAGTAGAAATCATTAAATGGGGTATAATCTTTCTTATGGTTTGCAGAGTTATAATTCCAATCACAGCATCCCACAGATTCCCCTCACCTCCGAAAAGAGAAAATCCACCCATAACAACAGCAGTGATTGCAATAAATTCATAACCCATTGCTCCCCTACTATCTCCCACTGACATCCAGGCCGCCAAAAAAATTCCACCTATTGCAGAAAAAATACCCGAAAGGGTATAGCACCATATTAATACCCTTTCTGTTTTTATACCAGAGAGGTAAGCGGCATCCTTTGATCCACCCACTGCATATACATATCTTCCAATCCTCATTTTTTCAAGAATTATAAAAACAAGCAAAGAGCAGAAACTAAAAAAGATAAAAGGAAGAGGGAAAATCTTAAGAACCTTCAATCTCCCAAGCAGGCTGAAAGATTTTATTGCCAGGGGAGTCGGTACACCAGAGAATATATATTCTGCCAATCCTACTGCAATCCAGAACCCACCAAGCGTTGCAATCAAAGGGGTAATTTTCAATTTTGCTACAGAGAACCCGTTTATAAATCCAACAAAAACACCGCAGAGAATACCAAACAATACTGTAATTACAACCACTATGGATGTTGGTAGTTTATCTGCGAATGTAAGCATTGTCCATGCACAAATAACAGAAGAAAAACTAGCAACATTACCAACCGAAAGATCAATTCCACCGGTAATTATTACCAGAGCTTCTCCAATGACCAGAAAACCCATTATAGAGCTCAATCCAAGTATCGAAGCCAGATTGAAGGCATTGAAAAAACCGTCTGTATAAATGATCATGGCAATTGCTAAAAATGCATAAACAAGCAAAAGTCTGTGGCGTATAAAAAATCTTCCAGTTTTCACCATATACTTTGATAGTTCCACCGAAGTTTCCTCCCGGCCATAATGGCTTTGTAATATATCAAATCAACTTATCACCCACATGATACAGCAAAATATTATTATTATTACCGGAAATAAGAATTACAATAGTTTAAACCATCACAAGCTACTAGCATTTGAAACTATCTTTTCAAATATATACTCTTTATTCATTTTATCACCCATCACTTCCTCTATCACCCTTCCGTCCCGCATTACCAATATCCTGTCACTTATAGTCAACAATTCATCCAGATCAGAGGATATGACAAGTATACCCTTTCCCATCTCTGCAAGATCTTCGAGAATCTGATATATCTCCCATCTTGTTTTTACATCTATTCCTTCAGTTGGTTCAAGCAATACAAGCAGATCTGCATCTGCCGCAAGCCATTTTGCCAGAACAACCTTCTGCTGATTTCCTCCACTAAGATACTCCACCCGCTGATTTATAGAAGTTGCCTTTATCTCAAGCTTCTCAATAAACTCTCTTGATCTCGCCCTCAAAGTTGCCATAGATGAAAATATTTTCCCAAGCTTATTGATCCATGTCAGCACAATATTCTCCATAACACCCCTGCTTATAATTAAACCTTCTTCTCTCCTGTCTATGGGTAAAAGACCGATTCCCTCCTTAATAGCCATTGAAGGACTATCAACTATAAGTTTTTCTCCCTTGAACACAATATCTCCCTCGGTAATATCTACAAGTCCAAAAATCGCTTCTGCAACCTTCTCCTTATTCGATCCCAACCTTCCCGCAATACCAACAACCTCTCCTCTTTTGACATTCAAACTCACATCATACAGACAACCAGGAACAGTAACTCTTTCCAGTCTTAAAACCTCTTCTCCTATCTTCATTTTTGTCTTTGAATATCTCTCACGCTTTTCCTGACCAATCATCATTCGTATCACATCATTAACAGTTAGCTCCTCAATATCTCGAGTACCAACCAGTTTACCATCTTTAAAAACAGTTACCCTGTCTCCTATCTCAAAAAGTTCCTCAATATGATGAGATATAAATATTATTCCTATTTCACCCTCTTTCTTTATCTCATTTAAAACATCAAATAATACCTTTCTCTCATTTCTATCCAGAGGGGCTGTTGCCTCATCAAGAATCAGTATTACAGGCTTTCTCAGGAGTGCCTTTGCTATTGCAATTATTTCCTGCTCTGCAACAATAAGGAATTTTACAGGTATCAAAAGATCAATATCCTTATCAAAACGATCGGTAATTTCTCGCGCTCTCCTGTACTCCTCTTCCATATCAATAAATCCATGTTTGGACTTTTCCACTCCAAGAAAAATGTTCTCGACCCCGGTCATGGTAGGAACAAGGTCCCTATGCTGCTGAACAGCGGCAATCCCATACTTAAATGCCTGGAGAGGATTGATTATCTCAACTCTTTTTCCCTGTAAATAAATCTCACCTTCATAATCCGGATAAGCACCTGAAAGGATTTTTACAAAAGTAGTCTTGCCAGCACCATTCTCACCCACAAGACAGTGGAGCTCACCACTTCTCAATTCAAAATTAATCCTATCAAGTGCCTTAACACCAGGAAACGACTTTGAAACATTTCTGGCTTCAAGAAGTACCTTTTCTTTCAATTTCTCTCTCCAGTCAACTATTAGTTTGATTGCATAAATTAAAAAGAAATTATCATCGGGCAGGGCTACCAGCTCCTGCCCGATGCAGTTAATAGATATTGTGACTTACTGAACTTCAATCGGCGGATCAGTCTGATAGTATGGTTTTTCAAGAAGTGATGGATCCTCAACCCAGTTCTTGGGATATACATCACTGACATCAACACTCAACTGATCATGTCCACCCCACTCAACAAGTGGAAAATCTTTCTTATACTTCTCCATCAATTCGAGATGTTTTTTAAGAATGTCAAGGTTATCCCTGGAGTAAGTTCTCAAAGGTAACATAACCAGACCAGGAATTTTTTCACCATTGAGATATCTTAAACCATATTCAAATGCAAGCATACCGAAATATGGTGGACACTCTGTTGTAAGATTGGTTTCACCCTTTACAATATTCTCCAAAAATTCTTTCACGCCATCTATACCAAAAAGTGGACCACCAACAAGTTCATCTCTCCCGGCCTCCTTGATTGCCTGTAAGGCTCCAAGTATACCTTCATCAAAAGAACCAGCTACCGCATCAATAGAACCCGGAGGATACGTTTCGAGCCAATCCCTCATAATTTCGTAAGACTTTTTCCTATCAAATGCTGTTGGTCTGGAGGCTATAATCCTGATATCAGGATAATTATCAAGCACTAGATTTAATCCAATTGATCTGTGTATAGCAGGCTCAGATCCCGCAAGACCGGCAAGCTCAACAACATTTCCTATCGGTTTTCCGTATTTGTTTGTCAGATATTCAACTATCTTCTTACCCTGAACAACACCCTGATACATAAAATCCATCGAAATGTGGCATATATACATATCATTTGGATCTTCCCATGCAAGAGGTCTTGCAATACCCCTATCAACTGTTATAAATGGTACCTCTAATTCCTGACACATTTCAAATATCACCGATAGAGGCTCTGCTTCATTTGCAGAAAGGATCAAAAGGTCTGGCTGAAGCGCCAGTAGTGACTCAATATCAGAAACCTGTTTCGCCGAGTTGTTACCGGCATTTGCCCACATAAACTTTATGCCAAACTGTTCATTATATCTGTTTCCCCATGCCTCCATATCTTTCACATGATTTAAACGCCAGAGATCATTCATATCACCATTAGAATAAACAACGAAGTATCTCTTTTTAGGCACTACACCCGGTTTATCAATTCCAGGTAAAAACTTTGTCGGGAAATCAGAAGGTGTTAATGGTTCGGCCTGCTTTGCAGGTGGTCTGCTAGCAAGTCGCTTTTGAAGTTTTGCACCAAATACCTCTTCCTTAGGAGCTTCTTTCTCAACAGCCTTCTTTTCTTTTTCTCCAGAAGCCTTAGAACCACCGGCTAAAACCAATCCTGCTGAAAGAAACAGGACACTTATCAAAACCAGGATCCCAATTAAAACCTTTCTTCTAACACTTCTCATAATTTACCTCCTTGGATTTTTGATTTCTGATAAATAAAAAAAGATCTTGACGTTTATAAAACAGTTAACCACCTCCTTTCTTTATGTTTTGAATTGGTCAAGAATATGAATGAACGAAACTATTATAGAAAAATAATAGATTATGTCAAGCATAAAATTAATAAAAAATGATTAAAATTATAGTTATTATGATTAAATTAATCATAATAAAATAAAATTAATCATTTTATTGAATATATAAATACCAGTTTCTATAAAGATTATAGCTTTATTTAAATGCAAAAAATATGGAGTGAAAAATATATATGGAGGATATCCATTAAACAGGCATTAATCTTTCTTTAGATCTTACAAGAACCACAAAAATAGTTTCATCTCAAACGACATCAATCAGACTTAAAAACCTATTAAAAGACAAATTGTAATCATTTACATTACCACTGTCAGGTTCAATCACAGTAATACTTCCTGAGAATAACATGCTGCCATTTTCTATGCTATTAAAAACTCCCATTCCATATCCAGCCAGAACTGCAGCACCAGCACAGGCTGCTTCTCTAATCTCCGGGATAAAAATCTTCTTATTCAATACACTGGCAACTATTTCTGGCCATAAAGCGCTCTTCGCTCCCCCGCCTATCATTATTAATCTACTTACCTTTAATCCACTGCCTTCTATTAATTCCATATGTCTCCTATTTGTAAATGCCACTCCCTCAAAGACAGCCCTTGTAAAATGATCTATCCTGTGGATTCCATCTATCCCTACAAAAGCTCCCTTACCGCTTCTTGAACCCATTATTGGTACGAAATATAATCCATCTGCACATGGCCTGACCTTCAGAGCTTCCACATTCAATTCCTCATATGTCAATTTACTTCTGAAAGTATCCCTGTACCATTTAAGAGCATTTCCACCGAAAGGTACAGAGGTCATGAGGCCATACTTTCCCCTAATTGGATGTATACCAGGATTAACCGAACCTATAATAGAATCAGATTCTGTACCTTCACCCTTAAAATACAGCTTATCAGCTGTTGCAAGAAGTACCCAGGCAGTTCCTGCAGAAAGAATACAATCACCCACCTCAGTTGCTCCAGCTCCTATACTTGCACAATACTGGTCATGTGCACCGGAGATTACAGTAACATCTCTCGAAATCCCAATTTCATCAGCAACTTCTTTTTTAACTTTTCCAACCATTTCACCTGAGGGGATTATCTCAGGAAGGTTTTTATAATCAAGGCCGGTTATCTCGAGGGCCTTCTCGTTATATCCCATATCCTCTATATTCAAAAACTCGGTCAATGCAAGGTTTGTATAATCTATTACAAACCTATCAGTGAGGAGCTTATTTATATAATCTATAGTTGATGCAAAAAATACGGCCTTTTTAAATACCTCTGGTTTTTTTCTTCTGAACCAGTAGATTGTTGGAAAGTTCAGGCCTTCAATAATAGGCCATCCGCATTTTCTATACAACTCGCTTTTACTGATATGCTTCAAAAGCTCATCCTTTGTATCCCTGGCTCTGGTATCCATCCAGCTAACTGCTGGATATACCGGATTGAAGTTTTTATCCAGAAGTACAAGTGCGCCTCCCTGAGTTGAAAGGCTTATCGAAACAATCTTGCCATCGAGTTTATTCCTCCTTACCAGCCTGCTAGCAGTTTCTATCAAAGCGTCCCACCAATCTTCAGCATTCTGTTCGACCCAGCCTTTTTCAGGATAGAAAAGAGGATAGGATTTACTTTCTATATCGATGAGTTTTCCTTCCTCGCTGAAAATAGCACTTTTTGTAGCAGTTGTTCCAATATCAATCCCAAGGAGATATTTCATTATTGACCCCGTATTTGAATATAGAGTATTTAGAGCATTTTACCACCAAAACTACTGAGGAGAATACAGAGAAAAATTATTATTAGTGACCCCTTATGCACTTTTTCCTTAATTTATCCCCTTTTCTATTCTAAGGATTCCCGACATCAGTTCGATATAATATCAGGAGGCTTTTTTTGTTTAACTTCATTCAGAAGAAACATACCATTTTTAAAAAAAAGGGATTCAACGAAACTTTCCCTGAGTCCACACCGTTCAATAGCCTTTAAGATAGCCCTTATCTCTTCATATATAAATGATGTAAAGATTAATTTATTGTGATCATCAGAAATTGAAAGTTTCCATGGCTTGGATGTAACGTATGTATATTGATCGTTTATCTCAACTGATTTTCCTCCGCAGAGTCCAATGGGTATATCCGTGCCATAAAGAATCCGGCTATGATCAAAATGGTTGAAGAGGTATTCCATTACCTCCCAATTATTAACCATGGTAATATCACAGTATATATTCTCATAGGGAGCAATTTTTTCGATATTTCCCATAATATTCTTCAGATAATAAGCCCTTCCTATATGGGCTATTACTATCTTTGCTTTTGGATAATTAATCGCAAGCTCAACGAGTTGTTTTTGATTTAACGGATCTGCCAGTCTTCCATTTCTTGGAATGTGAAGCATAACAATAAGACCAAGGCTATTTACTATCTCCATATGCTCGTGCGGTACCATATCAAATATTTCCACATCTTCTACATTTTTCCAAGAAACGTAATCAGGATAAGGTTTTATTCCGAGAAACTTACTTTTGATCAGCTCATTTTTCAGGAGCTCTGGACTTTCATCCGGTTTCACCAACCTGAGTGGATATAACTCATTGAGGTCACTATTTTCAAGGATATAATCATTATTAACTTCATGATTGTATTTTTTATCCGGAAGTCCAAATATTACACCTCTGCATTTTTTACCAGGATAAATATTATTGAGATCATTCTTCAATTCAGAAACCGTATATTCCCTGATAAAAACACCAGGGAGTTCAAACCCTCTATCATCCAACGGTACAGATTTGTCGTTAAATATATGAATATGAAAATCAAGGATCTCATCTGGAATGCGATCTTTAATCTCTTCCCGATATATCCTGAGATTTAGAGGATTCTCAACAGTTTCCTTCCAGCTTCCCACTTTAATCACCCCTCGTTTTTTTACCTCTCATCCAATCAAACACTTAATTGTATCCAATGTATCTACACAACTACATCCTTAAATAATATTCAAACATTAAAAACATTTACAGAAAATTCTGATATAAATTTTGCAGAGCAAACTGCCTTTAAAATCTCTAGTACAGCATTCATAAAAGAACGAATGGCGAGTTTTCTGAGAAATAGAAATCCAGATGCAATCACCTTCTTCTCATCCCTCCTATATTACTCACAACAACCGCAATTGCTATTATCAATCCAATCGCGACCTCCTGGTAGTAAGCACTTATTGTTAAGAGATTCAACACATTTGATATAAGACCCATCAGCACTACACCAAGGAATGTTCCCAGTGCAGTTCCTTTACCACCGGTAAGGGGTACACCTCCAATAACCACTGCAGCAATCGCTCTTAATTCCATTCCTGATCCTGTCGAGGGTAAGGCTGATCCAAGTCTCGATAGAAGAACCACTGAAGCTATACCCACCAGCAAACCGTTCAGTCCATATATAAATATTTTGTTCAAATCGGTATTGACACCTGAAAGATATGCAGCTTCCTCATTACCCCCAATTGCATATATTCTTCTACCAAACTTTGTATACTTCAAGACAATAGCCAAAAATATATAGACACCGGCCATAACAAGTACAGGATTGGGAATAATACCAAAACTAACTCCCCTACCAAGGGTTGCAAACTTACCCCTGAGGGACTTTGTAATGCCCCCTGTTGTAATCAGGGAAATACCATGATATATACTTAACATTGCCAGGGTAATAATAAAAGATGGAGTTCTTGTCTTGGCAATAATCGTACCATTAATGAGGCCCGCTACAATACATATCAAAACCCCCATGAGCATTGAAAAAGGGATACTATAACCTTTAATGACCAGAATTGCCGAAGATGTAGTTGCCAATCCAACCATCGAGCCAACAGATATATCAAAATTGCCCGATATCATAACCAGAGTGGCCCCCGCAGAAACGATGGAAATCACAGATATCTGAAGTAGAATATTTATTATGTTCCTGAGGGTTAAAAATCTTGGATTAAATACAGTTGTTATGATACTCATTACTGCGATCATAACCACCAGAATAAACTGCTGGTTTGTATAAATAGGATTTTGATAACTCTTTAATCCAGTTTGAATTGCTTTTGCATTTTCTTCAGGCATTTTAGTCACCCACTCCTATTGAGTATGAAAGGATTTTTTCCTCCGTTACTTCATGTTTATCAAGAATTTTAATCATCTTCCCCATTCTCATTATACCAATCCTGTCGCTCATCGCAATGAGTTCAGGCATATCAGATGAAACCATTATGATTATCTTATTCTGCCTGATAAGATCCATCATAAGTTTGTAAATTTCCTCTTTAGAACCCACATCTATACCCCTGGTGGGCTCATCGAAAATGAATACCTCAGAGTTTGTGAACAACCATTTGGCAAGTACCACTTTCTGCTGGTTCCCACCACTTAGAAACATCACAGGCTGATCAAGCCCCGGTGTCACAATTCTAAGCCTTTCAACGATTTTCTGTATCTCTTTATCCTCTTTCTTTGGGTTAATAAAGGTCCCCTTTGAAACATTCATCTTTGCAAGAGATATATTTTCTTTTACAGATCTCACCAGTACCAATCCAGTTTTCTGGCGATCTTCAGTGATCAGACATAATCCGTTTCTGATGGCATCCACCGGAGAGTTTGGTGTAATATCTCTGCCATCAAACAGTAACCTACCGCTATCTCTCCTATCCAGCCCAAACATCAATCTCACAAGCTCGGTTCTTCCAGAACCAACCATACCACCTATTCCAAATATCTCACCACTTCTTACCGAAAAACTGACATCATTCACGACACCTTCTTTGGAAAAGTTTTTAACTTCTAGAAGATGGATCCTCTCATCCCCGATAGTTATCTCCTCTCTAGAATAAAATAGACTTGCCGGCCTTCCTACCATTTCCTTTATCAGTGCACCCTGATCCACATTTCTACCTTCATGAGTATTTATCTTTCTACCATCTTTAAAGACTGTAATCCTATCCCCTATTTCAAAAACTTCCTCGAGATGATGGGAGATATATATAATCCCTACTCCTGTGGTTTTTATACGCCTGAGAACATTGTGGAGTACCTTAACTTCCTCAGAACTGAGAGAGGCCGTTGGTTCGTCAAGTATTAATATCCTGGTGTTTCTCGAAAGTGCCTTGACAATGCTGACTATCTGCTTCTCTGCTGTCGAGAGGTTTTCTACAAGCTGAGAGGCATCTATTTTTATACCAAATGAATCAAGCTTTTCCTGGGCAAGCAGTAAAGTTTTCTTCCCGTCAAAAAACCTGTATTTATTCAGAATTTCACTGCCAAGAAAAATATTCTCAGCCACACTGAGAGTATCAACAAGAACACTCTCCTGGTATGCTGTTTGAATACCAAGATTTATTGCCATAGCGGGAGTTAGATAAGGATATTCCTTTCCAAAAAGGATTATCCTCCCTCTATCCGGAGAATATGCACCTGAAAGAATTTTAATAAAGGTTGATTTACCAGCTCCATTCTCCCCGACCAGGCAGTGAATCTCACCTTCGTACAGATCAAAATCCACGTTCTGTAAAGCCAAAACGCCAGGAAAACTTTTTGTCAGTTCTTTTACCTCAAGTATTTTCTGCACTTTAGAGTTCCCTATAATAAAATATAAATGGGCAGAAACCCAGTGTTTCTGCCCATATCTATTAAATGTTATTTCCCAACAAGCTCATCAAACATCTTCACAACGCTCTCATAGGCTTTATCATCAACAACCCACGAAACTGCCTCATCAATGTTTTCTTTTGTTATCCATGTCATCGGGATCATAATCTTTGGCGGAAGTTCCTTGCCCATTACAACATACCTGTAAAGCGCTTCAAAACACACAAGCCCTTCAACACCGGGAGATGTTGAAATTGTTGCCTCAAAATCCCCTCTCTTAACAGCTTCGAGACCCTCCGGCATTCCATTATTCGTAATAAGGTGAATAGGATTATTAAGTACTCCGGCATCTTTCAATACCTGGACAACACCAAGTGCCATATCCTCATTATGAACATCAACAAGTGTAAACTCTTTTCCCGACTGAAGCATGTTCTGCATAATGTTCATTGCCTTTTCCCTGTTATAATCTGCAGGCTGAATCGATACTATCTCATTCTTCCCCAGTTCCTTAACAGTAGTCTTTATACCATCAAGACAAAGATCTATCGGGCCCTGTCCTATGATACCCGTTATTATAAGCACCTTCTCTCCAGGGTGCTTTTCAGCATAGTATTTTGCCTTCATAACACCCATGTTTCTCCAGTCAAACTCAACATCCGTAATAACTTTGCCCGGCCCCGGAGCAACATGGCTCATCTCGGCAAGTATTGGAATCCCGGCCTTGTTACACTTCTGAGCCGCAATCTGTACACCATCGGGATTAAACGAAAACAGATCTATACCATCTACCCCCTGCGTGATCAAATCGTCAATATTGGCCTGTTCCTTTTCCTGGTCATAATCCGAATTGACCACTATCACCTTCACACCCCTCTTCTTTGCAGCGAACAGAAAACCGTCCCTTGCATAACCATACCAGGGATCAGGTCCCGGAACCACATACCCAAAAACAATCTGCTTCTCCTTTTCCGCCTTCGACCCTGCTCCAAACAACACACCTGCCGAGAATGTCAAAATAAGAACAATCAGGATCGTTAAAATTAACACCTTCCTTCTCATAGTTAAACCTCCTTAAAAGTTTATTTAAAATTCATTAAAAACTTTAACAGGCTTTCCTGTTTTAATCGATTCCCACGCAGCGGAACAAACAGCTATTGATTTTGCTCCCTCCACAGCATCCGGTACGGGAGTCAGGTCTTTCTCAAGACATTCTTCAAAATGGGCCAGATACCTCATCACTGTTGTTCCGTGCCCATATGCCCCTTCAACTTCAGGTGGAAACAACATTTTTGCCTCTGTTTTGTACTCAAACTTGTCGTAAATTACCCTCACATCTCCGCCCTTTTTGTCGGTAAAAGTTCCAATAGCCGTGCCCTTGCTACCAAATATGCTTACTCCCATCATTGCCATGGGCGGTTCAACTATATCGTAAAGTCCAAGTATTCTGGCAATAACTCCATTCTTAAATTTGAGGCTGATGATAAAATTGTTTTCGAAAGGATATCTTTTTTCAAGCTCTCCTCTATTACCATAGGCAAATACCTCATCCACATCTCCAAGAAACCACCTCAAAACATCAACTGGATGACATACTCCTCCGTACATAAAATCCTGCGGAACTTCAAGCCTCCACGGTGTTATAGGATAAAGAGGTCTTAAATCGTGTACATAATGAGCCTCTGCCACAATTATCCTTCCAAGGTCACCATCATCGTACATCTTCTTAATCGTTGCAAACTCAGGGTCGTATCTCATTGTCTGCCCTGTCAGAAACTTCACCCCTTTTTCTCTTACAAGGTTTACTATTTTTTTAGCATCCTCAACTGATGTTACCAGGGGTTTGGTACAAATAACATGCTTCCCGGCTTCCAGGGCTGCAATGCAATGCTCAGCATGAAGATGATCGGGAGAGTAAACCCCAACTATATCTATATCATTACTTTCAACCAGCTCTCTATAATCCTTAGCTGCAAACTTAAGATTATAAAGTTCTTTATAATGCTTGGCCTTTTCATAATGGGCAGAACACACCCCTCTTACCTCAAGCTTACTGGCGGGGTCTTTATTAATCTCAAGTAAAGTACTTCCCATTCCAAGACCAATAACGCCTATTCCGTATTTTTTCATATCGACCTCCTTTACCAAGGTAAACACTGATTTCAATTAAATAATTCTAAAAATATACCCACTATAATCACGTAGAAGATTCGAAATAATGATAATCATTAACATTACCTATTAATATTCCGAAAAACGAAACTAAATAGCTCGATCATCTAAACGATTATATTTAAGCAAGTTTTAATTCTTTTATTTATTAAAGAACAGAAAAGTAATAGCAATGAAGAGAGTTATACCCTGCCATTCTATCTGGTTTTAGTTCTCTATTTATCAGAAATCTGTTAAGCAATGATGAGATTTATACCAAGTTTTCTAAACTGATCGATATATACTTTATTTATACCACTATCTGTGATGATGTAATCCACATCTGAAATTTCAAACCATTTAACCGTGGACTCTTTGCCAAACTTTGTAGAATCAACAAGCAGGAAAGACTTTCTTGAATACCTGTGCATATTTACTTTTATTATATTTTCATCGGGAACATAGATATCACTTATGCCCCCTTCTACCGAAATACTCGAGGTTGAAAAAAAATACTTTGTGCCATTAAAGTTTTTCAGCGCTTTTTCAGTATTTGCACCGACGAAACAATTAAGATCCTTGTTTAACTTACCACCGAGGCATATGTAATCAATATCACGATTTTCGAGAAAAAGACCTGAAAGAAAAGCACTATTCGACACCACCATTATATTTTTATATGCAGAGTTAGCCAGAAGCTCAGCCAGATAGTAAACAGTGGTGGAATTATCGAGAAAAATACAATCCCCATTTTCAATAAACTCTATAGCCTTTCTGGCTATACGTTTCTTCAGTTCAATGTTTATTCTGATACGAGATTTAAAATAGTTCTGTTCTGTTTTGCAGGATACCTTGCCGTAGTATTTATCTATTCTTCCCTCTCTCTCAAGCTGGTTTAAATCACGGTGTAGTGTAGATACTGAAATCTTAAACTTTTTCTGCAGCTCACCAACATCGCATACTCTGCGCTCTTTTATATAGTTATATATCGCTTCTTTCCTCTCAAACCTGGTCATAGTGCTCTTATTTTATCATATATAATGACCATGTCAAGCATTATATTGAGAAAATATGTCATATAATTTTTTATTATAGATAAATATATCAGAATATTTGAGAAATCTTATCTTAACGGTTTAATTTATTTATCTCTTCAGGAGAATAAGGCAGGAAAATGTTAAAATAGAAAGTAACCGTTAAGCAGTTCCTCAAAGGAAACTACAAAAAGAGAAGATTACAGAGAAATTGTAATTTGATAAACAACCTATCAACCCTTTGCCGAAAAGAATGCCTTTTCCAATGAACCCATAAATTGATCAATCAATACAGCCAGTAGCGCTGAGGAGAGAGCCCCTTCTATTATCAATGCCTGATTATCCCTCACCAGACCAGATATAATAGGTACACCAAATCCACCAGCTCCAACTACAGCACCAACACTTGCCGTTCCCACGTTTATAACAACAGATGTTCTTATTCCCGCAATTATAACCCTTGTGGCAAGTGGGAGCTCAACCCTGAAAAGGACCTGATATGGGTACATACCAATACCCTCTGCAATATCAACAACATCACGAGGGACAGCCTCAAGTCCTGCAATTGTATTCCTCACCACAGGAAGAATGCTGTATAGAAAAAGTGCAAGTACGGTGGGCTTAAATCCAAATCCAACAAATGGGACGGCAAGCGCAAGAACAGCAACCGGAGGTACAGTCTGTGAGAAAGAGGTAAGGTTATTAATCAAGGGTAAAAAATCCCTTCCCTTTTCGCGCGTTACATATATCCCAAGGACAATCCCAAAGAGAATAGAGGCACTACTTGATATACCAACAAGAATCAGGTGTTCCTTTAAAAGGGTCAGCAATGAAGCTCTGGGATACAAAACATCCTTTTCACCCGGAAAGAAAAAGCGAAGCATTCCCTCCCACAGGTTCTCTTTTTTCAAAAAAACTATATAAAGTCCAAAAATAAGTATTACAGTAAAAAATTGTATTAGATTTTTGTATTTATTTCTGTAAAGGTTTGATTTCCTCACTAGCCAACCTCTTCTGTTATTGCTTCAATATCTGAAAGTGAAACTTCCCCTACAAGACTACCATTGCTATTAACAATTGGAACTACCTTAACCCCTTCTGACAGCATTCTGGATAGTGCCTCTCTTAAACTGGCATATTCCCTTATACATATATTTTTAATACCCGAGTTTGTAATCACCTCCTCCATTGAACCCGCAGAATCAATATTCTTCATATCAATCCAGCCAATCAATCTTAAATCCTTTTCAACAACCCAGAGGTATCTGAGTTTCTTATCTTTTACTCTTTTTCTTACCTCCTCAATACCATCATCACAAAAAACATAAAAAGGTTTTTTCATAACAGAGTTTACATCAAATCGGCTCAATCTCTTCAGAGCTCTATCACTACCCACAAAATCCCTGACAAAAGAGTTTGCCGGTGATGCAAGAATAGCTTCGGGAGTATCATACTGAACCAGCTTCCCATCCTTCATCACAGCTATCCTATCTCCTATTCTTATTGCCTCATCAAGATCATGGGTAACAAAAACAACTGTTTTTTTCAATTTTCTCTGGATTGAGAGAAACTCATCCTGAAGGACACTTCTCATAAGAGGGTCAACAGCACCAAATGGCTCATCCATGAGAAGTGCAGGAGGATCGGCAGCAAGAGCACGGGCAACTCCTACTCTCTGGGCTTCACCCCCGGACAGTTCGGAAGGATATTTGTTGGCATATTGAGCCTCATCAAGCCCGATTAATTCAAGAAGCTCACCTACTCTTTTTTCTATCCTCTCTTTACTCCATCCCAATAGTTTTGGAACCACACTGATATTCTGAAAAACATTCATATGGGGAAATAAACCAATATGCTGGATTACATAACCAATTCTTCTCCTCAACAATTCCGGTTTAATTTTCCTGACATCTTCTCCATTGAAGATTACCTTTCCGCTATCCGGTTCAACCATCCTGTTAATCATTTTAAGTGTGGTTGACTTACCACATCCTGATGGCCCTATCAAACAGCATATCTCCCCCTCTCTAACCACAAGATTCAACCCATCCACTGCGAGTTTTTCACCGTACCTTTTAACCACATTAAGAAGCTCAATCATGATCCTTCAGACCTCTTTTTTCTTGGAAACTATGCTCAAAATTAATCCCATACATTTTTATATGCCGGTTCACAAATTGTCAGGTTACCTTTTATCTATTCTGTACCATCGACCAGCCGAAACTTTTACCAGAAAATCCATTATATTATCCACCACCAGCGCAAGAAAAATTATAGGAAAAGTCCCAAGCAGTATGAGATCAGGAGCTGCCTGGCCAAGTCCCTGGAACAAAAAAACACCAAATCCTCCTGCTCCAATCAGAGCAGCCACAGCCGTATTCCCTATAGCCTGCACAGCAGAGATCCTTACTCCGCTTAAAACAACAGGCAATGCTATTAGTAACTCAACAAGAAAAAAAATCTGTGACCTGCGCATCCCCATACCAGAGGCAGATTCCCTAACCGAACCAGATATTATCTTCAATCCTGTATAGGTATTTCTCGTGATTGGAAGTAACGCATACAGAAAAAGGGCAATTAATGCAGGCCATGTTCCAATACCCCTTATGCCCAGTTCTCTCAAAAATGGATAAAGACGCGAGAGTGCCGCCAGAGGAGCTATCAAAAGCCCAAAAAGTGCAAGGCTTGGAAGTGTCTGTACAGTATTTACAAAGAAGAATACCGGTTTTTCAAGGAGCTTTCTCCTGTAAGCCACTATCCCGAATGGGATACCAAAAATACAGGCCAGAAACACAGCTGTAAACGAGAGTTTTAAATGGTTTCTTAACTCAAAAAGAAATTTACCCAGTTTGCCCTTGGCTTCCGCAACAATTCCCAGGGTTTCAAAGACTCCAGCCTGGCCAAGAATAAATAGAACCAGAATTACAATAACCAAAATCAGAAGTTTTATTTTTCGGGAATTGATTGATTTCAAGGAAGTTGAAACAATAACATAACAAAAAAATAACCAGATCCAGCTCCCAAAACCCATTGAAGCCCTGCTGTAAGATGAGCTACCTTCAAGGAGTCTTAAAGATACCCTGTAAAAAACTACAAAGTGAATGCTGAATCCATAGACAGCTGCCAGAATTAACACCAAAGCTTTCCATACCCCATCCTTTACCCCTCTCCGGATATTAAGTACCTCCAAACTGATTATTAAAAGGAGGGGAGCAATGTAAAGTAAAAGTTCTTCAGTACCGAGCACCTTCCATGAATGGTAATCAATAGCAGGTGCGATTCTGTTCGGCCTTATCCTTATAAAGGTAAATACAAACGATGAAAAACCACACAGCAGAGCAAAACCTCTAACCCTGTTAAACTTCCAATTGAATACCACTTCAGGCATATCCGTTACCTAATAAACCCCTCTTGCCTGAGATAATCCTCTGCCACATCCTTTGGATTCTGTCCTTCAACAGCAATCTTTGCATTGAGTGCTTGAAGGGTTACCAGGTCAAGGCTTTGAAATACATCACCAAGTATATCTTCTATCTCCTGATACTTATTGTAGATCTCCTCTCTTACAATCGGGGTTGGTTCGTAAACAGGCTGTACTCCCCTGGTATCCTCCATTACCCATAGCCCAAGAGCAGCAAGAGCCCCATCTGTACCATATGCCATTGCAACATTTACCCCATCTGTGCCGGCAGCAGCAGCCTGTTCTGTTTGAGCTGTATTACCACCGGAGAGAATAATAAGCTGGTTTCTAGAAAGCTTGAATCCATATGCCTCTTCAAAAGCGGGAAGGGCATCTGGCCTGGTCACAAACTCTTCAGAAGCTGCAACCTTCACATATCCGCCGTTATTAACATAACGGGCAAAATCCTCAAGGGTTTTAATACCCTCCCTATCTGCAAGATCTTTTCTTATCGCAAGAGCCCATGTATTGTTTGCCGGAGCCGGGGTCAACCAGATAATTTTATTTTTCTCATAATCAAGTTTCTTTACCATTTCATAGCCCTTTTCTGGATCTTTCCATATAGTTGGATCATCGCTTTCAAAGAAAAACCCACCGTTCCCAGTATATTCAGGATAGATATCGATTTCACCATTGATTATTGCTTTTCTTATAACATCTGTAGGTCCGAACTCTGTTTTATCAACAACCTTAAAACCATTCTCCTTGAGCATCGCTATTATCATCTGACCGAGCAGAGCACCCTCGGTATCTATTTTCGATGCAACAACTATGGGTCCTTTTGCTGTTTCTCCTTCGGAAGTCTTCGAACCAGAGGCAAAACTTACTCCTGAGTAAAAACTAACCATAACCATAAACACGAATAATA
This sequence comes from uncultured Spirochaetota bacterium, assembly GCA_964518675.1. GTDB lineage: Bacteria > Spirochaetota > B62-G9 > B62-G9 > CAZFGQ01 > CAZFGQ01. The sequence continues at coordinate 48,610 of CAZFGQ010000013.1, forward strand.
ACCTTCTCCACAACATACTCTTCTCCTGTAAAAAGTTTAATTTATACCCTAATCGATTTTCAGGTACAAGGCAACCCAAAGATGAGCCAATTTTTTATGGATGGAAAAGTTTCCTAGAAATAGAGAGTAATATGGATTCCTGTTTGAAGAGCTATAAAATCATCATTTATCCTGGTTCTCTAAAAGCACATCAATGGCTTTAAGATACCCACCAATCCCAAGTCCTTTGATCTGAGAAATGCACACATCCTTGATTACAGAAACTCGCCTGAAAGGCTCCCTTTTTTCTATATCGGAAAGATGAACCTCAACAACCCTTAATCCAGTTGCACTTATCGCATCCCTGAGCGAGTAGCTGTAATGGGTTAATGCACCGGGATTAAAGATTACACCCAGACAGGGTCTTCTTGCTATTCTGTGTAGCTTATCAACAAGCCTTCCCTCATGATTTGATTGAAAGTGCTTTATTCTAAGACCAAGTTTTCGTCCATATTTTTTCACTTTTATAATAAGTTCTCTGAGTGTTGTTTTACCGTATATCTCAGGCTCCCTGCTGCCAAGAAGATTAAGATTTGGCCCATTTAAAACCCATACTGTTTTCATATTAACCCACTCTCCCACCAGTTCAGTTAAAACACAGTCAGTTTATCTCTCTAAGTTCCCTTTATTAGACCAAAATTATGCAACCTATCTTACTTCATGATTTATAAAAGAATTATATTTGAGTCCCCTCTAAAAACTAACGGCTTTTAGTGAACCATAATTTTGATATATTT
>CAZFGQ010000014.1:0-45359 GCA_964518675.1 uncultured Spirochaetota bacterium
GTCTGGAAACGGGAGATTAGTGGCTGAGAACTGGAGAGCATTAGAGTTTATAATAATTTTAGAAAAATGAATTATAACGTTATGCACCCAATTAAGAGCTGAATTCCAATCACCAGTAGCATTACTCCATGGACAAAGTTCAAAAAAATCCCATATCATAGGCAATGCTTGTCTACCAAATGTATGGGCAATAAATTCACCTGCTACTGCCCATACACAAAGCGATGAATTATAATCTAACTGTCTATCCAAAACAATTCCCAGATAACTCACAACTGCCTTTGCATACTCCCCATCCATACTATAATCAATCATCTTTTTATAAGCATGGCGGACCTTCTCAACAAATGTAATAAGGGCGAGCTTCTGGCGGGCATTGAACAGATCCCCCCATGTATTTAACCCATAATTCCTAACAGAAAAAGCTCTTTCTGCTCCTCTACCCTTGCCTTCTGGTGTAGGTTCATCCGGTACAGGATCAATCCCCCACTCATTAAAAAGCTTCTTCCGCTTTTCTTTCAGGTACTCCTCCGCCTGCCTGAATACCTCCATATCCCTCTCTGTTGCTATCCTGTAACGCTTTCCCGTGGTACCGGGTTTATGGGTTACCACTGCAATCATACGCTGGCCGGCCCCGCCCTCCTGAAAAAGCCTGCGCGTGGTTTTATCATCCACAACAGAGCCGCATACAGGGCAGGTCGCAACCGCCCGTGATACGGTGCCATGGGAAGGATCAAACCCCGAAGGCATCGGTTCGTATCCACCCCCCACAATTCTGAACTGAACGGGCTTCTCACTGTTTCTGTCAACATATGGATAAAGCGAAACCTTCTTTTTAGACTTTTTTGCAAGCCAGAACTGCCTCATCAGGGGTATCTCTGCACCACATGTGGGATTCTGGCATGGTATTGTTCGGGCCCATATGTATCCAACCGGGATCGAGCCATCCGGATCTTCGGGATAAAATTTACCGATTTCCTTTCTGGCTTCATTCAATACCCAGTTACCCCAGTATTTAACATCCTCAAGAAGGGGATTGACTTTCTCATCATCTTCAAACATACCGGACACGGCCGGGTCATCATCTTCACGAAGCCACGGCCTAGCCTTCAGAAACTCTTCTTTCGGTACCGGCTTTCCGTACCTCTGGGGATACTCAAGCGTGCATTTTTCTATAAGAACGGCAACGGGGTTTAAATCTCCGGCGTGTGTTTCGCATCCCAGCCGAAGTGCCTCAAGGGGTATGGCACCTCCACCGGCAAAGGGATCGAGTACCCTCGGGGGCCTTCCACCATTTGCCTCCAATATCTCTTTCCTCGCTCGTTCTATATATCTGGGATTATTGGAGTTTTCCCATTTTGAAAGATCAATTATGAAGTTTGTTTTCTCCTGCCATTCCTCTATATTATCAGGAGCAGGTATAAGGGCAGCGTAGGCCGTTGCCCGGGATGAGGCGAGTGGACGCCGTGCCCACCATATATGGAGAGTCGATATATGCCCGTGCCTTATATTCTTCTCTTTTGCGGATTCAACACTCACCTCTTTTACTGGAAAAAACTCCTCAATAAACCTCCTGTCATGACCCATCTTCCACCAGCCCCTTTTCTCTTCTTGGAATTACTACTGTAAATTCGCCTTCTGTTTCATACAAGGACACCTCTTTGTTTAAATTTTCTTTTATGAGCTGTATTACTCTTCTAACCCCGCTTCCCAGATCTGTTACCAGACCCATTTTCGATAACAAATTATAAATAGTTGGATTTCTCAAAACATGGGACCCACCTAACTTTATACTCTCTATTGTTACCGTATTCGGGAGGTTACCAGGCGAGTGTATTTCAATACGATTTCTAAATATAAGTGCTCTGATTGGTGCTTCAATTGTATAATCCCGGTGGGCGATTGCATTTACAATCACCTCACGGATTGCAGCTTCAGGTATTTCAAATGTTGCTTCCGGCTCAAAGCCTTTTATTCTATGCGACTCTGCAAGGTACAGCTTAAAAAATTTAATTGTGTCCTCTAAAATAGAAGATACCCTCCCCAGTATATCCTTTTTATCTGATGGAGCAATTGAAATATCATTACCAGGAATGTTTGCACAAATTATTTTATAATTGGGGAAAAATCTTTGAGGATTATTACCAAAAAACAAAAGACCACTGATAGTTGGGACATCATTATTACTTAAAAGATGCAGATTCTTTAAAATGTTTCTTACTTCGTCTGTTTTTATCTTTATTTGAAGAAATTTATATATAAAATCTTTGAAATATTCTATATCAAGGTCAGATAAACCGGCCTGTGGCACAGGGGTTTCATCATAGTATAAGCTTTCACTTGCCTGAAATAGCCTTAAAAGTTCTTCCCTGGAGGCATGTCTGCATCGATTGGAAGATCTTATATAGTATTGCCCAGTTATCGTACGATATGGACGATGACTACCTTTTGGAATATTTATGACCAAAACCGTCTTATCTTCGACCTGAACACTCTCCATATATACAGTTACAGGTGGTTTGCAATTTTGATTAGCCACATTGTCAACTATTAACATAACTTCATCTATATTTTCAACTCCAACAATTCTGCCATTATCATCAACACCAATAAAAATTTGCCCCCCCTCCGAATTAGCAAAACAAACAATCTCCTTTGAAAGAGATCTTTTATCAGGTAACCTCACTTTTAATTCAATTTGATAATTTTCTTTTCTGGATATTTTTTCCAATAGTTCAATTTCATCCATATTTATAAACCTCCATACTTTTCGGCACGTTTTCTAAATGCTTCTTCACCACCTTCCATAATATTCTTTACACTTACCCTGATCGATTCCTTATCGATCGACCCCATATCTTCAATATTACAATAATTACTAGTTGCATTTAAAACTATTATAAGCTCCGAGTCTCCCAAAACAGGTATATTTGCATTATGTGTTGCCATAATTATCTGCCGCTTCTCCTTTATTTCTCTTAAAATTTTAACCACATCTTCATATATGAAGCGATTATCAAGGTCCTCTTCCGGTTGATCAATGATTAAAATCCTATTTTTCTGAGTAAACAACAATAATAGAAGAGCGGTAGCTTTTTGTCCTACAGATAATTCTTCCAACGGCCTATACTGATCACCCACCTTCAGCTTTATAATTATTTTATCCTCAGGAAAAAGGGTCTCCAGTTTAAAGAGCCTTTCATTATTACTGAACCAAGAACACAATTTCGCCGCCATTGTTTCTGTTAAACCTAAAGTTTCTACTAAATGTTTTTTACCTTTTTTTATATGTTTGGAAAGTTCAATCCCATCAATGTTTAAACCTTCTACATTAACAATATCTTTGATAACACTTTCCCTTACATTAGAACCAGCCAAAAGACCCTTTATTCCTTTCAAAAATTCCTCCCTGTTTTCCTCATATTTAATATCTATCTGTAACCTGTCTTTCAGTTCTTTATTTATTTCCTCTAATTTTTTCTGTCTTGTTTTAAATATCTTAGATCTTGCTCCTCTAATATTATTCTTAATTTTTTCCCTTTCATTTAGAAGTTCTTCTTGCTGCTCTGTCAGTTTACTCAACTTCTCAATAATTGGTTGAATATTAATCTTCTCATTTACTATTGATTCATAATTTTCTGGAGATAATCCCTGATTTTCCAATTCTCTTTTAATTTTATTTATTTCTTTGATAAGCGGTTTCTTGCCATCGTTCCATTTTTCAACAAGATCATTTAAAACATTAATTTTTGATTTAAAAACATTATCTATATTGTTTTTACTTTCTTTCAAATCTTCTAACAATTGCTCTAAGACAACGGATGTATCCGTAATTAAAATATCTTTAAGGTGGCTTCTGGAGTCTTTCAGCGATGGAATTAAAGATTCAATGGAGTCAATTGCCTGTTCAAACAATTCAGTAAATTTAATTAAAAACTCTTCAATTCTCTCTTTAACATCATTAAGTTTCTTTTCGTCCTCCATTAAATCTGTATGACTCCTTAACTTTTCTTTAACCTTCAGGTTATCGTATGTCTTAATATGTGCTTCAATAGTTTTTAATCTTTGTTCATATTCTTCTCTTTTACTTAATTTCTTTTCAATGTCCCTAATTCTCTCTCCATTTTCTTCCAGCGCACCTATCAGATTTTTAAATTTTAGAATATCTTTTTGTATCTCCGTACCTATAAGTTCGTCTACAAGGTGCAACAGAAACTCTGTATTTATCGAAAGAAAATACAATTCCTTTTGTCCGATTACAATTGGTATACTTCTTTCATCAAATATTTCTTTCGGCTCAATTGGATAAATGTCATTTTCATCAGCATTATAAACTTGCGGCATATGGCCAATAATCCTTTTAACAACATACTCCTGTTTCTTCTCTCCAAAATATCTATTAACCTTTACCTTTATTTCTCCTCCACTTCCCACCACACTGGTTACAAAATCTGTTCGGAAGGATAAATCTGAATAAACAGGTAAATCAAGAGCATACCTCAATGCCTCGATCAACGCAGACTTTCCAACACCTCTTCCACCAATTAATGTTGTCATTTCTGGATTTAAATCTATTCTTATATCTTTAAGAAATCTACCATTAATCTCTATTGACGAAATATTATCATAACAAAAATCTGGTTTGTTATATAATCTGATTCTAATCTCAGGATCATGGAGGGCTATTTTAAAAGCATCTATTGAAACTGAACTCAACTTAAAATATGTAGATCTTACTTTACCATCTCTGGTTTTTGTTCCTATTTCTTCAATTGATTTTGGATCGGAGTTTTCAATTACTGCAAAACTATTAAAAAATTCAGGCCTTATTTTACCAGTACTTATGATTCTACTTATATCTTTTTCATATACATATTCAATAGCATCAGCCAATTGAAGCAGCTCAGCGACCTTTTTAGGGTCCAATTCCTTAAGAATACCGCTATTGTCAGTTGGATGAGGGAAATAAATAATACATGAAAATTTATTCTTTACATCTCTTAATACAAAATCTATATCCTTCAAATCTATATCGCGATGATCCCTTTTATTTAAAAGAGGAGTATGAGGATTTTTATCAAGGCCAAGTATATACTTATTTATTGCTCCAGGATTTTCGTCATACTCAAAAATAAAGCTTACATGAATCTTTCTTCCCATATTAACTGATAGTTCAATCCCCGGGAAAATATATATATTCTCCTCATAAGCTTTTTTTTGAATTAAACTAAACCAATCTGTTCGAATCTGTTGATAATCTATTATTGCTCCTATTTTAATATTTTGTGATTTTAATTGTTCCACATAACTTTCTACAAGTTCAACTTTATCTTTTTCTGAATCAGTGTTCATTCCTGATGGTAGTTTGAAAGAACCAACCCCAGGTGAATGAAGATGTAAATCAACTCTAAACCATGCAGAGCCATTATTGCTTAACAAACTGTTTTTAACACTTTTCATTTTCCACCAGCCCCTTTTCTTTGATTTCGCTGAAAGGTATGTTGTAGCGGACTACATCAACAACTTCTTCAGCCCTGAGGTTTTCCACAGGGTTCTGGATGATATACAGCTTAGGATTGCCGCCCGATATTTCCATAACTGCGTACAGGTAGTAATCATCTTTAAATCTGTTTGCTTTGAACCACTCGTTCAATGTGAGACTGACCGGCCCGGTATCTGCCCTCGCCTTAACCTCAATATACCTTATTGTTCCAGCCTCAGGGTCTTTAGAGCGGATATCAAAGCCAAGGTTCTGGTCTGAAACATCCTCGGGTACCCTGCCTTGGGCTTTTTCGTACTCAATTGCTATTTGCATACCCATTTCCTCAAGTTCAAAATCTGCCCGCATCTCTTCATCCTGTCGTTTATCCGTTACTACTCTTATCACACCGAGAAACCTTGGGGCCGCCATTGTCAGACTTTTTTCTTTCTCTATCTGGTCTTTCAATTTTTCAAGTGCCCTTTCGTAACTCGATTTTCTATCCTCTTTGTTCCTTATTGCAAGGTCAACATTTTCTCCCCTCTCTTTTCTGGCTTTAAGTGCAATCAGATCACCATCAAGGCTTACGATGAGATGTTTCAGCGATTCAATCCCGTACTTCTTCTTTATCTCTGCCTGTTTTATCCTTTCCGAGAGTAACTCTTTCCTGTAGTCAACGAGAGATTCTATCACATGCCTGTCAGCCGTATTTTTAATAAGATCGATTTCAACCGCCTCTACAACCACATCATTTGCTGGTGCCAGGTCCCATATTATAGATGGAGAAATGGGCTTTACATCATTCCCCGATATGTAAAAACCCAGAAGCCTTTTACCCGCAATGGCTCCGGTCCCGTCATCTATCCTTCCCTCGTAAAAAACGATATACCCGTCAAGCCTTCCATCAGGGTCAATAAAAACAGCTCCTCTCTGAAGCGAATCAAGATAGTTTTTTTCGATGTATCCCAGAACTGCCTCAAAAAGTGGATGCCCGAAGCTTATAAACTCGGCATCGGGGTTCCTGAAGGCAACATCCTTATCGAAGGTAACTCTGGGATATCTCCGCAGTAAACTACCGAAGGCCTTTTTAAAAGAATCCTCCTCTGCAATCTGGCGAAGTTCATGGGGAATGGATTCAACAGATATAAATCCATCCTTCCTCAGTTTCAATCTTCCATTGAGCTTCTTAAAAGCCCTTTCAAAGAAGCTTTTTGTGTACTCGGGTATCAGCCTGTGCTCCCTTGCCACCTGCCTCATCTCATCGATGCGGGTGTAATCTATATAGCGGGTAGCAAGGCTTTCACCGAGGTTTTCCCTTATACTTCTTATATAATTTTCATCTACCTTAATATCTATTTCACCAAGTATTTCATCCATATCCCTTGCACCGGCAGCCGCATCAACCATCAACTGGGAAAGGTTTTTGTTGTAAAAAACCTCGCTCAGAACATCAAAAACCTTGTCACTTCCCATTGCCCTTCTTATTTCCTCGAGCTTCTCAAATAGCCTGTTAATTACCATGCCCTCACGGGTATCGGCCGCAACGAGATTGAATACAAAAACCTCTTTTTGCTGCCCGTATCTGTGGATTCGGCCCATGCGCTGTTCAAGCCTGTTGGGGTTCCATGGAATATCGTAGTTAATCATGAGGTGGCAGAACTGGAGATTAATACCCTCGCCGGCAGCCTCTGTGGCAACCAGAACATCAGTTTCATTTCTGAAAACACTTTCGGCCATTATCCTGTCCTCAAGTTTCATCCCGCCGTGTATCGTGTTTGTCCTGTATCCCCAGCTTTGTATCTTTCTTTCAAGATACTCAAGTGTATCCCTGGATTCGGTAAATACAAGCACCTTCTTATCGCGGTGATCGTCAAACTTCGATGAAAGCTCCTGAAGTGCCTTTTTCAATTCTACAAGTTTTACCTCTTCCTCGTTCTGGATTATATCCCTCGCCATTTCTATGAGCTTTTCTATTGTCTGGATCTCTTTTTTGAGCTCCTCCCTGTTCTCGGCAACACTGAGCGCCTCCCATATCTCCTCATTCTGCCATCTCTCCTCCTCGGACATATCCTCGTATGTTTCAAGATCAAAATACTCATCCGGAACGAGTTTCTTCATCTCTCTGGCCCTTGCGGAGTCACTGAGGTACTCTTCAAGTCTCTTTTTACGGCGCTCCAGCGACCTCAAAAGCGCATATGTGCTTGAAGCAAGTCTCCGCTGAAGAATAACAATGGCAAATGCGATGTTTCTCTTTTTATCCTTGGCAAGCGCTTTATTGTACTGGGTTTTAACATACCTTGAAAGCTCATTGTAAAGATCGACCTCTTTCGGCGACCTCGTCCTCCAATGAAATGCAACTGTTGTTACATGCCTGGGAAGGAAAAGCGGCCTACCGTTGAAATCCTTTAAATCCTCCTTAACCCTCCTTATAAAAAGAGGATTCTCCTTACTGCGTATTGACTCTTCCACCATTTCATTTGTTGCAAAAAACCCGGGTTCGAGAAGATCAAGGAAAAGCCTGAAGTTATCCGGGTCTCCCTTGTGTGGTGTTGCCGTCAGGAAAAGCAGGTGCTCCGAGTTTCGCGAAAGAACCTCGCCAAGCCTGTAGCGTCCTGTCTTTTTTGTTTTATCACCGTACAAATAGGCACTCATCTTGTGGGCTTCATCCACAATTACAAGATCAAAGGAAGCCGAATCAAGGGAGGGCAGAACATCCTCTCTTTTGGCGAAATCTATCGATGTTATTATCTGATTTTCACGAAGCCATACATTCTGTCCGTACAGGGCATCGATATAACCACGACCTACGGGGATAAAGTTTTCCTCGAATCTGTCCTTGAGCTCTCGAATCCATTGATCTTTCAGATGTCCGGGTACAACAATCAGTATTCTACTGACAAGTCCCCTTATCTTGAGTTCTTTTATAATCAAACCGGCCATTATTGTTTTTCCTGCACCAGGGTCATCTGCTATGAGAAATCGAATTCTCGGCTTTTTTAAAACATACCCGTAAACTGCCTCTATCTGATGCGGCAGTGGGTCAACCTTGGACGTATTCATAGCAAGCAGAGGATCATACATCGAAGCAAACCTGTAGCGGGTTGCCTCAACTGCAAGGAAAACCTTTTCGGGATCTTCATTAAAATCTGTTGAAAGCTGCTCGATCTCGATATTTTTGAACTCATCCTCCAAAAAAAACTGATCGACTGAACGTCCGGAGTATTTTGTTTCGCCGACAATATGAATGCAACCATTTTTAATTTCGATCATCTTTATTTCAACGGGCTCGGGCCAGTTCGGCCCCTTTATAACTGAACCCTTTTTTATTTCACCAAGGTTAATACTCATTGCCGGCTACTATTTTGAGCTTATATTTTCACATATTTTTCGCACATTTCACATTTTTATTATGTTTTATTGTGTTGAACTTATCTTAAGATCCTTATTTCTTGTACCCATATTTCATCGCACCAATTATATGAGACTATTATTAATGGCATTACTCATTCACTATGATTTCATACCATCTAACTTTGTATCATTATTTACAGGTTCATGATTTCAACCATTTTTACGTTCCAGTTCTCATACCCGAATTTCTATTTTTTTAGTTTTATAAAATCAACATCCGTCTGTTTGCATTTACGTTTGGTCTGGTCAAAGGCAACGGGAGAATAGTAGGTCCCCGGATCCTGGTATATATCAAGACCCCTGCCCGGCACTATTCGCCAGCCGGTATCGGTTTCTATTGAACGGTCGTGGAGCTTATCATCAAATTCATATTTAAAATCAATATTCAACTCGTCAAGTGCCTTTTTAAGCTCTTCGAGCTTTTCAACCTGCTTTCCCCTGCTCTCAGGCTCGTCCTCAAGTCCGGTGATAAGAACCACCTGAACTCTCGGCTCATCCTTTTCTCTCTCGGGCAGTATACTGCAGAACGCGACGAGATTTTTTATCTGATAGTCCTTTCTGATATAGGCATCCCTTATGATTATTCTGTTTGCATCCTTGATATACGGGAAAAAGAGATTCTTATACGAATAACCGGTTTCGTTTTCCTTTATTCTGATGGTTGTCTGGACAGGCTCTCTGTACGGATCAAGTTTGCCTTCCAACTTCCTGGGGATGGTCTTAGTCTCAAAACTGGAACTCTGATCAAGTTGAATAATTGCTTTAACCCGCCCTATTCTGCCATCTGTCAACCTGACCATAATACCGTAAGGATGATAATCTGATTTAGTAAGAACCTCCGCAACAACGCCTTCGAATACTGTGCCGCTTTTGTAATCTCCCTTCAATACAATGCCAACTTTCACTCCCGGTTTGATATTATCCCTATAATTACAGCTGTTATCAGTCAAACCCAATCCCCCGGTAATTTATTGTACCACCGGTTTTCACTCTATATAATTATATAGGGAATATATAGTAATTCAAATAATTATCTTTATCGGACATTCTTTATTCTCTTACTCAAATTTAATATTATATCCATTTAAAATGCACAACTCTATTCAGCAAGTTTAGAAGCTGTAGCCAGCCATAATGATAATACCCCTGTTTTTAACACTATCTGTTAAGTTTGTGTCATAGGCACTCGTAAGTCCCAAATCGTACCTGAGATCAATTATAAGCATCCCCTGAGGAAGTTCAAAACCGACATCAAAACCAAAGACAAGACTAAACTCGATACTATTCATATCAACTCCAAGATCCTCGTAGGTTCCTGTTGTAGATATACCGAGAAGATCAGCTATATAATAAGCATCAATACCTGTTAATTCATATGTAGCACCAAGTAATAATCCCAGAGAACCTCCTGCGAAGAGGGAAATGCCAATGCCACCACCCGCGGGAATAATATATTTTGTCAGCAATGGTATTTCGAGATAAGTAATTCGGTCTTTTTCGACGGCAATAAAATAAGGTGAGTAATCAGCCTTTGTTCCTTTAGACACGAGAAGAAGTTCAGGCTGGAACGCAAATCCTTCCTGAGTTTCTGATGTAAGAAATACACCAAATGAAAACCCGGTTATTGATTCATTGTTTTCTCCACTGCTCTCCTCACCCACCATGTTCATAACCGAGATTCCTCCCTTCAGCCCAAAACTAACCTCTCCATAAACATTGTTCATCGCCAATAAAAACAATACTACCAGAACAGGCAGATAACTAATGATCCTTTTCATATATCCCTCCCTTTAAATATTTTTTTAAAAAGCTTTAACTCTCATCTATCAGGATTATTAACATATTCCATGCCATCAAATCAATTAAAACAAAAATTGCTAATTTTATAATTGATTGTATTGCGTTAATTACAGAATGTCTGGGGGGCTAATGGAGTGCTTTAACATTAATCGCCCTTAAATCCTGGTGTAAAACAAAACTGCGGTTCTGTAATTAACAACTCATGTTATCTTGTAATTTATTCAAACATATCCTATAATTCATTCTACCATGATTTACTCAATACTTTTAACATTCGTGGGAGCACACGATCCATTCAATCCGGATGGAACTGATGGTCCAATCCTGAGTTATCTGGGGACCAGGAGTTTCGATAAGATATATCTGTTCTACAACACATCAGAATACCTATCACGTGCCCGTGATTTAATGAAACATATAAGGAAAAAACACAGAAATACAGATCTTGAGTTTACAGAAATAGACGTATCAAGTCCCACCGATTATGAAGAACTCTTCAGGGTAATGACAAAGAAGGTACTACAGATAGAAAAAGAGAATAGAGATCTTAATCCCGAATATTTTATACTTACAGATTCAGGTACACCTCAGATGCAGACATGCTGGGTATTGCTCGTGGCATCAAATCTGTTCAAAGCACATCTAATCCAGGGAATCCCCGCAAAGTTTGCCGGTGGCATTTACAGGCCAAGAGAAATAAACTTGAACTTTAAAGACTTTCCCATTGTACTTAAACCACCTGAGATTGATCGATTGAATAAAATACTTCTTGAGGAACCACAGCTTGAAACTATTCAGAAGGATAACTTAATAGGAAATGAGAAAATATTTATAACGGCAAAATTAAGTGCCCTGCAGGCATCCAAGTATGATATAACGGTTCTCCTTCTCGGTGAAACTGGAACTGGAAAAGAGTTATTCGCAAAACTGATACACAATAACAGCATAAGAAAAGATAAACCTTTCGTTTCGGTGAATTGTTCAGCGATAAATGTGCAGATAGCAGAAAGCGAGCTCTTCGGACACAAAAAGGGTGCATTTACTGGCGCCCTTTATGATAAAGAAGGGTTTTTCGGTGCAGCGAATGGGGGGACAATTTTTGTCGATGAGATAGGAGACATGCCACGCGAATTACAGCCTAAACTTCTGAGGGTACTTGAGGATGGTACGTACATCCCCGTGGGAGAAACAAAAGAAAGAAAAACCGATGTTAGGGTCATTGCAGCGACAAATAAGGATCTCCACAATCTTGTAAAAGATGGAAAGTTCAGAAGGGACCTTTTTGAGAGACTGAATGAGTACACAATTCAGCTTCCTCCACTGAGGGAGCGTCGAAACGATATACCATTGTTGATCCAGTACTTTTTAAACGAATGGAATACCAAGTATGGAGAATCAAAGATCATCCAGGAAGACCTGATGCCCTTTCTGCTTTCCTATCCATGGCCTGGAAACGTGAGAGAGCTTCGAAATGCCGTTATGCACATGTGTGCGGCATCCCAGACGAGCAAAATAACCCTTTCATCACTGCCCTATACCATTGTACAGCATTTTAAAAGCATAAAACCACCTCCCCTGCCAGTTGAAATACCCACTGGAGGAATTAATCTCAGAGAAATACTCAATAACATAGAAAAGGAATATTATAAGAGAGCACTTGAACTTGCAAATGGAAACAAGGCCAAAGCGGCAAGGTTAATAGGTATCGAGCCTCCTGCTTTCAGGAAAGCCTTAAGGGATAGGTTCAAGGAGTTACTGCAAAACGATTAATCCCAATTACCTGAGTTCTGGAAGGTTAATTCATATATTAACTACGAACATACTCTTTGCAATCCGGACAATAATAAGGAAAATAACACTTCTTATCATAGTTTAACATACCTCCCCTTAAAAACATAAAATCATTTCTATAACCACACTTGCAACTGGCAGAAACTATACCACCCATGATATCCACCAAATAAATTATTTATTTATTTTAGATATTAAACCAAATAATCAATATAATTTCAACATAAATAAAAAACCCCTTAACTCATTGTGAGTTAAGGGGTTAGGGAGCTGCTCCAGACACGACTCGAACGTGCGACCCACGGTTTAGGAAACCGTTGCTCTATCCTGCTGAGCTACTGGAGCATCAATTAAATATTATTTAAAAAAAGAAAATTTGTCAAGAGCAGTATAGAATCTTAAAACCTAGAAGCAAAACATTTACCGCAGATAAATCTCCATCCCCAATCAAACTTGAATATATTAAAAATAACTTAACTTAAAGCAAATTCCCGGCTAACATAAATAAATACAGGGAAAAACATAGGAGAAATAAATATCTGGAGGAGAATACCATGCAGATAGGAATAATAGGTCTTGGAAGGATGGGAATGAACATGGCAAGAAGGTTGCTGAAAGGTGGTCATGAGGTTGTAGCATACAACAGGACATACGAAAAGGTAAGAGATATCGAGGCTGAAGGAGCAAAAGGTGCGAAAAACCTTAAAGAGCTGGTTGAGCAACTCTCCCCCAGGCGGGTAATATGGCTTATGCTCCCAGCAGGGCATGTAGTTGACGAGCATATCGATAAAATAGCACCATTACTCGCCGAAGGCGATATTCTGATCGATGGAGGAAACTCCTACTACATAGACGATATCAGGAGACATGCTAAGCTCTCCCAGATGAACATTCATTACATGGACGCCGGAGTATCAGGAGGCATATGGGGTCTGAAAGTCGGCTACTGCACCATGATCGGAGGCAGTAAAGAGGATTTTAAATACATCGAGCCCATTCTGAAAACCCTTGCGCCGGAAGGTGGATACCTGTACTGCGGGCAAACGGGAGCAGGTCATTTTGTCAAGATGGTGCACAACGGCATTGAATATGCCATAATGGAAGCCTACGGCGAGGGATTTGAGCTGCTGGAAAAATCACCCTATGGTAAGGATCTTAACTTCAGAGATGTGGCACATCTGTGGAACAGGGGTAGCGTCATCAGGTCCTGGCTATTGGAGCTTCTCGAGCTGACTTTTGAGAAAGATCCCAAACTCGAAAACATAGAGGGTTATGTCGAGGATTCGGGTGAAGGAAGGTGGACGGTTCTTGAATCGGTGAAATTTGGTGTAAACGCAACTGCAATGGCATATGCCCTCTTTAAGCGGTTTTCATCACGGGAGAAAGACCAATTCTCCGACAGGGTGTGTGCTGCTCTGAGAAAAGAGTTCGGAGGACATCCTGTAAAGGAAAAGGGATAATCATGTCTATCTCAATACTGTGAATCAAAAAAGGAGATTCAAAAATATGGCACTAACCCAGACAACCCTTAATATAAGGGGAACCTTCTGTATAGAAACAATCCCAAAACCCGCTTCTTTTATTATATTCGGGGCATCCGGCGATCTTACGCACCGCAAGCTTGTTCCATCCCTATTCTTTCTGTACCAAAAAGCACTGCTCTCGGAGCACTTTTATATTCTTGGATGTGCCCGGACACAAATGGACGATGAAAAGTTCAGAGCATCCTTTTTTGATAAACTGAAGGAAAGCCTCGGTAAATCGTCAGATACGAAAGCGTCCGATAATACGGTGAAATCATTCCTCAACAGATGTTTTTACATTGCCGGTGACTACAACTCCGAGAATCTATATATTAACATAAAAAATAGGCTCGTAGAACTGGACAAGAAATTCCAGAAAGAGAAAAACCATATTTTTTACCTGGCCACCCCACCATCACTCTACATACCAATAGTTCAGCATCTTGGAAAATCCGGTTTATCAGATACACCACCTAATGCAGGAGCCTTCCGAAGGCCACATGGAGAAAGAGGAAGAACGTGCATAATCGTTGAAAAGCCTTTTGGCAGAGATCTGGAAAGCGCCAGAAAACTGGATTCTGAATTAAAAAAGGTATTTAAGGAAGAGCAGATATACAGAATAGATCATTATCTTGGTAAGGAAACCGTCCAGAATATATTACTCTTCAGGTTTGCAAACTCCATTTTTGAACCAATATGGAACAGAAGATACATAGATAACATTCAGATAACAGTTGCAGAGTTACTGGGGGTAGAACACAGAGCAGGATATTTTGAACAGGCAGGCCTATTGAGGGATATGTTTCAGAACCATATGCTCCAGATGCTTTCGCTGGTAGCAATGGAACCTCCGATAAGTTTCGATGCAAACAGGGTAAGGGACGAAAAGGTAAAGCTACTACGGGCAATAACCCCAATTCAACCACATGAGATCAGAGATAGGGTTATACGGGCACAATATGGAAAGGGCACGATTGAAGGCAGAGAGGTCCCGGCATACAGGGATGAGAAAGGCGTAGCACCAGATTCTACAGTAGAAACATACGTGGCGATGAAGCTAAATATAGATAACTGGAGATGGCAGGGAGTTCCGTTTTACCTGAGGGCCGGGAAAAGGCTGGCAAAAAAATCAAGCAAAATTGTTATTACCTTTAAAAATGTCCCCCACTCGATGTTTCAACCCTTAAGGCCAGAAGACCTTGAGCCCAATATACTCATATTTCACGTACAGCCTGAAGAAGGGATCTCTTTGAGAATCCTCGCCAAGCGTCCGGGACCAAAGCTATGCATGGATACACTTGAAATGGTATTCAGGTACAGCGATGTAATAGAGGGTGAGCTACCCGATGCATATGAGAGACTCCTTCTTGACTGTATGCTGGGAGATCAAACGCTTTTTATCAGGAATGATGATATGGAGGTAAGCTGGTCCCTGATAACACCAATTGCCGAAGTATTTGAGGATAAAAGTAAAGCCTCACTTGCCGGGACTCTCCACATATATCCAGCTGGTAGCTGGGGACCGGTGGCTACAGAAGAACTCCTCCAGAAAGATGGAAGGTCATGGGTTAGAATATGAGATATCAGCTCTTTTCGTATAATAATCAGAAAGAAATGGCAATAGCCTCTGCGAGATTTCTGGCAACGATGATAAAGGGATTTATAAACACAACGGGAGAGGCCAAGATTGTTCTTTCAGGAGGTAATACACCAAAACTGACATATGGATTACTGGCAAAGGAACGTATCAGAGATAGTATAGACTGGGAAAAGGTATTTTTCTTCTGGGGAGATGAGAGGTATGTTCCCCATAATCACAGAGAAAGTAACTTCAGAATGGCATGGAGTATATTTCTATCAAAATTACCAAATATTGGCAAAAATGTATTTCCCATACCGACAGATCTCGATACCCCTGAGGAATGTGCGGTGGAGTACGAAAAAACCCTTAAAAAATTCTTCATCAAAAGAGAAAAAGCCGGTGGATATCCAGTTTTTGATATAATACTTCTTGGAGTCGGTGCCGATGGACACCTCGCTTCACTTTTTAGAAATGAAGACCTAGAGGGAAAAGACAGGAGGTGGGTAATCGCCACAGAAGCGCCATTGAAGTATACAGTTAGAGATAGAATTACAATGACACTCCAGGTTATTAATAATTCAAAAAATTGCATAATTCTGATTTCAGGGGATGAAAAAAAGATGGTAGTAGAAAAGATAAAAGCATTGATCTCCAAACGAATTGAGCCAACGAAAGAAGAATCCTTTCCGGTCATGCACCTAAAACCCTCGGGGGATGTCTATATTTTCACATCAATTTCTCCCCCTACTTCCTGAAAAACCTAAAACCACCAATAGATCCCGTAAGTATATCTTTTTATTTGTAATCTGCAAAAGATAACAATTGCAATTTTAAAACGGTTAAATTATAATTTCATTTCTAAAAATTAACACGATATTGATAATAAAGAATCTCTTAACTACAGTTTTCCATGAACCTTTCAAAAAACAAAGCAATAAGGTTAAAACCTCAATTTATCATCAAAACAATTATCCCCAGGAGTTTACTTAATCATGAGTGATAATCCTGAAAAAAAAAGCTCCCAGAAAACCCCTGATTAAATGGCAGAAACCAAATGTTGGTGTGATTTATGCCCTGATACCAGCCTCAATAGCGTCAATATATTTTTTTGGATGGCGCAGTCTGCTCGTAATAGCAGTCGTTTCGCTGGCAGGTTTTATTGCAGAGTTCATCTTTTTGAAGTTCTACTTTAAAGAACCGGTAACCTTCGCGGTCTTTGTAACATCTCTGCTATTTTCCCTTTCAATGCCTCCAACAATACCTCTATGGATTGCTGTTGTGGGAATTGTATTTGGAGTTGTCATAGGGAAGATGGCCTTTGGAGGATTTGGCAGAAATGTATTTAATCCTGCATTGACGGGGAGAGCTTTTATATATATAAGTTTCGGCTCTTTCATGACTGCCCGATGGGTCTCCCCTATTGAAACCGGATTTCCCGGTGGATTTTGTAAGTTTGCAGCCGACAGCATAACAAGGGCAACGCCAATAAGGATCCTGGCAGCCGGAAAAAAGATACCATTACTTGACCTTATGCTCGGGAATGTATCCGGGTGTCTTGGGGAAACAAGCGCAATCCTCCTCATAATTGGAGGTATCTACATCCTGTACAAAAAATATGCAAATTACAGAATTGTGTTTTCTGGAATCATTTCCATGTTGATCCTGCAGAGTGTCCTGTGGCTTGGTGGAGTAAAAGGCGCACCTGATCCCCTCAGTGCACTTCTGAGTGGAGGATTTTTGCTTGGAATCCTTTTTATGGCAACGGACCCAGTTTCAGCCTCTCAGACAAATACAGGAAGGTGGATATATGGAATAATCATCGGCTCAATCACAGTTCTCATCAGAACCTTTTCAATATGGCCAGAAGGGATAATGTTTGCCATACTTTTTGGTAATATGTTTGCTCCAATTATCGACTACTCAATAAAAAATGTCAGAACAGCAAAATCTTAAAAAATGGGAAATACTCTGCTAATTTTAAAACAGGACTGAGGAGATAGGGATGGCCGAAGCCAGTTTCATAAGGGGGAGGATTTTTCCAGTACTTTTCATGCTTGGAATGACTCTTCTGTTCATCGGAGTAACAGCATCAATCTACACAATAGCAAAGGACCAGATTGAACTTAACCAGAACATAAATATTAAAAGAGCTGTAATTGGGGCAGCAGGACTCAGTATCCCCCAGAGTCCAAGAGAAATTGACTTACTATATAACCAGGTCGTAATACCTGTTAAAGATAGCTCAGGAGATATTCAATACTACAGAGTAATGGATGGAGAGAAAAATGAGCTGCTTTCATACGTTGTGATAACCTCAGGCGCAGGCCTCTGGGGCACAATTACGGCTGCCGTGGGAATAGATTCATCCCTCGAAAGCTTCACTGGACTGGAGATAATCGATCAGGCTGAGACTCCCGGACTCGGCGGGAGAATTACAGAAAAATGGTTCAAAAAGCAGTTTAAAGGAAAAAGAGCCCCTCTTTCCACTGTTCCGGAAGGAGAAAAAGCTTCGAGACAGGAGTTTCAGGCAATAACCGGAGCCACATATTCTACAAACGCAATAAGGGATATGCTTAACAAACTCTACATGGAACTACCAGAAAAGATAAAGAAAAGTTAAATGGACTCTAAAAATCAAAACATAAAAATTGCATTTAAGAGAGGTTAAGATGGCAGCTTACAAAGCAAAAATGGTTTTTTCAGAAAATTTAGGTTTGAACAACCCCGTTTTCATGCAGATACTGGGCATATGCTCAACACTCGCAGTAACAAATGTTCTGAAAAACACCGTTGTTATGTGCGCTGGACTTATTTTTGTAACAGGTCTATCAAACTTTACGGCATCCCTTCTCCGCTCAATTATGCCATCGAGAATCAGAATGATGGTTGAAACGTTGATAATAGCATCTTACGTAATTATAGTGGATACTGTCCTCAGGGCATACCTGCCTGACATTTCAAAACAGCTCGGTCCATATGTTGGACTTATAATTACCAACTGTATAATCATGGGAAGAGCAGAAGCATTTGCATTATCAAATCCACCGGGTCTTTCATTCCTTGACGGAATTGCAGCGGGTCTCGGATATTCATATGTTCTGCTAACAATAGCATTCATCAGGGAATTACTCGGATCCGGAACAATATGGGGATACAGAATCCTTGGGCATGGTTGGACAAACTGGTCAATAATGGTCATGGCTCCCGGTGCTTTCTTCGTCCTCGCAATTTTTATATGGATCATTAAGGGAATGATCGCCAGAAGAGAAGAAGGAGGAAAAAAATGAACTCTGGTCTTGCTTTTTATGCAATATTCTTCGCTGCAATTTTCACAAACAATATACTCTTAACAAATTATCTCGGCATGTGCTCTTTTCTTGCTGTTTCAAGAGAGGTAAAAACCTCACTTGGCCTGGGAATGGCTGTTATCTTTGTCATGGCCATTACAAGCGCATTGAACTGGGTGGCATATTACTATGTGCTCATCCCTCTGGGCATCACCTATCTCAGATACATAGTATTCATTATTATTATAGCAGCATTCGTGCAGCTACTTGAGATGATCATCGAAAGGGTTTCCGATACACTCTATGCAGCTCTGGGAATTTTTCTACCGCTCATCACCGTCAACTGTGCAATTCTGGGGGCCAGCCTCTTTCTGGTGATAAGAGAATACAACTTTATTAACTCATTCTTCTATGGACTGGGCAGTGGCATTGGATGGGCGCTTGCAATAATAGCAATGGCGGGTATAAGACAAAAAATGGCAAGGAGCAGGGTTCCCAGAGGTCTTTCAGGAGCGGGAATCACACTGATAATTGCCGGAATCATGGCTCTGGCTTTTATGGGCTTTTCAGGAATGATAAGAATAACATAAATATACCGGAGGCAACAGTATGCAACTTCTCCTTGGGATAGCGGCAATAAGCGGCATAGCAACCTTTCTGGCCATCCTCATGATGATAGCGGATGCCACTATAGCAAACTACGGCGAGGTGAGCATAAAAATCAACAATGAAAAAGAGATAAAAGTCAAGGGAGGAAAACCCCTTCTCTCAACATTAATGGAAGAAAAAATATTTATACCCTCTGCCTGCGGAGGGAGGGGTAGTTGTGGAATGTGTAAGGTTAAGGTGCTGAGCGAAGCAGGAAACTATCTTCCAACAGAGTTGCCCTGGATAAGCGAAGAGGAAAAAAAGGAGAACATAAGGCTATCGTGTCAGCTAAAGCTTAAAAAAGATATATCAATACAGATACCTGAGGAGCTCTTCAATGTAAAAGAATACAGATGTACTGTATCATCTCTGAAAAATCTCACTTACGAGATTAAAGAAGTGAGGTTAAGATTAGTAGAACCCAATGAGATAAACTTCAGGGCAGGCCAGTATATTCAGTTTGAGGTTCCCGAGTACGAATTAACAAAAGAACGGGTTTACAGAGCCTACTCGATTGCCTCTCCTCCCTCAAGTAAAAATGAAATAGAGCTAGAGATAAGGCTCGTCTCAAACGGTATATGCACTACTTACATATTTCAGTATCTGAAAGAGGGGGATGAGATAATAATTAACGGCCCTTATGGCGAGTTTTACCTCAGGGAAAGTGACAATGAGATAGTATTCATTGCAGGGGGTTCCGGAATGGCCCCAATAAAATCAATGCTTCTCGATATGGCAGAGAAAAAAATCAATAGAAAGGCAACATACTTCTTTGGAGCCCGGTCATTGAGGGATCTATTCCTGCTTGACAAAATGAAAGAGCTTGAGGAATCTCTTCCAAACTTTAGGTTTATTCCTGCACTTTCAGAACCGAAACCAGAGGATAACTGGACGGGAGAAACAGGGTTGATCACAGAAGTACTTGACAGACATATTTCAAATGGAGAAAATATAGATGCGTATCTCTGTGGAAGTCCTGGAATGATCGATGCTTCTGTGAGGGTTTTAACCTCCAAAGGGGTACCTGAGAACAGGATATTCTATGACAAGTTTGCATAAATAATATGGATAAAGGATCCCATAATGAAACTTTCACCCGAGATGAAAAAAATACAGGAAAAAATGCAACCGGGGGTAATTACAAGGGACGGTTTCCTTGGAAGTGATAGAAGAAACCTCATCGATATATTGGAAGAAGATGACGCTGAGGTCAAAAGAATGGGCCTCACCCATCAGGAGATTGCAAACCGAATGCTTTATTTTAAAGAGCAGGGATTAAGGGGACTGGGTGAGTTTATATCGGTTCCACCAAATTTTGAGGTAAGGGTGGACTCCGCAAGGGGAAAACTTCCATGTCCATTTGGAGATCTGGGAATCTTTCAGAAAACAAATACCACGGTCAGAAACCTCAAACTTGGCAGAGAATTAACCTACACAGATCTCCACATACATATGATAGGCTCACATGGATTTTATGAAGGCAGGGGATTCCCGTTCAGGCTCGAGCCAAGAGATATAGTCGAGGTGCTTGAAATAATTCCAGCAAATGAGTGAAGTATAATATAAATCTGTGGTCAACTTAATGGCTTAATATTAAATTAAATTGAAATTTTTCCCTTTAAGGAGTATTTGATGAAGAAGTACGTTTGCACTGTTTGTGGTTACGTCTATGATCCAGAAAAGGGTGACCCCGACAATGGGATAGAACCAGGAACCCCTTTCGAAGAACTACCAGAAGACTGGGTATGTCCTGAATGCGGGGCTGGCAAGGATGCTTTTGAAGAAGAATGATCCATTGGCTGGAATTTTTACCTTATCAGTTCCTTTGTCATCAAAAAGCAACCAATTATCAATATATTTGATCTAAAAAGGAAGTTTCAAAGATGATAGAAAAAGAATTACTAAAAATCATTGATTTTGCAATAGAGCGTGAAAAAGAAGCCGTAGAGTTTTACCAGAATCTTCAAAAAATGGCTGACTTTTCCCCAAAAAAGGAGATGCTCCACGAGTTTGAATTAATGGAGATGGGACATATCAAAACCCTGGAAAACCTGAAAAAAGAAGAAATTGAGGATATCAAGCTTGAAAATATCCAGGATTTACACCTATCAGATTATCTTGTAAGTGCTCCCGCATCAGAGGATATGAGCTACCAGAATATACTCATAATAGCAATTAAAAAAGAAGAAAAAGCATACAGGTTATATACTGACCTTGCTGACAGGCAAAGAGATGAAAAAATAAAAAAACTTTTTCAGAAACTTGCCCGGGAAGAAGCAAAACACAAACAGCATTTTGAAAAAATCTATGACGATGAAATTTTAGACAATAATTAAATTATCCGGAGGTAATTATAAATGGCCAAAATGTACTATGAAGAGGACGCAGACCTTAGCCTGCTTCAGGGAAAAACTCTGGCAATAATAGGATACGGAAGTCAGGGGCATGCTCAGGCTCAAAACCTGAGAGATAGTGGACTTAAAGTAATAGTTTCAGAGCTTGAAGGTTCAGAGAACTGGAAACTGGCAAAGGAACACGGATTTGATCCCCTACCAGCTGATGAAGCAGCAGAGCAGGCAGATTTTATCCACCTCCTGGTTCCCGATGAGATCCAGGCAAAAATATACAATGCATCAATAGAGAAGGGTCTGAGCCCAGGTAATACCCTTGTATTCTCTCATGGTTTCAACATCCATTACGAGCAGATTGTTCCTCCCGATTTTGTCGATGTTATAATGATTGCTCCTAAAGGCCCAGGACATCTTGTGAGGAGGATGTATGTTGAGGGAAAAGGTGTTCCAAGTCTCATAGCTGTTTACCAGGACCAATCAGGAAAGGCAAAGGAAAATGCCTTAGCCTATGCAAAAGGAATAGGAGCAACCAGGGCAGGAGTAATTGAAACAACATTCAAAGAGGAAACAGAAACAGACCTATTTGGAGAGCAGGCCGTTCTCTGTGGCGGGGCAACCGCACTGGTAATGGCTGGATTCGAAACACTTGTTGAAGCCGGTTATCAACCCGAAATAGCATATTTTGAGTGTCTCCACGAACTCAAGCTCATTGTGGATCTGATGATAGAGGGTGGCCTTGAATATATGAGATATTCTATCAGTAATACAGCTGAATACGGAGACTATACAAGAGGTCCCAGGATTATAGACCAGCATGTCAAAGATGAAATGAAAAAAATACTTAAAGAAATCCAGTCAGGAGAGTTTGCCAGAGAGTGGATTCTGGAAAATCAGGCAAACAGACCTGTATACAACAAGCTAAAGAAAATGGCAAAGGAACACCTGATCGAAAAAGTTGGCAAAGAGCTCAGGGCAATGATGAGCTGGCTAAAAAAAGAATAAGCCACATAAAGAATTAAATAATAATTTTTATCCCTGTACCTGACCTATTTATTAATTACTTCTACAATACCGTAATACTATATATCAAAAGCTAAAACCAAAAGATAAATCTTTTTTCATAAAGGGGCATATGATGGCAAATCCCGAAAATGCAAATTCGGAAAAACTCAGAGAAATTGCAAAAACCCTGAGGCTTGATGTGCTTGACATGACCACAAAAGCCCGCTCAGGTCATCCATCGAGCTGCTTTTCCTCGGTGGAGATAGTTACCGTACTGTACTTCGGGGGGATACTGAAATACAGGCCCTCGGATCCATGGTGGCCTGAAAGAGACAGATTCATCATGAGCAAGGGTCATGCAGCACCCCTGCTATACGCCGCTCTGGCAAGAGCAGGCTATTTTGAAGTAGAAAAACTATCAACCCTCAGGCAGCTTAACAGTCCCTTACAGGGACATCCCATCCAGAGATTGGTGCCGGGTGTTGAGGCCACAACTGGCTCCCTCGGCCAGGGCCTCTCTATTGGCATTGGCCATGTACTTGGCGGTAGGCTTAAAGGACTTGATTACAGAGTTTACGTTTTACTCGGAGATGGAGAGTGTGAGGAGGGCCAGATATGGGAAGCTGCAATGGCAGCAGCTCACTTTAAAACCTCCAACCTTACCGCGATACTTGATTACAACAAATATCAGGAAACAGGCCCAATATCAAGAGAGATGAACCTCGAGCCACTGGTTGAAAAATGGAAAAGCTTTGGATGGTATGTAACTGAAGTAGATGGACATAATATTGAGGACTTAATAAAAAGCTTCTCTGAGGTAACTAACATAGATGATAGACCCCAGATAATCATAGCCCACACAGTAAAGGGCAAAGGGGTTTCTTTTATAGAGGCAGACTACAGATTCCATGGAAAAGCACTCACAGAAGAACAGGCTGAAAAGGCCAGAAAGGAGATCCTATGCAATTAGGAGAAAAAGCCGGTTTAAAACCATCAAAACCAATGAGGGATGTATTTGGAGAATCCCTGCTTGAACTGTGCAAAAAACGGGAAGATATTGTGGTAATTGATGGTGACCTTGGCAACTCAACAAAAGCAGAATATGTAAGAAATGTTTTTCCGGAAAGATTCTTCAACATTGGAATTGCAGAATCGAACCTTGTCGGAATAGGAGCAGGGCTTGCGGCGTGCGGTTTCATCCCGTATATAGTGAGTTTCTCCTCTTTTCTTCTCTGCAATGCATATGACCAGCTCAGGCTCAGTATAGCACTTTCAAACATTAACGCCAAGGTGGTTGGCAGTCATGGCGGGATTACGCTTGGAAAAGACGGTCCCACCCAGATGGGTATAGAAGACCTTGCACTCGTTGGCGGACTACCAACTTTCGTTATCCTTGTTCCCTCAGATCCGGTAACAATGAAAGCCTCTGTATTCGCCTCAGCCGATCATAAAGGCCCCGTGTTCATCCGTTCAAGCAGGGTTGCAATGCCGTATATATATGACGAGAAAAATATGAGCTTTCAGATAGGTAAGGCACTTATTCCCAGGGATGGCGAAGATGTGACAATTGTTGGATGTGGGATAATGGTATCAATGGCTCTAGATGCGTCTGTAATCCTTGACGAGAGAGGAATCTCAGTCCGGGTTGTGGATCTCCACACAATAAGACCTATTGATGTGGAAACACTTGTTGAATCTGCAAAAAAGACGGGCGCAATAGTGTGTGCTGAAGAACATCTCATCCATGGAGGAATGGGAAGCAATGTTGCCAGAATACTATCCGAAAAAAACCCGGTTCCAATGAGATTTGTTGGTTTGAGAGACACATATGTAGAATCTGCAGAACCCTTCCAATTGCTTGAAAAATACAACATGAGTACAATGGATATTGTAAAAGCCGCGGAGGAAGTCATCAGGGCAAAGGGGTAAAAAATGTTATTCAAAGAACTTAGAGAACTCGAAATCAGAAGTAAAAAAATAAACATCGGCATGAGTGGTTCAGGCTGGATGGCCAGAGGATTCATAAGACAGGTAAAATACGTGCCCGGAATGGATGTAAAACTTTTGGTGAGCAGTGACCCCGTGAAGGCAAAAAATATTCTGCTTGAGACGGTTATGGATGAGAGAAAAATACTGTTATCAGATAACCCAGAGAAAGCCACGGGCTGGATTGAATCAGGTGGGTATGTGGTAACAGCTGACTATGAAATGCTGGGAAGTGTGGAAATAATAGACATTGTAACAGATGTTACCCCCTGGCCAGAATCTGGAATCGAAGCTGCCTATCATGCGATAAAAAATGGCAAAGATGTTGTTATTGTAAATATAGAAGCTGATGTAACCGCTGGAAGAATACTTAAAAAAATGGCTGATGAAAAGGGGGTGCTGTATTCGGTCTCTTCAGGGGATGAACCAGGATGCCTCGCTGAGCTCTGGGATTTTGTTCAAACTCTCGGATACACTCCTGTTGTCATTGGAAAAGGAAAAAACAATCCTCTTTCACCAGAAGCAAATCCCGATACGGTAAAAGAATCGGCTATGAAAAGTAAAAAAGACCCATACCAGGTTGCATCTTATGTGGATGGAACAAAAACGATGTTCGAAATGGCATGTGCTGCAAATGCAACAGGCTGCAGGCCAATGAGAAGAGGGATGATTGGCCCAAAAGCAAATCTGAAAAATGTTTCTAAAATTTTTGCATTGATCGAGGATAATGGGATAAGCACCCACACACATGCCGTGGACTTTGTTCAGGGAGAAGAAATGTCAGGGGGTGTTTTTATAACCGTTAAAATAGAGGATCAGGTAATTCAGAATGATCTGGAATACCTGAAGGTTGGAATTGGAAAATATTTTACATTCTTTCGACCTTATCATTTATGGTTTCTGGAGGCACCACTCTCCTTTGCCAGAGCTTACCTGTATAAAAAACCCACTCTGGTTCCAGTGAATAAACCCTCAGCCGAGGTACTGACAGTTGCAAAGAAGGATCTGAAACCCGGGGATACACTCGACACATTTGGAGGTTATACATTTTATGGCCTCATTGATACGTACGAAAATTATCAAAAAGAAAAAGCACTACCGGTGGGAATTGCACCAGGTGCAAAACTCAAAAATCCTGTTCAGAAAAATCAAATAATACACTGGGATGATGTGGAGCTGGACGAAAAAAACATTGCTGTAAAACTCAGAAGAAAGCAGGAAGAATCCGAAATGAGCTGATTTTTAAGCAAAAACAGAAGTACTTCAATAATTTAAACCGCCTAATTTTACAATAATTAAATGCCCGTTTATTTACTTCTTTGTTTGTTTATACATTGAAATAACCTTGTATACCTTATAAGAGAGTTCATCCAGCTTAAATGGCTTTTTGATGATCCCCATTATATAATCATACTCTTTCAAATAACTCATATCCAGAGTGATATATCCAGAGGCTATCACAACGGGGATTTTTTTGTTAGCCTCTTTTAATGAGCGTAGGGTAGCGATTCCATCCATCCCCGGCATGATCAAGTCAAGCAGGATAAGATCAACATCACCAAACTCATTCAAAGTTTTTATACACTCCTTGCCATTTTCAACAGACACCACATTGTAGCCCAGAGTTTCAAGCATTTTAGACGCCACTTTTCTAACCCGCTCCTCATCCTCCACCACCATAATTTTCCCCGTGCCCTTTACCAGTTCCCCAAGAAACTGATAGGCCTTTTCCTCTCGTGGTACAGACGCCGGTAGAATAAGCTCTATTGTTGTTCCTCTATTTAGTTGTGAAAACACCTTTATATCACCATCATGATTCTTAATGATCCTGTAAACTATCGATAATCCCAATCCAGTTCCTTTTACATTTCCCCTCTTCTTGGTCGAGAAAAATGGTTCGAATATCCTGTCCTTCACATCTTCATTCATACCTATACCATTATCTCGTATGGACAAAACTACAAATTCATGATTATCCAATCCGGTCTTTAAAAGTTTCCTGGCATTCAGAATAACCTTGCCACCTGCTTTATTTCCTATAGCCTCAATCGAGTTCAACATCAAATTAATCATTACCTGCTTTAATTGAGCTCTATCCGCATAAACCCTGAGGGAATTATCTTCAACTTCAACCTTTATAACAATATCCCTCT
Organism: uncultured Spirochaetota bacterium; assembly: GCA_964518675.1. Classification (GTDB taxonomy): domain Bacteria; phylum Spirochaetota; class B62-G9; order B62-G9; family CAZFGQ01; genus CAZFGQ01. Next base: position 27,014 of record CAZFGQ010000014.1, read on the forward strand.
TAAGAGATTGTTTTATAAGGTCCACACACTCTTCATAAAAACGTTTAATATTTATCCGTTCTTTTTTAACCGGCATTGTTTTGGAAAAAGTTAAAATCTGATCCACAAGTTTCCCAGCCATAGCAGAAATTTCAAGTCCATTCTCTATATATTCCCTCACCTTCTCAGGATCCTTACTCATCTTCGCCAGTTCAAGATAACCCATTATTCCACTTAACAGATTGTTAAAATCATGGGCAAATCCACCTGCAATAAGGCCGACAGTTTCCATTTTATGAGAATTAATCATCTTTTTCTCAATCTCCACCCTGTCGGTTACATCATAAGCCAGCAGAAATGCTCCTTTCAACTCACCAAGGCAAATTGGTTTAATGTACACATCAAGTATCTTAATCCTGCCATTTTTCTTATCCATCTCGAATTCTTCGCCTGGAAAAACAAAACTCTCACCTTCGTCAATAGCTTTCCTTATAGAAGCGGAAAAAACAGGTATTGGATGGGGTAATTTTTCAGGTACGTGGCCAATATGCCCATTAGGCTTAAATCCAAAGAGGCTCCTCGCTCTTTTGTTTATAAAAACAGGAATCCCCTTTTCATCAAAAACAACTATACTCTCGGGAAGATTCTGAACCATACTTTCCAGGTAATCAAGAACCTTGAAAGCACTTCGTTTTCTTCTATATATTTTCAGTTCCTTCATAAGATCAAGAATCCCTTTATTTAAAAATCCTCTCTAAAAACCTCTACTCTTACACTCTTAATTATTATTATAGCATAAATTAGAGAGCACTTCTAACTTCTATACGCTGTATCCTCCCAGGCACACCTTAATAATTATTTTAGACAATTCATGGAAAAGTTTCAAATATTATTTGTTTTGAATATCTATTTCTCCTCTCTCTGATTTTATTCCATATGGGGTGAATATACCAACAACACAGATTCATAATTTCTCTTTAATTTAAAAATCTTTATTTATATATTTTCATAGAATCACAAAAATGGGAGGAGGCAATGGTAAGAAAGGAGTTTAAGACAGAGGTAAATCAGCTATTGAACCTAATTATCCATTCGATGTACTCCCATCCGGAAATATTTCTGAGAGAACTAATATCCAATGCCTCAGATGCTCTTGATAAATTAAAATATCTGACACTCACAGATGATAAATATAAAAACATACACTTCGATCCCAGAATAGAAATATCAATTAATATTGAAAAACCACGAATAGTGACACTCACAGAGCCACAGAAAGATAAAGAGTACATAATCTCAGTATCAGATAATGGCATTGGAATGAATGATACGGAACTGGATGAAAACCTTGGCACAATTGCCAAATCGGGCACAAAAGAGTTTCTAAAAAATCTAACTGGAGATTACAAAAAGGACTCAAACCTGATAGGAGAGTTCGGGATTGGGTTTTACTCTGCCTTCATGGTTGCTGACAAAGTAGAAGTGATCAGTAGAAGAGCCGGTGAGGACAAAGCTTATATGTGGACAAGCGACGGTAAAGGAGGATATGAGATTACAGAAGCAGAAAGAGCAGAACAGGGTACTACCGTCAAGCTATACCTGAATGAAAATGGAAGGAGATTTGCCGACAGATTTAAAATAGAAGAAATTGTAAAAAAATATTCAAATCATATTCCTTTTCCAATCTATCTAAACTACCCTGATATTAAAAAAGAGGGCGAAGACCCTGAGAAAGCAAAAAGAAAAGTCGAGCAAATAAATGCAGGATCTGCCCTCTGGAGAAGACCAAAAAATGAAATTAAAGAAGAGGAGTATAACGAGTTTTACAAATCAATATCTTACGACCCAGAGGATCCGTTACTATATATACATACCCAGGCAGAAGGGACTATAGAATACACAACATTATTCTACATCCCGAAAAAGGCTCCAATAGACCTTTTCTGGAGTGATTTTAAACCTGGAGTAAAGTTGTATATTAAACGTGTGTTTATAACAGATGATTCTAAAGAGCTAATGCCACACTATCTCAGGTTTGTTAGAGGAATAATCGATTCAGAGGACCTTCCACTTAACGTTAGCAGAGAAATGCTTCAGGAAAACAGAATTCTTACAAAGATAAGAAACGATTCCGTAAAGAGGATCCTCAACGAACTATTAAACTTAAAGAAGAATGACAGGAAAAAATATGAAGAGTTCTATAGAGAGTTCAGCAAACCGTTAAAAGAAGGAGTCTATCAGGACACAAATAACAGGGAAACCCTTGTAAAACTTCTCCTCTTCAAATCGACAGAGGTAGAGGGGTATACAGATTTTGACGAATACCTGGAAAGAAACAAGGACGCAAAAGCCATTTACTATATAACAGGAGGAAGCGCAGAGGTATTGAAGGAATCCCCTCTTCTGGAAGCATATAAGAAAAAGAACATTGAGGTTCTCATAATGGACGATGAGGTAGATGAAGTGGTTATGCCAGTTATAGGTACCTACAAAGAGCTTCCATTAAAATCTGTGAACAGGATAGACACCTCTGAAGATATAAAATCCGAGGAAGATAAAAAGAAAGAAAAAGAGGCCAAACCTCTGGTAGAGAGAATAAAAAAAGTATTAAAAGACGAGGTAAAAGATGTAAGGGCAAGCATGCGACTCAGTGATTCGCCTTGTTGTATAGTAGCAGATGAAAATGATCCAACCATACAGATGCAGAACCTGCTCAAGGCAATTGGTCAGAAAGATCTACCCGAAATAAAACCCATTCTCGAAATAAACCCGGATCATGAGATAATCAAGGCACTGGCAAAAATTGAGAATGAAAAAGAGTTCGAAGAGATAACAAGATTGTTACTGGAAGAAGCACTTCTAATTGAAGGAGTACAGCTAAAAAATATGGGTTCATTTGTGAAAAGACTCAACAGAGTTCTCGAAAAAGCTCTAGTTAGCTGATATTATTTTCTGAAAATATCTTTTAGTATAATACATTAAAAACGTGTCTTCATAAAGGAACTTACCTCATCAAGGGTTGGAAGAGCGGGGATAACCCCTTTTCTCTGTACGGTTATTGCTCCACAGCAATGGGCGAAATTTATGATCTCTCTCACCTCTTCCTCTGTCATTGTATAAATCGGAAGATCTTTCTTCAGTCTTTCAAGAACCTTTAACAAAATGCCACCAACAAAGGCATCGCCCGCACCCGTAGTATCCACCGTCTCCACTTCAATTGCAGGAATCTCGACAGTAACATCTCCATTATTAAAAAAACTCGACCTGGCACCCCTTGTAACAATCACAATCCTTGGTCCGTATTTGATTATTATATTTGTTCCTTTCAATAAATTCGTTGTACCCGTTAAAAACTCCAGTTCATCTTCTGTAATCTTCACAATATCAGCATACTGAAGGCCCCCTATCATTTCATCTTTCGCTATTTCAAGGTTATCCCAGAGACTCGGTCTGAGATTGGGATCGTAAGAAAGAATTTTTTTAGCCCCTCTTGCTATTTCAATTGCTCTGAGTGTTGCTGTTCTCAGGGGCTCACCCGTAAAACTCAATGCTCCATAATGAAGTATCTTCGATTCAAGTATGTATCCTTCATCAATTTCATCCCCGTTAAGTGCTAAATCTGCCCCACAATGTTTGCGATAGAACAAAAAATCGGGCTCATTGTTTTCCTTTACTGATATAAAGGCAAGGGTTGTATTAACGTCAGGATCAAGAATTAGCTGGCTTGTATCAACACCGGACGAAGCCAGTGTGTTTTTAATCATCCTTCCAAATGCATCATCTCCAACCTTACCAATAAAGCCAGAGCTTCCACCGAGTTTAGCCACAGCCGCAGCCACGTTGGCAGGTGCCCCACCAGGAGCAATTGTAAAGCCGGTCGTTTCTTCTATCGGAACTCCCTTATCAATAGAAAGAAAATCGATCAATGCCTCTCCAATAGATACAATATCAGCCATCGTTTACCTCCTTTATTCTGTACAGTCCCCCTGACTTATCTGGAAAGCTTCAGAAGAAATCCTTCAAGATAAATCTTGGAAATTTCTTTCGGATTCGATTTGAGCAGAGCATCAAGTTCGGAAAGCTTCTGGTATAGTCTTCTGATATACTTTATATTAATATTTCTGAGGATAAAACCCACCCTCTCTCTTTCATTTTTTTTCAAATTAAACTCTCCTGCAATCTCCTGAAAGCTCATGCCCGAGAGCTTCATCGCAAAAGCTTTTAAAATCCTCTTAATTTCAAGAGATATAAAATAGAGGATTTTTACAGGGTCCTCACCCTGGGTTAACAGGTAGTTGTATATTTCACAAATCTTATAAGCGTCAGAAACAAATATGGCTCTACACAGATCAAATACTGAATATCTATTCATAACGGAAAGTATCTCTTTTACCTTTTCAACGGTTAACGTATCTCCTTTTGAAAGATAATTCCCGATCAGCCATAATTGATTTCTCAATTCATCCATACCTGTGCCAGATATATCAATTATATATTTTACTGCTTCATCCTCAGCCCTGATACCCATCTCACTTAATTCTTTTTTCACCCAGGCAATTCCAGTAGACTCAAACATTTCCCAGAATTTGCAAACCCTCCCCACCTTCTCAACAGCACTTACCACTTTCTTATTTGACTTATCATATGAGACTTTATCGGTGGTTAATACGAGAACAGAACCGGTCAACTCAACCTGATCAAGAAGTCTGGATATAAACCCAATCCTCTCTATATCCTTCACAATGATCAGGTTCTTGGTATCAAAAAACGAAGGCGTCATCAGGGAGCTGTAGATTGCCTCGAACGAACAATCATCAGGATGATATACGGTAGTATGGATTTTCTTTTCTTCCTCATCCCTGAATATTTTTTCCTGAAGAAGTATTATAAAATCTTCTTTGCTACCAGTATCTCCACCAAGCAAAAGGTATGCTGGAAAAATTTTCCCTTCATCCAGCTCCCTGAAAAGAGTCTTTTTGTCTATCATCACTCAATCTCGTTTTCTATCTTTATGTTTAGCCTTTTCATCAATTTATAAAGGTTGGACCTCTCTACCCCAAGTTCCTCAGCGGTTTTTGATATATTGTATCTGTTTCTCCTCAGGGCATTTGTTACGTACAATCGTTCAAAATTATATCTGGCCTCTTTAAGTTTCAATCCAGCCCCTATATAGGTTTTTTCCAACTGAGATGGAATGCTCATCTTTACATCATCTATGGTTATAACCCTATCACGGGAAAGTATGTTCAGCCTTTCAATAAGATTTTTTAGCTCTCTGATATTACCCGGCCAGTCATATTCATAAACAAGAAAATTCATTGCATCTTCACTTATTGCCTTTTTTGCCTTATTATTCTCCCTGGCAAAATAGTCAAGGTAAAACTCTATCAGGGGCGATATATCTTCACGCCTTTCCCTCAGTGGTGGAATATGGATTGGAACGACATTTAGTCTGTAGTAAAGGTCCTCTCGGAACCTCCCCTCAGAAATCTCTCTCTGTATATCTTTGTTTGTAGCTGCAATAACCCGAACGTCTATACTGATTGGCTCAACTCCACCCACCCTTTCAAATTGCATCTCCTCAAGTACCCTGAGAACCTTTGCCTGTGCCTCCAGAGACATATCAGCAATCTCATCAAGAAATATTGTCCCTCCATTGGCAATTTCAAACCTGCCTTTTTTCTGCCTGACAGCACCGGTGAAAGCTCCCTTTTCATACCCAAATAACTCAGCTTCAATCAGTGTCTGAGGAATTGCAGCACAATTTACAGCAACGAAAGGCTTATTCCTTCTTTCACTCTTATCATGAATCCACCTTGCTATGATCTCTTTTCCCGTCCCATTTTCCCCCGTAATGAAAACCCTCGCATTACTTTCGGCACATCTCTCAACCAGGTGTTCTATTTCTCTGAACTGTCTGGAAACTCCCCTGACAAGGGGAGAGGGCTTCACAAACGATGATCTCAATTTAACATTCTCATCATAAAGCCTCTTCACCTCCAGGGCGTTTCGAACCACGGTCAGTACCCTATCGCTCGAGAGAGGCTTTTCCAGGAAATCAAATGCTCCCTTTTTTGTAGCTCTAACAGCAGAATCTATTGATCCATGCCCCGATATGATGATAATCTGGATACTGCTATCTATTTCTTTTATTCTATCGAGAACATCCATTCCACCCATTTCCGGCAACCAAAGGTCAAGTAAGACCACATCAATGGCGTTCGTCTCAACAATCCTGATCGCTTCCTTCCCATCGGAAGCAGTTTTTACCAGGTATCCTTCATCCTCAAGAACATCTGTAAGGGTCTCGATAATCTTCTCCTCATCATCAACAACAAGTAAGGTACTCATGCCTTCTGAAACTCCATGTAAAAAGTTGTTCTACCAGGTACACTTTCAAACCATACCCTTCCACGATTCTCTATCACAATTCTTTCAACTATTGCCAGTCCCAGACCACTTCCCTTACCACTTTTAGAAAAATATGGCTGAAATATTTTATCCTGTATCTCCTCATCAATCCCCCTACCATTATCGGTTATACTTATCAGTCCATATCCAACTCTCTTACTCTCACCAATTTTAAGAGTAACAACTCCGTCATTTTCTATTGCATTGATACTATTGTAAATACAGTTCAAAAGAGCCATCCTTATCTGGTTTTTATCAATCAGCAAATACATTTTATCTCTATCTGAGGAAAATTTAAACGTGATCTCTGGATAACTACCATCGAGAAAATCGAGCAAATCCTTTATTATTTCCACAATATCAGATTTCTCAAGTTTTGCCTCAGGAAATCTTGCATACCTGGAAAACTCCCTCACCATATTATTTATTGTATCAACCTCATGTATTATTGTCTTAATTCCCTTTTCCAGGATCTTCTTATATTCATCATCACACGCATATTTTTTAAGAAGCCTTTCTGCGGATAATTTTATTGGCGTTAATGGATTTTTAATTTCATGGGCTATTCTTCTGGCCACATCCTGCCAGGCTGCAATTCTCTCTGCCTGACGAATAACTTCTCTGTTATATTTGAGTTCCTGAACCATTCTATTAAATGAATCCACCAGTTGCTTCAACTCATCTTTTGCCCTTACCTCAAGTCGATAGTCAAGCTGATTCTCACTAACCTTATTTGTGGCAAGAACAAGTTCTCCGATAGGTTCTGTTACCTCTTTTGAGATAAGCAAACTCAGATAAAACGAGAGCAGAACAAATGGGAGAACTACAAGAAAATAAATAAGTACTATTATTCCCTTTACTGGCTCTCTTATTATTTTTAATACTCTGTAGTTCTGCAAGCCTTTTGTTATTGTATTGATCCTTCTATTAAACTTTTCAGGAAGCGCTCGAAAAAGAAATAATATAGACTCACCCTCACTCTGAAATTCCATTATATACTGGGTATCCCCCAGACTGACAAGCGTTTGTGCCTCTCCAGATTGCTCTATTGATTTCTCAATACTTAGAAAATATTCAAAGGGGTTAATCGTTTGTATATTCTCACGAAAATTCTCATCAGAATAAATAATAGATACATCTCCTGTACCAAGCTTCAACCCGATTATCCCATTAATTCCTATTTCTGAGAGATCAGTAAGATCTCCGTTCTTGATTTTGTCAAACGACTCCAACATATCTCTCTGTTCTTCTTTAATGTTTTCTTTTGTCATCTCCACTGATTCAACAAGAGCCTCTTCAATACCACTTACAAACCACAGATCTATACTCTTTGAGATAACATTATTAGAAAAAAATATAAGTGGAATAATGGGAATTATAGTAACTAGAAGAAAAAACATCGTCAGTCGAAACCTGAGAAAGCTCCCCTCTGTCCTATTGATTCTATCCCTAATTACATGAAAAAGGTTATAGACAAATAAAAAGAAGAGAACTGCAAAAACAGCCAGAAGGCTCAGAATGAAAATTCTATTCTCAAGTACCCTCTTCAATATTGAAAGACTTTCAACCTTAAAACTTGAGTATACTATCGTACCAAGATAAAGTCCCAGGAAAACAAAAACCAGAAAAATTAATGCTTCTCTTCTTTTGATTTTGAATGGAGTGATCTTTCGCATTTCCCACGCAGTGTTATTCACCTGTTAATAATTTTAGAATAATACCAACCGCTCTCATAGTTCCAGGGGTCATAGAAAAATAGAAAAAGACCCAGAGGAGGATACAATTTCAGAGTTTGAATTTTTATCTTTGCCCTCAATGAAAGGATATCATCAACCTTTTTCTCCTGAATTTTAATAATAACCGGATTCGATAAATCAACTATAAGAGCTAATATATCTGATGGGGTTTGTACCGGATATTTTTCGGAATCGCCTTTTTTAAATACAATAAAACTGTTGTCCCATACATCATAGCTTATCGTAAAAACAAGGGTCTTTTCACCTGCTACGCGACTTCCCATTGATAAAGGGCCCCTGTATAATGCCTGAAACATAATATACATACGGGCAGTTATTCCATTTCTTATCGCATCTATAGTTCCATACGAAATTTTCCCATTAATGTTAAAACTGGAAATTGCACTGGAGTCTCTAATGTTTACTTTTTTAAAACTTATACTGAGTTCCTGCGAAAAAGCATCTTTTCTGTAAACAAGTATTGCGAGAAGAAGAATAAATATAAATACCAGTGTTCTTCTGCGGTCGCCGTGCATTTGCATTTCACTTTAAGCCAATTTTATATCCAAAGCCAACCTCATTCTTTCCTATCTTAAAATCAAAACTCTCCTTTTTACCCCTATCAGAACCATATCTGCTGTTGTAGGAATATGCCGAATTAATGGCATCAACAACATTGTAAAAACGAAGACCAATCTTTGCCAGAACATAGCTCACAACCAGCAACTTGGTACTGTTATCAAAGGCCTTCCAGTTCAAATAAATAATTTCACCCTCGCCCGGTGTATATTTAGTATTTATATACGAGATTAAGAGAACCATTGCCGTTTTATCTACAAGATCGAGAGCAATGAAAAGGGAACCTCTCGTGTATTCCTTACAGTAAATCTGGCCAATCCCCATCATGAACCACGAGAGAAGACCGGCAACAAACGGATCTTTCCTCTCCACTGATCCAGTACGCTCCGATAGAAGGTCGGGCACCTCCAATGTTATTGGAGTGTTTAAATTATAGGATTCGGAAAGGTTATTGAAGCTATCAGAAGAAAAATCGGGTAGAGATTCCCCAGCAAATATTTCTGTAAGGGGCAATGATAAAACTAAAAATGCTGTAAAAATTGCTATCAATAACTTTCTTTTATTATTAATTATCACTTTATTAATGGCCACAGTTCTTACCTTTAAAAAAACTTTTTAATCCGAAACCATAACTCATGGTTTCCTCATTATAGTAAACATCAATGGATACATTTTCCGAATACTGTCTGTTATACTTTATACTTGTATTAACTGCATCAATAATATTATAGAAATGAAGCACAACAAGAGCAGAACCCATGAGCAGAGCCCTTCTCTTCTCTTCTTTTGTTGGATTTTCATGGGATGTTATATTAAGCCCAATATCTATATTTCTAGTAACCTCAAGTTTCAATTCTGCGAAAGAAACTATTGTTCCATAGAGAAGTACCTGTTCGGCAATCCAAAACATAGCTCCTTTTATGACAGAACCACCATATACCTGGCCAAGCCCCGGAACATACCAGGATAAAGCACCTGCCAGTACGGGGTCTTTTTTACCATAATAAACTTCCTGCGAATAACCAGCTGCCGAAGTAAAAAGCACCATTAAAATAATCAGAGGTATACAATATTTAAGTGATTTCCTCATCCCTCTATCCTTTTTAGATTATGGGATACTCATGATTTGTTTTTTGCCCTCTTGTTTTCCCCTTCGCCTTTCCCCTCTAAACCTAAATCCTCTTCTCTATCAAGATTTGATTGTAATAGCTCCGCAATTTTCTCAACTGCTTCTTTTTCATCACTTCCTTCCGCCACTACTTTAATCCTGGACCCTTCAGCCGCTGCCAGCATCATAACCCCCATGATACTCTTGGCATTAACCCTTTCATTATCCTTTTCCAGATATATATCCGATTTGAAATCGTTCGCCGTCTGTACCAGTATTGCCGCCGGCCTTGCATGGAGACCCGTTTTGTTTTTCAATATTACCTCTCTCTCGACCATTTCTCTTCTCAAACAAAATTGATTTCATTTATCATTCTCTAAAATACGCTTTTTTAGAACCAAAAGCCTTCAATTTTTATTGTAGCATTCAATTTTTTCGGAGGCAGATACTAGGAGATATGCCTTTTTTTCCTCATTTCACTTTCAATTTTTTCAAGAATCCTTCTATTCAACTCCTCCGTTGTATCGTAACCCAGCTTTTTAAGTCTGAAGTTCATCGCCGCTGTTTCTACGAGGATCGGGATATTTCTTCCAGGCTTAACAGGTATGGTAAGCATGGGGATATCCACTCCCAGAATGTTGTAAAACTGTTTTTCAAGTCCCAGTCTATCATATTTTTTCTCAGGATCCCATTCCTCAAGGTTAATCACCAGCTGAATCTGTTTTTTATCCCTTATGGCACCCACACCAAATAGATGATTAATATCTATTATTCCAAGACCTCTTATCTCCATATGGTGCCTTATAAGTTTTGCCCCAGTTCCTATGAGGATGGTATCCGAGATGCTTCTTATATCAACAATGTCATCTGCAACGAGCCTATGACCCCTCTCTATAAGTTCAAGGGCACATTCGCTCTTACCAACTCCACTTTTACCGATTATGAGGATCCCAACACCAAATACCTCAACAAGTACTCCGTGTACACTTGTTCTTGGAGCCAGCTCATCGGCAAGTATTTTCGTAAGCCTTGTGGTAAGAAGATTTGTGGGTAAAGCTGAAACAAGAACAGGGCTGACCTTTTCATTCGCCATTTTTATAAAAATATCGGGTGGTTCATGGTTATTCGAGAATATACACACAGCAACCGGATAGCTGAAAAACTTCTCCAGGGTATCCAGTCTGTTCTGCTTCAACAGCTTCATTAAAAAATGATATTCGCCTCTTCCAAATATCTGGATTCGTTCATAATCAAAATAATCATAGTCACCGGCCAGTGCGAGACCGGGTCTGTTTATAGCATAACTGGAGATCTCTTTTTTGAGTGTTTCTGTACTGCTGACAAGCCGGAGGTGAAGTAACTCATCCTCCTGGGCCAGTTCCAGCAACCTTTCAATTGTTATACATTTGCCCTGTTCATTATCTGACATTGGTCTAAAACCTGCGTATTTTACTATTTTCAAACTAAAACTTAAAACTTCATTGATGCTAAGTAATCAATAACCCATTAAGTTAACTTATGCAGAACCTGTTCTACTTTAAATATAGTATTAAAAAACCATCATATCCAACCTATCACATCCTAACTAGCCTCTGCTGCCTCTACTTCTCCCTGGGGAACAATCCTCTGTGTCGAATACCTTCGATGTACCAGTTTGTCATGGTATCTTCTCATTTTAACATCAACTTTATCGAAAAGTATGTCTATTGCACTAAATACGTCTTCTGATTTGGTAAAAACATGAATGATTCTTTTCTTTACATTTATATTAACTTCAATCATATAAGAATGCTTTTCTTTATTTATTATTATTTTAAAATCCACTATATGATCAATGTAATTATCGAGCTTTTTCATTTTCTTCTCGATATAACTCCTGATCTCCGGGGTTATTTTAATCTTTCTACCTGTTATTGATACGTTCATTACTGCCTCCTCAATATTGATGGAAGTATTTTTAACTCCTGTCTGTACTTAGCAACCGTTCTTCTTGCTATCTTTATCCCCCTTTTGTTGAGTATATCAGCTATTTTCTGGTCACTCAAATGCTTTTTTGAACCTTCACTTTCAATAATGTCCTTTATCATTTCTTTAATACTTCTCGATGAATACTCACCGGCATTTCTCGAAGGTATTGGATTTGAAAAGAAATATTTGAGCTGGAAAACCCCGAAAGGTGTCTGTACATATTTGGAGGATGTAATACGACTTATCGTAGATTCATGAAGATCAAGCTTTTGAGCTATATCCTTAAGTGTTAAGGGCTTTAGATATTTGGGCCCCTTTTCAAAAAACTCTCTCTGCTCTTCCAGGATTGCTTTTGTGACTCTTACCAGTGTTTCTTCTCTTTGATTAATCGATTTAATAAAATTCTGTGCCCTCTGGATTTTCTCCGTAAGATATTTCGAAAGATTTTTATCTTTCTTATTGGACCTGAGCAATCTGAGATAATAATCGTTAACTTTTATTCTCGGTATAAAACTGTTATTCGGTATAACCTCAAAATCTCCATCCCTTCTTTCAATTATCACATCGGGAATTATATACCGGATTTCTTCTGTATAAAATGGTCTTCCTGGATAAGGTTCAAGCTTTGAGATTAACTTTACGGCGTCCTTCACCTTTTTAACCGATACCCCAAGCTTTTTTGCAATCTCTTCGTATTTGTTCAGCTTCACCTCATTTAGATGGTTCATAACAATCTTTTCAGCAAGAGGATAATCACCCTTATTCCTCAACTGAATAAGGAGACATTCTTTAATATCTCTTGCACCTACTCCAGGAGGATCAAGACTCTGAATAATTTTAAGTACCTGTTCAGCCTTCTCCAGCGGTATCCCAAGATCTTCAGAGAGCGTATCCATGGGAACTGATAGATATCCCATGGGATCTATGTAAGTTATAATTTTCTGCGCAATTTCCATATCCTCATCAGAGATCTCCAGAAGATGTAATTGAGACCACAGATACTCCCTCAGAGTTTCCTCTTTTGATACGGCACCCTCAAGAAACTCTCTTTTTTTATCCTCTTCCTCTGAATCAGATGCACTCTGTGGAAAAGACTTATCGCCAAAAAAATGCTCATCTTCAAACCCTTCATCGTACTTTATTATTTTTTCATCCTGAGCTTTCTGGAACTCAATTGCATTGTCCACAGAGCTGTTTTCACTTTCCTCGTCTATCTCAAGAACCGGATTTTCTGCCAACTCTGCCTCTATCTGGTCCAGTAACTCCAGATTGGACAATTGGAGCATTTTAATGGATTGCTGAAGCTGGGGGGTCATTACAAGTTTCTGGGTTTGTTTTAACTGAATTTCAGGTCTGAGTTCCAATTCCTCTCCTCTCTATTCTGGATGATTATCAAATCCCGCCTGTACTTAATATAATATTTTATACCAAAATAAAAGGCAATGGTTACATGGTAAAGTTTAGCCCCAAATAAATTCTTTTTGCCTCCTCATTGTTTATAAGCTCCTCACTGCTTCCCGAAACCAGTATCTCGCCTTCGTTCATGATATAAGCCCTGTCCGTTATCTTAAGTGTTTCCCTGACATTATGATCCGTTATTAAAATTCCAAGTCCCTTCTCCCTCAAATCTGAAATAATTTCCTGTATATCAAACACGGCTATTGGATCTATACCTGCAAATGGTTCATCGAGCAGAAGGAACTTCGGCTCCAGCGCCAGTGCCCTGGCAATCTCAGTTCTTCTTCTCTCACCCCCTGAAAGTGTATATGCTTTTTGTTTTCTCACGTGATTTATCCCGAGTTCCTCAAGAAGCCTGTTTGTTCTTTCCCTTCTTTCCTTCCCGCTGAGTTTTGTATTTTCCAGTACAGCAAGTATGTTCTGCTCTACCGTCAGTTTACGAAAAACCGAAGATTCCTGAGGAAGGTACCCTATTCCAAGTCTTGCTCTCTTAAACATTGGCATTCTTGTTATGTCTGTTGAATTGAACAGTATCCTGCCTGCATCTGCAGAAATAAATCCAACAATCATATAGAAGGTGGTGGTTTTACCGGCTCCATTTGGACCAAGTAATCCTACAACTTCTCCCCTTTCAATCCAGAAGCTTACTCCTTTGACCACCATCCTTCTCTTAAAACTTTTTCTGAGATTTTCAACAATAATCCGGTCCAATTATACTATTTCTCCCCTTACTTTTTTTTCACCACACCTCTCACATTACCTGAGAATACAACACTGGAATTTTTCAGACTATAACTAAGCCTATCCGACTCAATATATTTGTTGCCCATTACGGTAAAAACACCACCTACTCCATAAAGGGTTTCTTCACTCTCATTATAAATTATCAACGGAGCTCTGATGATATATTTATCACCCTTAATATATACGTTATCAATAAAGTTATAGGATCCCTCATTCTCCACATACACAATGGAGTCAGAGCTGATAATCGGATCCCCCTCCCTGTTAGGCACATACAGAGTGCCGCCTGTAAAACTCACATTTCCTTTTTCAGAATTATATATGAGTTTCTTACAGTATATAATGTCACTGTTTTTTCTGATTTTAATTTTAAGGTCCCCCGAAAATACTGCCCGCTTTTCCTCAATCTTGAGCGAATCCGCCAAAATCTCATATTGATCATCAAGAAATTTCAGGTTCCCTTCAAAAACCGTGTAAAATCCAGAATGGTATTCTATTCTATTCGCAGAGATTTTTCTTTCACCATCCTCAAACTGTGCATTTCCCCTGATAATATAGATATCCTTTCTATAATATGCAGTTCCCTCATCGCCACTTATTGTAACATTCTCAACATCATCCCTGAAAATCACATTTTTAAAAAACAGAGCTACCTGTTTCTCATCAGAGTAATAAATCCTGGCCTTTGCAGAAGTTACCTTTCTACTCCCACTTTTAAAATAAACATGACCACTCGCGTAAATAATCTCTCTGTCATAATCAATGGTATATGAATCAGCTCCGTAATGGATCTCCTCTTCGGAAAACACATAAAAAAAGGGGATACCAATTAATATAGCTGTAAGAACAAAACCCTTTAACACCACAGGAATTCGTTCGAAAGAAAATCTGATATTATTCAAAGTTGATTCCTTAGAATCAGTGAACAACGTTTTACTCACAGTAAAAGCTTCCCGACATTCATCCAATGATTACCATATGTAATCCAAATAATCTACAAGACTTCTATTGTGTCTTCATAATTGAATGAATGTCGAGGTTTTTGAAAAATAGAAATCCAAAAATATGCACTTTATCATAGAAACTCTAAGTTCGTCCCAATTACAATTTTCCACTTACAATTTTCCCTTTAACATTATGCTTTATCCTGACAAATCTCAATGCAATATCCGCAATCATTCCCCTTCCAGTTATAACATCTCCCTTCCTGCTTGTTATTTCCACATATGAATCTGTATTAAACTTTTCACTATCTCCATCCCATTGAAGTTCATCCGTTTTAAGAGTGGCCCCATTTTTCTCAGAAACTACAACAACATTACCGATGGCTATAAGCTTCGATTCAAGGGAGTAAAGAAAAGCCGTCCTTGCTTCACCCCGGGATGCCAGATCACCATCCTCTTCATAATATTCAAACCTGCAGTTAAACATCTCCAGCTTATCATCATTCTTATAATAGTACCCTTCATCAAACTCTATTAAAATCTTTAAGACCCCATTTTCGTAATGATAGTGTGTTACTCCTTCCAAAACATAATCAGATTTTCCATTCTCGTGACTATCGACCAACCCATCAGAACCTTTTATCTTTTTCTCATATATTGTACATCCAGAAATTGCGAACATAACAGCCAGTATAATCAAAAAAAAGCTGATTTCCAGGAATCTAACTTTATTAATACAATCAATCTTCACTGAAAATTAGACCTCTACCTTTTTCTTTGATTTATACTCTACAGCTGCCCTTATAAAATTCACAAATAGTGGATGGGGAGCCACAGGCTTTGATTTAAACTCAGGATGAAACTGAACCCCAATTCCCCAGGGATGATCTCTGTATTCAATCGCTTCAACCAATTTTCCATCGGGAGAAGTTGCTGAAATTATCAGACCATTCTTCTCCATTACCTCCCTATATCTATTGGTAAACTCGTATCTATGTCTGTGTCTCTCGTAGATTAGATCAGATCTGTAAATGGAGTGAAGCTTTGTACCTTTCCTCAGAACAGCCGGTTGAGCCCCAAGCCTCATCGTCCCTCCAAGATTGGTAACACCATCCTGCTCCTCCATAAGGCTTATTACTGGATGAGGGGTATTAACATCAAACTCAGTACTATTGGCATCTTTATATCCGAGAACATTTCTTGCAAATTCTATAACCATACACTGCATTCCGAGACATATCCCAAAAAGCGGAATTTTATTTATCCTGGCGTATTTAACCGAGAGGACCTTCCCCAGGATTCCCCGCTCTCCAAATCCACCGGGCACCAGTACAGCATCCACATCCTTAAAAATATCACCGGCCTTATCGTCATCCAATTCATCTACCTTAATTTTTAACAGGTTAACCCTTACATCGTTTTCAATTCCTCCATGTACAAGAGCTTCAAAGAGGCTTTTATAGGCATCGTGAAGTTCGGTATATTTTCCAGCTATTCCTACATTTACACTCTCCCTGGCATTGTTAAATCTCTCAACAATCCTTTCCCACTTACTTATATCACTGCTCCTTTTTTCCAGTCCCAGTTTCTCAAGGACTATTTCATCAAGTTTGCCCTCTCTAAAGTTCAGCGGAACCTCATATATACTCTCCTTAATATCCATTGCAGGAATAACTGCATTCTCCTCCACATCACAGAATAGAGATATTTTACCCCGCATCTCCTGGGTAAGCGGAACGCTTGTCCTGCAAAGTATAATATGTGGTGTTATTCCAATCTCCCGCAGTTTACTTACAGAGTGCTGGGTTGGTTTCGTTTTAGCTTCTTTAGCAACCCCCACAACCGGAATAAGAGTAACATGGATATAGATACAGTTTTCCCTCCCGGTTTCTAACCTGAACTGCCTTATAGCCTCGAGAAATGGAATACCCTCGATATCACCTACAGTTCCGCCTATTTCAACAATTATAATATCAGATTTGTCATGCTCTGCTACCTGCCTTATCCGTCTCTTTATCTCATTTGTAATATGTGGAATTACCTGTACGGTTCTTCCCAGATAATCTCCTCTTCTCTCCTTTTCAATAACCGTTTTATAAATCTGTCCTGTTGTCACACTATGAAGCCTTGTTAACTTCTGAGTGGTAAATCTCTCATAGTTCCCGAGATCTAAATCAGTCTCTGCACCATCATCGGTAACATAAACCTCACCATGCTGATAGGGACTCATAGTTCCTGGGTCTATATTTATATACGGGTCCATCTTCATGATACTCACCTTGTAACCCCTGCTCTCCAGAAGGCAACCAAGCGAAGAGGCTGCAATCCCTTTTCCAAGTGATGAACAAACTCCACCGGTAACAAAAACAAACTTAGACATTTTCTTTCACTCCTGAGATTTCTTTAACGGTTTATTGTTCGTCATGCTTCTCAAAAGTTCTGCTATTTTGTGCAAAATACAGATGAGCTTTTCTCACAATTTCATAGGGTGTTGGCAAAAACAACTTATCATCCACACACTCACTTCTACCACCATAACCCAATCTGGCAAAAAACTCAATATTGCCTTTTGGTCCTTTTATTCTTGAAAAACAATGGTCCTTAACATAATAGCCCAATCGAGCCACACTGGAATAAAAACCGGTCATTATCTCCACCTGTTTTCCCCCACTTCTGATTACCCCATCAAATCCCCTGAATGGCTTGGTCAGTTCGAATTGAGGTTTTAGAAGTACAATTACTTCAGTTTCACAGGTAATTATCCTTCTGAGAGGTCTCAGTATCTTAATGGCAGAAATAAAAGAAACATCAATAGTAACGAGATCTATACTAAAAGGTGGGGAATAATTATCAATATAGCGAGCATTGAACCCTTCGACTACCAGCACCCTCGAATTATTGCGGATTGCATAATCAAGGATGTTTTTACCAACATCCATTGCAATAACCCTATCCGCGCCATTTTTCAAAAGGCAATCCGTAAATCCTCCTGTAGATGCCCCAATATCCAGGCATTTCTTATTTTTTATATTGAGATCAAAATCCTTCAATGCACCTTCAAGCTTTAAGCCTCCCCTGCTCACATATCTATCTTTTTCCAAGAGGACAAGAATCTCAGCACCATCTTCAAATTTCTGTGAAGGTTTAACAACCCTCTGTCCGTTAATCAACACCTCCCCAGCCATAATATGCACCTTTGCCTTCTCTCTGCTCTCAAAAAAACCATTTTCTACCAGGAGAATATCGGCTCGCTTTTTCACCTTAATTCCCGCACTCACTCCAAAAATACATACCAATACTCCCAAGAATAAAAATATAACAATAATTACCATCAACTTATATCAATTTTTAG
Organism: uncultured Spirochaetota bacterium; assembly: GCA_964518675.1. Classification (GTDB taxonomy): domain Bacteria; phylum Spirochaetota; class B62-G9; order B62-G9; family CAZFGQ01; genus CAZFGQ01. The sequence continues at coordinate 45,293 of CAZFGQ010000014.1, forward strand.
AGGGAGATAAGGGTTTTTATGAAAGGATACTCCTATATCGTTCACCGATAATACTTCTAAAATTATT
>CAZFGQ010000015.1:0-13089 GCA_964518675.1 uncultured Spirochaetota bacterium
TAACCCTCAGTGCGGAAGTCCAGAAAGATTTACTATCAACAGCTGATGCAAATGTTACCCTCAATCTTTTTCCAACATCATCCAAGATTATAATTCCAGATGCTTTAAATTATAGAATAGTCCAAATTGATGATATGAATGGCACGGGCTGGACAGAATTAAAATATAATGATCTCGGATTTACAACTTCATCTGATTTTAGGCCGTATGATATTGACTACGATTCTTTTGGCAGGATTTATATAGCAAATTTTTCATCATTTGGTACTCTTAACGGTTTAATTCGAATAGATGATATAAATGATAAGACATATGACAATATAATTTCAGGAGGAGTAAAAGCAATTGCTGTGGATAGAAACAACAATTTGATTTATTATACTTCAGGAAACGAAATTTATAGATGTGATTATAATGGAGGAAATATTTATAAATATACATACTATGATAGTTTCGGGAATGGCGCTAATATTAATGGAATAGCGGTAGATAACTTAGGAATGGTATATATCATTTGTTACTCTGATTTTACTGAGGATACAATTTACAAATTTGATTCTGATTCAGATGGAACACCAATTGCAGGAGGTGGGATAAATACAAAATGGGGTGGGGCAGGAGATCTTTTTTCAATCTCAAACTCTTGGGATTTAATTGTAAAATCAAATTATGTATATACTATCAATTATACTGGCGACAACGGATATCGTATTTTAAGATTTGCCATAGATTTAAATAATCTGATGGACAATTTTGGAGATACAGATGACGGTGTTCCTCCTGAGAATCCAGGTGAATTTTATGGTCCCAGAAGGTTTGTAGCTATACTTAACAAAAAATTATACATTATTGACGAAACAGAGTTTGTATTGCCAATAAAGGATAGAATAGTTTCATTAGATGAAACACTAGATGGAGCAGGTTGGAACGTATATGGTAGTACAGGATCATCCGAAGGTCAGTTTATGTTTTTTAGTAGTTGCTAAAAATGAAGATCATTTTCTACACAACAGGGATTACAGGATCGGGGCATATTGTAAAGGGAATTTCAATTGCAAATGCGCTAAAAAGAAAATCTGTTGACTGCGAATACACAATAATGCACAGCTCTGGATTTTTGAACCTATGTGAGAAATTGAAGGTATATAACATAAAAATTAAACCAGAAAGTGAAAATGAACTCTCAAAGGGTAATTACAAATCTTCAAAACTTTATAAAACCATCACCTCTATAAATCCAGATATTTTGATAGTAGATTTATTTTGGTTTATGATTCATGGTTTCATCAACGAACTGGAATGCAAAAAAATTTTTCTTTGCAGGCAGGTGGCTGATCACTTCTTCACAATCCCATTAAAAACTGGGGCAATATCCTTCAGACCGGAAGATTACGATGAGGTAATTGCAATAGAGCCATTCTCAAGCAAAATCCCCATGAGACATATTAATCCGATGGTCATCAGAAATAGAGACGAGATATTATCCAGGGATGAGGCACTGAAAAAGCTTGGACTTCCCAAAAAAGGAAAAAAATGCCTGTTTGCCTTCAATGGAAAACCAGAGGAATATAATCAAATAAAAAAACAGTACTCCTACCTGGAGGATGTTGGCTATAATATGGTCTATTCTACAAATTATGAGGGTGGGCTTTTCCCCGCTGTGGATTATTTCAATGCCTTCGATCTGATAATATGTGGTGCCGGATACAATGCCTTCTGGGAAGTGATGTATTTTAATAAAGAGGCAATATTTGTCCCAGTTAAAAGGCGCTTTGAAAGTCAGCGAAGACGGATAGAGGAACGCAGCGGTTACACCTTCGAAGAAAATGGAGCTGACCAGCTGGTAGATATAATCCTGAACCTGTGATTTAAACTTAAACATTTATAAATCCATTTTTTACAAACCTGTGGTAACTATACTAATATTCATCACTCATCTGTTTTCTTTAATACACTCGGTTATAACTTCTGTTTATACCAATCATGAAATTAATTTTTTTGACATATTTCAGGATTTGATTACTATTTACGCACTGCGGAATAATATAGGGAGGGGAATAAATACATGCCAGAACTAATAGATTTCATTGAACGAACAGTAAAAGGAACCATTTTTCTTGAAAAAGATTTTAATCTTAAAGTTCTAGTTCCAAACATAGCCGAAACAGTAAAACAGTTCGATATCAAATACGAGAAGGACTCTCCGATCGTATCTGACAATTCTCTTTCTGACAGATTATTCGAAGGAGCTGTAGAATTAATCACAAAAACAGGGATCTACTGTGAAGATACCAACAGAATAATCCAGATAGAAAAAAAAGAAATAGAAGAATCTATCCTAAGAAGTCCCGCTTCTGTTTTTGGTGAAGGTAAGGAGAGAAGGGAATTAAATGTTAGAAAACCAGATGATTCTAACCTACCCTGGTTTCATGTGGGAACAGGAATAGTGGCAAGCTCCGAAGACATTGCCCTGGCTGTTGTTGAAGGTTACGGAAAAATAGAAGAAGCCTGTTCAATAAGTATCCCCGCTTTTTCAAAGGTTCATGGATTAAAAGTAATGGGAGGCTCTCCACTCGAAATCCTTGCAACTATAAACTCTGTGCAGGCAGGAAGAAAAGCTCTCATGAATGCAGGAAGGCCTGGCCTACCCATACTTAACCTTATTTCCTCTGCAACCACAGCGGTCAGTACCATAGCAGGGAGCTCTCAGCAATTTGGTCTCAGATCCTCCGATGGATGGCTCATTGATTTTATAGCTGAGATGCATATAAACTTCGAATCGTTAAACAGACTGATGTTCGTACAGATGATAGGAGGAAACATAGGTTCCACGGCCCTGCCAATTCTCGGAGGATATGCAGGTGGACCTGCCGGAACAGCCCTTGTAATGACAGCCTACCATATTCTCGGACAGGTCATCCTCAACGGGAATTACCACTTAACAGGACCAATCCATTTTACACATGGCTGCTCATCCACCAGGGAAGCTCTCTGGGTAATGTCTGCAGTTGGGAGAGCAATCAGCCGTAACACCAGATATCCTGCCATAGGGCTGGGATATGCTGCATCAGGCCCTGCCACTGAAATGTATTTCTATGAAACCACAGCACTCGCCCTGAGCATAGTTACATCAGGATATGCAGGTATCCAGACAGTTCACCCGGCAAAAGCAACAATTGAGGATGGAGTTACACCTATCGAAGCCCGTTTTACCGTAGATATTACAAAAGCCATTTGCGGAATGAACGGAAAAGAGGCAAACGACATAGCATCAAAACTACTTGAGAAATATGAGAGCAGGATCCCCGAAGCTCCTCAGGGGAAACGCTTTCAGGAATGCTACGATGTTGAAAAAATAAAACCACTCGATGATTATAAAAGGTTATACGATAAAGTTAAAGATGAACTAACAGAAATTGGTATAAAATTGTAATACATTATTTCACATTATTGCATATTTCAATATCACCGACCTTCCCGGAGCGATAGAAAAGTACAAATTGGTATCCAACACAAAACATTTCAACACATCACAGCATAATTTAGTAAAAACATATACTATAAGAGAGTTTAATCTAGATAAAGAAAATTAAATTTTAAGTGATTCAATAGCTTCAACATGTCGGATTTTGCCATCAGCCACATAAAACCATTGATCTGTCAAAGACTTTATCAATTCTCTGTCGTGTGAGACAATAAGGTACGAAGAAAAAGTTTTCAATATGCTGGCAAACCTCGCTCTGTGTTCCTCATCAAGCTCCGCTGTGGGTTCGTCAAATAGAAAATATTCAGGTTCCATGGCAAGAACCGTGGCAAGTGCACACAATTTCTTTTCGCCACCTGAAAGCCTATAAGGTACCTTTAATTTATATCCAGAAAGACCAAGTCTATCAAGGACCTCAACAGCTATTTTTTTTGCTTCTTCAGGTTTCTTCCCAAGATTCAAAGGGCCGAAAGCAACATCCTCAAGTACCGTCGGACTGAATAACTGATCATCTGAATCCTGGAACAAAAGGCCGATTCTTCTCCTTACCTCATAAAAATCTTTTTCGGTTTGCCGAGCTTTGCCAAATATTTTAATCTCTCCACTCTCTGGTTTTATTAAACCCATTATTATGTAGAGAAGCGTACTTTTACCTGAACCATTTGGACCAATTAACCCTACCTTTTTCCCTTTCTGCAATTTTAGAGAGGCATTTTTAAAAACAACAGGGCCAGAGGGATACGAAAAATTAAGGTTTTCTATCTCTATCAGATACTCCGACATCAAACCTCCATCAAAAAAATACAACTGGATTGGTCAAAAACTCACCGGATATTTGAATCCAAAAAATATTATAAAAAGAATGTAGGATGATACTGAAATGGCAAGAACTATATCACTTTTCTTTAAATAAAAATGATCAAGAAGATAGAATTTACCCTCAAAACCCCTGCATAGCATGGCTCTGTAAACCCTCTCAGCCCGGTTGTAGCTCCTGACAAGAAGCATACCCACAAGATACGCATAAGTCCTGTACGTGTGAAGGTTTGTTCTGGGTTTAAATCCTCTCACAATTATGGCATTTTTAAGTTTCCCAAACTCCATAAACAGAACGTGAATGTATCTGTAAGTTAATAGAGCCAGATGGGATAACTTGGGAGGAAACTTCAGATGACTGAGGGCATGGAAAAGATTTGTTACGGTGGTCGTGGATATAAATCCAACTATAAAAAAAAGAATCGCACTGAACTTTACAGTAATTAGAAGGGCTTTTTCAAGCCCTTCTTTAAAAATTTTCACTGGTCCAATGTAAAAAATAGGGTCTCCCTTTCCACTCAGAGGTAAAACTATCCAGAGGATGCCAACGAAAATATATACAATCAGAAATCTTTTCAAAATAGATTTAAACCTGATTCGCGTAAAGAATAAAAGGCAAAAAGGGAGAAAAATCCCAAGCAAAGAGATAGTGAGATTGTTCTGGACGGATATTATACAGGTATATAATACGGTAAGTAATATTTTTACCCTCGGGTCTGCCCTATGTAAAAAACTGTTTCCTTCACTAAAATCTTCAAAGTAGTTCACACCTTTTATCTCAAAAGCTCAAATTAACGCAGTTACCCATTAAAATCATCTATCCTTTATTTTCTAAATACCTAATATCTGGTACAATGCTTTATATAATTTAGTTGCTGAATTTTAGATATGAAAACTATTTCTACATTATTTTTGAATATTTTTATTCTTTTTAAATGCCATATAAAGCCCAAAAAGCCCGACAATATATCCAATTCCACCAAGAACATCCGAAACACTTGTTCTCTTCTGCTCTATTCTTCCCAGAATCTGATATACACCCTTTAGCTCTTTCTCTAACTCATCTCTTATAATTTTTCTCAACCTCTCCTCATTAACATATGCGGATGTCGCTAAACTTTCATTTTGACCTCCTGAGGATTCTGTATACCCCGATTTCTCACCTCCTACTTTGGTAAATGATTTCTCTCTATCGGGACTACCCTTTCCAGATAATTCATTGCCTGTAACATCGGATTCAAAACCATCGCTCTCAGTAGACCCAAATCCTGAAAAATCAGCTTTTGAGATTCTATATTCAGCCCGATGTCCATCTCCAAGCTCCAGCACTATTAAAAGATCCTGTGGCTCATCCACCTCAAAGCTGAATTCCCCATCGGTACTCGTTTTGCCTTCCAGCAATAATTTTTTATCGGAGTTGTAAACCCTTATATTTGCATTTTTTAGAAGTTTTCCATCAGAAGAATAGCTCTCGGTATATATTCTGTTACCCTCGACCCAGGCATATATATTTATCCTGTGACCAAATGCAAAACAAGGTATAAGAAAAATGTACGTCAAAAGTATCGCTGCAATAAAAAACACAGAGCAAAGCTTCCCTGAAATCTTAATCCTACTGAATATTCTTAAAGATGCCGGGGAAAATCCTTTCGGTAAAAACCTCTTAGCTGAATACATTAAAACCCTCCAATTTGTTCAACACTTATTCTGAAACACATACTTTTACATCTTCTGAACAAGTGCATAACCCACCTGAAGAACCTCAGGTTTGACCTTTTTGAGAAATACCAAAATCGATCCAGTTACAATCCCCTCAATAATCATAACTGGAATATGGGAAATAACGATTAGTTTGGCAGCATTCAAAAACTCCGACCCGGAAAGAAGCAGGGTTGTACTTGTAAAAATACCAGACAACAAAACTGCAATAAATCCAGCACTAAAGCCCGAAAGAAAAAGCATGGAATTGTTTTTTCTACGACCACTACATTCGTTTTGATCATTGGATTGCCCATTGGTTGCTTTTTGAACGGCAGAGTTGAACAACATCCATACTATTACTGCAGGGAGAGCCATATTAACCGTATTTACCCCGAGGGTTGTAAATCCTCCAAACTGGAATAACACCACCTGAAGGATTAAAGCAACGAGAATTGCAGGAAAAGCTGCCCATCCGAGAATTAGACCCAATAATCCATTCAGAATAAGATGTGTACTTGAAGGTCCAACTGGAATATGGATGAGAGAAGCTACAAAAAATGCAGATGAGAGAATTGCCACTCTTGGTACACGCTCATAATCAAGTTTCTTCAAACCTATGGCCGTCCCTATTGCAGCAATACCGCCTCCCCCTGCAAGTACCTGAGTGGTTAAAACACCTTCAGCTATATGCATCTCAACTCACCTCTATTTTATCTTCACTGAGTCTGATTCAAAAATTTATCAAATAAATTATCTAAAAATATATTTAATCCTTATTTTGGCATGTCATAGACCTTTATCCAGAAAACCGCTCCTATCTCCACAGGATAACTTTTTCCATCTTTATATTTCAGTTTTACCCTATCTTCATTCAATGCAGCAAAACCCCACCAGCCCGCCCTGGGACAGGCATATGTAAAAACTCCATTCCTGTCAGCTTTTATAACCTGTGTTATAAAAGGTGATGCTGGTGGTTTTATTTTCCCATTTCCGTAGTATTCCACTTCTATCTCAGCATACGGAACAGGCTTGCCAAATGCTTTTACAATTCCCTGAAATACATTTCCAGTCCAAAGTCCGTAAGGCCTCGTAAGGGGGATTATCTCTGTCTTGAGCCCGATCTCACTATCCCAGCCCATTTCGAGTCCGTATGCATTAACACATACCTTGGCATAATGGATTATAAACTTCTGCTCATCAGGTTCAAAATAAGGCGCTGGCTCAATAAAAAACAAGTGGTCCCCCGGTCTTCTTATTCTATAATTTCCCGTGTACATTGTTTTTTGATTTCTCTTAACAGGTCTAATCTTATCTGTAAGGTCGTACGCCTTTCCCCTGATAAAGACACCGAATTTTTCTGGTTTTTCCATATTCATCAAACTTCCCTCAAAGGGATGCATAAAAATTATCTCAAGAGAGACATTATTATTCTCTCCCTGTTCTATAATGTCATCAGAGGGAAGGATCACCTGAAAATGCGAGTAAAGAGACCCTGAAGAGAATAGCATGAAAACAATAAATGAGAATAGTACAGTAAGATTAAATACAACTGCCCTTCTTAACCTGTAACTCATCTCCTGCCTCCTCATACATTTATAATAAAATTTGTATTTATTTTAACTTTTTAGTATAAGATTCATAATTAGCATCAAAATCCCAAAATACCTTCAAAATCTGCTCAGAACTGCAGTATATGGAATGTTATATGTGTTATTTTTTAATTCAATAATAACACGATTTGAATAAAAGTCAAGTATAATTTATTAAAATCAACTCTCAATTCATCCATAAAAACCATTTTTCTCAGATTTAACCCTCGCAAGATGATCGCGGTACAGAGCAGCAACCCTGTAGTACTTTTTTTCATCATGGTAACCACTTAAAATATCTGCCCTGTATAGTTCAAGGAGGGATGGAAAATGAGGGGAATTAAATATAATTCTTCTTTTATGCTCGGGAAAACGCTCGATTGATCCAGGAAGCATGTGATTTTCAACAAGATACAGTACAATTTCTGTATCTTCATCACTGAACATAAGCCTCTTAAGGACCCTGCGCGCTATGGACTTACTTGCCCGAGAATGATTGGGAAAAGGTATGTTACTTGTTCCTCTTTCCCTCGTAACCGCTTTTCCAGTATCGTGAAGCAAAGCTGCCATAACTATATTTTTATCAGGTTTTTTCAGGTGCTTCAGGCACCTCAAGGTGTGATTGAACACATCACCCTCGGGGTGGTAATCCTTATCCTGATGAATCATTTTCAGGGAGGATACCTCAGGAAGAATCCTCTCAAGAATACCCCATTTATCCATCAATTTAAAACACTCATAAACAAGATCTGAACTACAAATAGAGATAAAATCCTCAATCTTTTCCGGATCCATCTGTTCATAGGTTTCGAGAGATGGCCTGCTTTTCAGGAACAGCTCAAGATGGGAATCTATATCAAAACCGGTTTCCGCATAGATCTTCAGGGTTTTCAGCGCAAGGGCAGGATACTTCTCAATTGCCTCTTTGGGCTTTTTCGTCGTTTTTATTAATCCTTTTCGGAGAAGGTAATAGGAGTCAAGGGGATCTATAAAAATATCTCTCTCCAATTCATAAAAGAAGGCATTTACTCTAAAAAGAACTTTCTCTGCCTCGCTGCGCAGTACAAGTTTTTCTCTATCTGTAAAACCTGGAATATGAACTATCTTGTCAAAGGGATAATCGATGATATAGAAGCGAACTTCAAGCCCATTCTGGCTTATAAATCCACTCTCTGTTCTCCCAGTTCTGAACTCAATCTCTGGAAATAAACGCGTAAGCTCCAGTACATCTGCATTTGTTAGAATATTTATACTTTTAGATGGTTTTCCCAGTAGCATGTTTCTTGCCGTCTCATAGGCATAGAAACTCCAGAAACCTTCAGAATTCAGTTTTTTTAGATAAATACTTGCCTTCTTGTACATTTTTTTCTGCACTTATTAAAGATCAATGCCTGAAATGGCGGATGCCTGTAAATATCATGCTTATACCGGTTTTATTGCATGCTTCTATAACATCTTCGTCTTTTACCGATCCACCGGGCTGAATAATTGCTTTTATTCCATGTTTGGCAGCCAGTTCAACACTATCAGGTTGAGGAAAAAATGCATCGGAAGCAAGAACAGCACCCTGTGCCCTCTCGCCTGCTTTATGAATCGCCATAAAAGTTGCATCTACCCTGCTCATCTGCCCTGCTCCAATTCCGACAGTTTTTTTACCATTTGCCAGTACAATCGCATTTGATTTCACATGTTTGCAAACCTTCCATGCAAAGATAAGAGCCTCAAGCTCCTCCTCAGTTGGAGACTTTTCAGTTACACATTTTATTTCGCTTTTGCCAAAATCTCTCAGGTCTCTTTCCTGTATAAGTATTCCACCAACTACTCTTTTCATATCAAAATCATATATCTCTTCCTGTTTTATTCTGCCAGTTTCAAGAATCCGGAGATTCTTTCTGGATTTTAAGATCTCCAGCGCTTCAAGCTCGTATCTTGGAGCAATAATACACTCCACAAACCCGGCATCAAGAATCCTTCTGGCAGTGTCTATATCTACATTTTGATTAAGACCGATAATGCTTCCAAATGCAGAGACAGGATCAGAATCCCAGGCATCAGAAAATGCTCCAGAAAGAGTATCGCTTACAGCCACCCCACACGGATTTGTATGCTTGATCACACACGCCGCCGGCTCTTCGAACTCTTTAACCGTTTCAAAAGCCGCTTCCAGATCGAGAATATTGTTAAAACTGAGCTCTTTTCCATGAAGTTGCGATGCTGATGCTACTCCTGTGACCTTTATCTCTGGGTCTGTATAATAGGCGGCCTTTTGATGCGGATTTTCACCGTATCTCAAATCAAGCTCTTTTCTAAAATAAAAACTTATTCTCTCAGGAAATTCATCAGCATCCTCAACAATCTGGCTATGAAAATAACTTGAAATCAGACTATCGTAGTAAGCCGTTTGCTCAAACACCTCCATGGCAAGTCTTTTTCTCAATTGCAAGGAAATACCACCCTTAGATTTAAGTTCACTCAAAACTTCCTTGTAATGATCAGGAGATGAAACAACACATACGAAGTTATAATTTTTTGCCGCAGATCGTAGCATTGAAGGCCCGCCTATATCGATATTCTCTATAGCTTCTTCAACTGTAACATCCTTTTTCTGTATTACCTTTCCAAATGGGTAGAGATTTACAACCACAAGATCAAAGGGAACGATTCCATTTTCATTTAACTGTGCAATATGGTTTTCATTATCCCTTTTTGCAAGAATTCCCCCATGAATTTTTGGATGGAGGCTCTTTACCCTACCATCAAGGATTTCAGGAAATCCTATGTAACTTGAAATTTTAATTACCGGTATTCCTACATTTTCCAGAGTTTTTGCTGTTCCACCGGTGGAGTAAATGTTTACCCCAAGTTTCCTCAGCTCTTTGGCAAACTCAACAAGACCTATCTTATCCGAGACACTTATTATCGCATTTTGAATCTTAAGATCCATCCTCTATAACTCCTTTTAACCATTTGTAAAATAAGATAACTGCCAACTTGTTATACACTCACATATTTTATATCCACTTTAAAATCAAAAAGTTAACTATAACTAAAAAGCCTCTCTCCACTTTGAATCACGCCTGATCATTATCACCAAACAGTTTTTTGAACTCCTCTATCGCTTTTTTTCTTTTTTCTTCTTCTTTGCTTTTTGCTCTTACCTTTTTGCTTAATTTAAAGAAATCGCAAAAATTGGCTCCTCTTTTATCACCGACATATTCTGCCTGCGGCTCCATACAATCATTGGATCTCCCTGGAGCATAGAATTCGCAATTCACACAGGAATGTAGATACACTTTGCAGTGGGGACAGAAACTTGTTCTTGAAATAAAACTAACATTTTCAATAACCTGACCACAGCTCGGACACACTACCTTATCCATCTCATCCCCTCTGATATCTTAAGATAGTTAATAAGCCGTAAAAGAAAAGGAAAAATAAAAATCAATAAGTGTGGAAAAGAATAACCATTGCGATATAATTTAGATTGTTAAACAATTATTTATTTGTAATTCAATATATAGTTAAAGATAATAAAAGCAGAGGAGGATAATAGAAGTAGACTAACCCTGAAATATAAAGTTAATCAACATCTTAATTATGGGCTGCGTAAGAACAATTAAGGTATTAATAATTTTTTTATTATTGTTCTTCATCTCAAAGAATATTTCCCACTCATATACAGGAGAGGCAGGACCACCTCTCCTGAGAATGTCTACCGGTGCTACCACCCTGGCTGTAGGGGGTGGTGGAATTGCATTTATCAACGAACCTAACTACATGAACTCAAATCCTGCTGGAGGTGACGAAAAACCCATATTTAAATTATCAATTGTTCACCAGGAATGGATATACGATGTAAACTATGAATCCATATACCTTTCCCGAGGATTTAAAAATAGATACTTTCTTGGATTGGGTATAACCTACCTTTACCTTCCATTTATTTATTACGATTATTACGGCAACAAAGGCCAAAAATACAGAATTTCACAGATTCTGGGAATCATTAATGGAGGACTCTTGTTAAAAAAGGTGCCGGTAACACTCGGTATTAATCTTAAAACATTCTACAATTATATCCCGGAAAATTTATACCCAGATCAAAACTACTTTCTCTTCGCAATGGATTTCGGAGCTATTTCAAAATTAAATATCTTGAAATTTTTTGTAGGAGAAGAACCGAGCTTTACTTTTGGATTTGGGATTAAGAACATCGGGTATGGAGAGTTCATTAAAAAACTACCCACTGAATTCTCTGCCGGCATTGGATACAGGCCAATTAAGAAAATCCTGATACTATCTCAGTTTAATATTCCGCTTTACGAACCCTACAACGGAAGTATTGGGATTGAATATTCTCTTAGACAGGATATATTCATCCGAGGGGGAATACATATCAAACAAAATCCAATGTTTGGAGTGGGGTTGGGAATAAGACGTAAAGATGTAAATATAAATATTTCGTACAATCCTACTCCGGCTTTTTATAACATGTTAAGTCTCTCCATTGACCTGAACATCGGTAGAACTAAAATCGAGAAAAAACAACAGGCAATGAAGGACCTTTTAATCAAGGCACTAAAGGAATTCAAAGAGAATAAACTTGTAGAGGCACTGGAGACAATCAATGATCTGCTTGAAATAGATCCCGAAAACGAAATAGCCCTTGCAATAAAGGAAACAATCCAGAAGCAAATGGAATTGAACAAAAAACTCGAGGAGATAGAATAAAACCCAGGTGAATCCCAATAAGTAAAAGCGAAATTGGATCAGAATATGAAATCCACTTCAAGATTAATTCTTCTTACAGGACTTCTTTTTCTCCTCTGCAAATCCATGCTCTTGGCACAGGTTTCCATTATAGCAAGGCAAACCGCAGATACCGATTCCAATGGTATGATAGACAGGATTGTTATGATCGCTGATTCCAATTTGAATGATGATTTCAGCGGAATTACTATCCTAGTTTCCGGTTACACTGTTTTATCCTATACGACCGGTACCACTGCAAATGATAATATTTTCTATGTTAACCTAAATGAAAGTGGCAGCTACGATACTGATGCTACTCCAGGAGTGCAGATAACATTAAATAATTCATTGATGGACTCTGGAGGCACAAGTTTATTACAGACAGATGGATCCTCTGTAACCCCTTCTGATAAAGCTCCTCCTGTTGTCACAAATGTTACCTCAACAACATCCAATGGATACTACAAAGCAAATGATAAAATATCAATAGATGTTCAATTCAGCGAACCCCTGTCCGTCACAGCCACATCCCCAGATCCATCCCTCGACCTTGACTCAACAGGTACCGCAGTCTACCAGAGCTGGGATGGTACAAGCACATTTAACTTCGTATACACAGTTCAGATTGGAGAAAACTCCTCCGATCTTGATGCAAACACCTTCAACGCCGGTGGCTGGATCATACAGGATTCTGCGGGAAACACAGCGGATCTTACCCTCCCCTCCCCAGGTGCCCCAGGCTCTCTC
>CAZFGQ010000015.1:13189-44501 GCA_964518675.1 uncultured Spirochaetota bacterium
ACGATGGCAATGACTATGCCGCAGCCGACATCTCAGAAAAAGACACAGCAGCTCCCACCCCATACAACATCACATCACCGGATAACGGCACATACAACATGACAAACATAGGCAACAGTATCTCCATAAATGTTCAGTTCAGCGAACCTATTTCAGTTACCCAGGGAGGCCCCGATCCATCCCTTAACCTCAACTCAGGTGCAACAGCCTCATACAACACCTGGGACAACACAGATACCTTTACCTTTACCTACACTATTGGTGCTGGTGAAGACTCCTCAGGGGAGCTCGATGTTACCCAGTTTAATCCAGGGGGCTGGACAATTACAGACTCAGCGGGAAACTCTGCTGACTACACCCTGCCCGCAGCTGGTGCGGCAGGCTCTCTGAGCGCAAATAACAATATTATCGTTGATACAATACCACCAACAGTAACAAATGTTACCTCAACAACATTGGATGGATACTACAACGCAGGTAATTCCATAAACGTCAGAGTTAGATTCAGCGAAAATATCTCCCTCTCCGGAACCACCACAGGCTCGGCACCAAGAATCCTCATTGACTTTACCGGCACAGACCAGTACTTCGGATACTCATCAGCAGGAGCAAACTACATAGATTTCTCCTACACTGTGCAGAACGGTGACAACAGCCCAGATCTTGACTATGTGAACACCAGCTCCCTTGAGCTCAATGGAAGCACAATCACAGACCTTGCGGGAAACACAGCGGATCTTACCCTCCCCTCCCCAGGTGCCCCAGGCTCTCTCAGTGCAAATAAAAACATCGTCATAGACACAATAGCTCCAAATCTCATCTCAGCCGAAACAATCGATAACGACAAAGATGGACGACTGGACCACTACAAACTAACCTTCGATGAGAATATCCTGGACTCATCCTATGACCCAACAGACTTTACAATCGATGGAGGAAGCTACACAACCGGAGCAATCTCAATCATCGATGACTCTGCCAATGACCAGGTCCTCTATATACAGACAAGCGGTTCGGGAAGCCCGGACACTGGAATTACCCCAGATATAACCACCTCGGGTATAGGGCTTACGGATCTTGCGGGAAACATTCTCAACGATGGCAATGACTATGCCGCAGCCGACATCTCAGAAAAAGACACAGCAGCTCCTGTAATTATCCAGGCTGTAACATACGATAGTGATAAAAACGGATTTATAGACAGGATCGAGTTTGAGCTTTCAGAATCAATCAATGATAACTTTAATCCTTCAAATTTTGATATATCAGGATATACAGGAGAAACTTTTGACACAACGGTAGAAGCTCTGAGCGGAGGCAATTCAGATCAGGATGAAAACGATAATAGATTCAGTATTACGTTTACAGAATCCACAACATACGACACAGATAATACTCCATCGTATACCTATACACCCAACCCTCAGGTATTGAGGGATCTGAACAATAACTATCTTGAATCCACCACTGGAACCGCAGTAGACAGGGCTGGCCCAGTACTATTAACTGCCAGATACAACGACATTGACAATAATGGAATAGAACAGGGAGATACAATAACCCTTGGATTTACAGAGACAGTTAAGCTTGGATGTATAGATTCTTCAGATTTTGTACTACTCAATCCAGGAGACACATTCGGCACAGGCAGCTACCTTGAGGACACATCCTCCGATACATATATCAACATTGTACTGGGAACTGAACCTTCATTCATATTACCCGGTCAGTATTCAAATCCACCTTCCAGTGGAAATCCATCAGGAATCGGCATCAAGGAAGGAGGGACAACCTGCCTGACCGACCTAAGTGGAAATGGATCCCCAAGTGGGCCCATTGCAGATATTGGGGGAAAAGGGGCAAATGCTATTTCATCAGTCAGTGTAACAGACGGAAGCAAGATATTTATACTCCCCGACCAAAAGGCTGTTTTGCTTGATACAGATATCTACGTAAATATCAAACTCCATTACTCCGCAGCTTTCGTAAGGATATTTTACGATGTTGGAAAAGAACCGGATGGAGATGATTCAACTAACCCCGAGGACAGGGCTGTTATTGCTGAAGGCTCATCAGATACATGGATAGCTACCATCCCCGGAACAGACGATGAGATTGTAGAGGGTGCAACCGTTCTTTTCATTATTGAAGCCGATGGAATGAGATTTTATTCCGATGGAGAGGAAGGTACTGGAAGCAAACCCTATGAGTTTAAAATTATTGTTGAACAAAAAGATAGGGTAACAATCAGAAATAATATCATAAATCCATCACTGGGTGAAATTACATACCTCGATATATTCATTGATAAGGCCACAAAAGTTAAGGCAATTATATACGATATTTCTGGAAACCCGGTCAAAACCCTTAACAACAAAACTCTTCAACCCGGAGCTCATCTACTTACCTGGGATGGGAAAAATCAGAAGGGTAAAAAGGTAGTTCCCGGAGTATACTACATTCTCATAAAGGTCGGGAAAAAACGATACATTAAAAAGGTTCTGATTGTCAGGTAATCTAACTCTCCAGGGGGTATTTCAGAGACCGGTGCACAATAAAAAGATAAAATATATAGGGTAATTTAAGATTTAAAGTTTTCTAACAAATCTTCGGGCAACATCATCTATACTTCCCGCTCCCATAAAAATTATTACCGAGAAAAAACCCAGCAGATTATTATCGCTAAAAATCTTTAGGAGTTCCCGCTCAGAATAGGTACAGTATACCGAATTTTTTATCCGTTTTCTCAACAACTCAAATAGATCAACTATGCTGATAGACCTCTTGGTCTCTTCTGAATCTCTCTGCCCATATATCTCCATCAGAATAACTCCATCTGCATTTGATAGAACCTCAGAAAACTCCCTTAAAAATATCTTTGTCCTTGAATACTGGTGAGGCTGAAACACTACAAGAATTTTTTCTTCTGGATGTAACTCACGGAGAGTCGAGATCGTTCGAATTATCTCCGTTGGATGATGGGCGTAATCCGAATATACTATAATATTTTCATTCTCTAAAAGTACTTCCAGCCTTCTCTTTGTTCCCCTATAATTCGTAAGTCCAGAGACAATCGGCTCCTCAGCGACGCCTATTTCGAAACTACATGCTGCAGCCAGGGCAGCGTTTTCAACATTAAACTTTCCAGGAACACTTAACCTGATTCTTTCAGTTTTGCAATTCTCAGATGCAAGTCTGAAGGAGTAATGCCCATTATCCACCAAAACATCACAAATTCTATAATCACATGTATCCGAATAACCGACCTTCACCACATTCTTTATATTCTCACTCGAAACTATTCTGCTTATATTCCGGTCATCTCCATTAACAATCGTTTTTAATTTTGAAGATTGAATGTATGCCCTGAAAGCAGAAAGAATATCATCGAGGTCCTTATAATAATCCAGGTGTTCAGCCTCAATATTTGTAACAATCGAATAATACCTTGGTAAATCCAGAAAGTTTCTCTTGTATTCACAAGCCTCTGTAATAAAAAAGTCACCATGGCCGTAAACAGCATTACTTCCAAACCGATTCAATACTCCTCCGCAAACAATGGTGGGAGAAAGCTCTGCTTCACTCAGTATCTCAGAAAGCATTCCAGTCGTTGTGGTTTTTCCATGTGTTCCGGCAACTCCTATTCCGATTTTCTGAGCCATGAGGATACCAAGATATTCAGAATAATATAAAACTGGTATCTTTAAATCTTTAGCTGCTTGAATCTCTTCATTATCATCAGGCACCGCTGCACTCCTCACCACAAGCGAGCTACCTTCAACATGCGATGGATGATGTTTGAAATTGTACCTCATACCACTTTTCTTCAACATCTCAGTTTGTTCATTCTCTTCATCAGAACATCCAGAAACCCTTAAACCCATCTGCAGAGAAATATAAGCAACTGCACTCAGGCCAATGCCACTAACACCAACAAAATGTACATGAAAATCCTTAAAGCTCACTTCAAGCCTCTTTATCCCTGTACTTATTGATAGGGCGAACTTCGAGTTTTCATTATGAAACACAAATTATTGATGCATAATAAAAGAAACAATAGATATTGTTATAAATTGTTCGAAGTTCGCCGGCACAACAACATTTTCAGTTATATTTTGCATTAGGATTTCTATTTTTCAGAAAACTCGACATTCACCAATAGTGCAAAACTTCAGGTTTATCGCAATGAAGCGCAATCCATTTATTAATGTAAAATAAAAAAAGGGTTTAGAGGAATCAACCTCTAAACCCTGAAATATATATATCTGCAGCCCCTCTCAGGGGTCGGATCAGTTAGTCCTTTATAAAGCTTTCAAGTTTCTGCCTTCTGGAAGGATGTCTCAGTCTACTGATTGCCTTTTTCTCTATTTGCCTTATTCTTTCCTTTGTAAGGTTGTACTTGTCACCTATCTCCTTGAGAGAATGCGGTCTTTCGCCCTTGAGTCCAAATCTGTATTTAATTACATTTGCCTCTTTCTCAGTAAGTGTATTGAGAACTTCTTCAATGGATTCCTGCAAGGTTTTATTTATCATTACCTCTTCGGGATTGGTGCCCTTTGTGTCTTCCATCAAATCAGAGATTGTATTTGCATCCTTATCAGTGGAAAGTGGGGTTTCAAGAGACACGAACTCCTTAGAGGCATTTAACAGATCATTTATCCTGTTTTTATCCATATCGAGGAAATCAGCTATCTCTTCAATGTCCGCCTCTCCGTCCTTGGTACTTCCAATTTCTCTTCTTACTTTCTCTATCTGCAGGAGCTCATTCGCCCTGTTAAGTGGAAGTCTTATCATTCTGGATTTCTCGCAAATAGCTTTAAGTATAGACTGTTTAATCCACCAGACTGCATAAGAGATAAAATGATACCCTTTATCTACATCGAACTTATCAACTGCAGTGATCAGACCGAGATTTCCCTCACTGATAAGGTCGCTGAGACTCAGACCCTGATTCTGATACTTCTTTGCCACATTAACCACAAAGCGCAGATTAGCCTTAATGAGCTTCTCTTTAGCCTCTTTGTCTCCCTGTTTTGCTCTCTTGGCAAGTTCTACCTCTTCCTCACGAGTAAGAAGCGGGATCTTATTAATTTCTCTCAGATATACAGAGAGAGAACTCACATCAAGATTGTTCGGTATAGAAGAATACTTTTTATCTACAGACACCAATCCCCTCCTTTAGAGATAATTTTATTTTAATTTTTTGTCTCCGTGAAATATAAATATGCAATATATATGCCATTAATTAACATCCCGGTGTTCTAACTATTTGGGATATAATAAATAAGAAGGTTTAAAATAACACTTTTTAATTTTTTATAACAATTGTGTCATAATGGTACAAAATAGGGCAAATAGGCAAAAAGTGTATTATTTCAACCCAATTTTTTTATACGACCTATCATACTATAGCAGAAAAGTACTCTCAATTCAAGGCTTTTTTTAAAATTTTTTAAAATTTTTTTATGCTATTCCGTATTCTGCAAGTTTCCTATGGAGAGTTTTTCGGCCTATTTTTAAAATTTCTGAAGCTTTTGTTTTATTTCCACCTGTGTTTTGAAGGGTAAATAGTATAAGTTTCTTTTCTGCCTCCTTTAAACTCACTCCTGCAGGAAGTTTGAGAACCTGCTGCTCATCCTCTCTCTCAAATATATACGGTGGGAGATCCTGTTCTGTGATCACCCTGGATTTAGTCAATACCACTATGCTTTCAATTACATTCCTGAGCTCTCTCACATTACCAGGCCAGTGGTAAGCCATAAGAGCCTGAAGAGCACCATTCGTGATCCCATCAATCTGTTTGTTATTTTCTCTAGCAAACTCCTCAATAAACTTGTGAACCATGAGAGGAATATCATCCTTTCTTTCTCTCAGAGGCGGAACAAAAATTGAGACCACGTTCAATCTGTAGTACAGATCCTCCCTGAAATTCCCTTTTTCCACTTCTTCTTTAAGGTTTTTATTTGTCGCAGAAATAATTCTTACATCTACCTTGATTGGCACTTCTCCACCCACCCGAACAAACTCTCTGTCCTGAATTACCCTTAAAAGTTTAACCTGCATTTGCTGGCTGATCTCACCTATTTCATCAAGGAAAATTGTACCTGTATGGGCAAGCTCAAATCTGCCCCGTTTCCGACTCACAGCCCCCGTAAACGCTCCCTTTTCATGACCGAAGAGCTCACTTTCCAGAAGTGTTTCTGGTATTGCCGCACAGTGCACCTTCACATAGGGTTTATCCCGTCTCGGGCTATTGTGATGGATAGCATCAGCGATCATTTCTTTTCCAGTCCCACTTTCGCCATAAATGAGTACATTTGCCCGGGAAGGAGCCACAAGTTCTATAGTCTCAAACACTTTCTTCATCGCGGCACTTTTGCCTATAATATTTTCAAAAGAATACTTCTTCTTTAACTGATTGAGCAATTCCCGATTCTGTCTCTTTAATGAGGAGTTTTCAAGTGCCCTTTTTACAATCAGTGAGAGTTTATCAATGTTTAGCGGTTTCGTAAGAAAATCGTAAGCACCATTCTTCATTGCCTCAACAGCATTCTCAATCGTTCCATGGCCAGTAAGAATTATCACAGGAATATACGGATACTTTTCAAGCGTGATTTTCATCAGCTCTTCACCCGAAACCTTTGGCATCTTCAAATCAGTAATAATAAGATCAATATCCCCTTCCTCAAGTTTCTCGAGAGCTTCCTGTCCATCGCAGGCAAGTTCGACATCGTATCCATCACTTTCAAGTGCCCTCTTTAAACCCTCTCTTATATGCTTCTCATCATCCACGATAAGCAGTTTAGCCTTCATTTTTCCCCTCATATGTTAGTAACTTTTTCTTCTTCTCAAATACAGGAAGTTTTATCGAGAAAATAGTACCCTTCCCTGGTTCACTCTTAACCCTTATGTCTCCTCCAAGTTCCTTAATAATCTTATATACTATAACAAGACCAAGTCCCGTTCCAGATTTTCTAGTGGTAAAATAAGGCTCAAATATCTTCTTCATAAGCTCCGGAGGTATTCCCTCTCCATTATCGATTATATGAATTACAACATCACCGTCAACTGTTTCTTCAGTCTTGATTATTATCTTTCCTCCTCCATGAATCGCCTCAATTGAGTTTTTTATTACATTTAAAAGAGCCTGTTTCAAATATTTTGGGTCAACAAGAACGGGCGGAAGGTTATCATCCAGTTCATATATAACCTCAATATCTGCATCCATAAGCTCGTATTTCAGAAAGTCTATCATATCCTTTATTATATCGTTTATATTTTCATTGCTCAGATTGAAATTCATCGGTCTTACAGCAAACAAAAAATCCTGAACAATAGAATTGAGCCTATCTATCTCCTCTTTTACAATCGCAAGTAGATTCTTGATATTTTTGACATCTTCTTCTTTAAATTTCGAAATTTCTCTATTAATCAACTGAATATGAATATCTATTGATGCAAGAGGATTTTTTATCTCGTGTGCAACACCCGCTGATAGAGTTGTAAGTGCAGCTAGGCTCTCGGCCTGTCTTAGCTGAAACTCTCTCATCTTTTTTTCAGTTATATCCATCAGGATAATAATATTTCCTTCGGTATCTCCGTTATGGACAAGTGGAAGAATAGTAATTGTAAATGTTTTGTCATTTCTGCTTATATTTACTTCTTTTTCGAGAACCCTTTCATTATTTATGAGAGCATTAACTATAACATCCTTCAGTTCAGGAGTAAGGTTACATTCAGTAATATCTATATTAAGTGCTCTGTCTGCTGGCGTACCAATTATATCTTCCATCCTTTTATTCATCAGGATTATTTTGTTATCACGATTTGTTACAATCACACCTTCTATCATGGAGTCAAATACCAGACGATACAGCTCCTTTTCTGTATTCAGTTCCTCCATTATGTCCTTTATTCTCTCAAAGTCCAGCTTATCCAGTTTCTGAAACACCTTCTTCATAAAGCCAGTATATTCCATTGTCACTTCCCCTGGATGTAAATCTGATTTTGTGGTAAAAATCCCTACCAGGACCAGCTATATATAATGTTATATATTTGGGGCCAAATAGTTAAGAGCAAAATCAATTAATGAGGTTTCAGGATTGAGGTTTCCATGCTGTATTCCGTTAATTATTCTGGCCGCTTCTTTTATAATTGTCTCTATTGTATATATACGGGATATACTTTTTTCTTCTTTTTTTAAAATCTCCTCTCTCAATTTTCTGATGGTATAATATAAGAAATCAACAAGTAATTCATCGGATAATATCTGCTCGATAAGCTGATATAACTTTTCAAACCTTTCCTTTTCTTTAACTAATTCAAGGTATATTCTCTCTAATTTCTCATTATCAGAATCCCATTTTATCATATCCTCTGCCGGCCTGAAGCCAGTTTTTTCCTCAATTATCTCTGCCATCAGAGATTCCCCAATAGGTTTAAACCTGTACCTCATGCACCTGGATTTTACCGTTTCTCTCATCAGGTCGATATTTTTTGATATCAGTATTATATACGCATTTTCAGGTGGTTCTTCAGAGGTTTTCAATAACCTGTTACTTGCTTCCTCATTCATGTTCTCAGCGCCATTAATGATCGTGACTCTTGGTTTACCTGTGGAGCTCTTCAAATTCAGAAACCTCTGCAATTCTCTTATGTGTTCGAGGACAATAATATATTTTCGAAAAGAGGAGAGAACCTGATCAATTGTCTCGAACAGGGCTTCCTGTTTTTCAATAATTTCGAAAGGATTTCTGATTATTTCCTCAAAATATTTCCTCTCGGATTCAAAGTCGCCTTTCTTACTTCTCCTATTGGAAGTGTCTGATTCTGATTCTTCTGATTTTGATTCTCTCGGATCAAGCAGCAAATAAATAAGCCTCTTAAGATCAAAAATAAAGTTACCCACATTCTGATGTGTAATTCCACTCAATTTCCATATATCAAATACATTCTTCAGATTTGAACGTTCTATTATATAGAGATTCTCAGAGGATAAGTTCCTTATTCGGGTACAGGAAGGACAGGTACAACCATTTGGGCTATCTTTATCTTTGCCAAATGCTTCACAATTTAATATTCTGGCAACTTCTACTGCAGTTAAAAACTTACCACTTCCATCAGGACCATAAAAAAGTAAAGTCGGGGGGAGGACATCTTTTTGCAGTTCACTTTTAAGCATTCTCACCGTTGTTTCTTGACCCTTTACCTGTTCCAGCACTTTCGGAATCCTGATTTTTTATTATTCTTTCAATACCCGTATCACTCAAACTGGAAGAAGATTTCAGGTTTTTTAATGCGATATAAGCAGCCTTTTGTTCAGCTTCCTTTTTGCTAACACCAACCCCCGGACCATAAACCCTTTTCTTAATTCTCACATTTACATAAAATTTTTTTCTGTGCTCTGGACCCTCCATGTCGATGACACTGTACTCAGGCAGCTCTCTGTATCTCTTCTGGGTGAGCTCCTGGAGGATGGACTTATAATCCTTTTCGTGTTGATCCTTTTCAACCCGAAGAATTTCCTCATAAAATAGCTTTTCTACAAATTTTTTGGCTTTTTTGTAACCAGAGTCAAGAAAATAAGCTCCAATTACAGCTTCAACAGCATCACTGATGAGGGCCTGACGCTCTCTACCTCCCGATTTCTCCTCTCCCTTTCCGAGCAGAAGGTACTGCTGAATATTCAGCTTTTTTCCCACCCTATACAGGGTTGGTTCACTTACCACATATGATTTTATTCTGGCAAGAGAACCTTCTTTACTGTAGAGTCTCTGATTATATAGAAAATTGCTTATAATAAATCCGAGGAAAGCATCACCTAGAAACTCAAGCTTCTCATTATTCTCTATATCGAGACCCGACTCATTCACATAAGATTTATGAGCCAGTGCTGTGTTTAACAGCTCGAGTCTTTTAAATCTTATTCCCAGGATTTTTTGAAAGGAAATTAATTCTTTTTTTCTTTCTTTTGTTATCTGTGAATTATGCTCCATACTTTTTAATAACCAGAGAAGCGTTATGACCGCCAAAGCCGAAGGAATTATTTATAGCTACCGAAACATCTGCTTTCTGACTCTTGTGCGGCACCAGATCAAGATCAAACTCAGGATTATCAAGATTAATTGTAGGTGGGATAATACCCTCACGGATTGTTAATACTGTAGCTATGGTTTCGGCTCCTCCCGCAGCTCCAAGAAGGTGACCGATCATTGATTTGTTAGAACTGATCTTAAGTTTTGCCGCTTTTTCACCGAACAGTCTTTTAATTGCAAGAATCTCAGCTTTATCCCCAACAGGTGTTGAAGTTCCATGTGCATTTATATAATCAACATCATTCACCGTGAGGCCTGCATCCCTTATTGCATTCTCCATACATTTATAGGCCCCTGTCCCTTCAGGCTCAGGAGCAGCTATGTGATACGCGTCGGCATTGGCCCCATATCCTGCCAGTTCAGCATATATCCTCGCATTTCTCGATATTGCATGTTCTTCACTTTCAAGTACTATGACACCAGCGCCTTCACTTATAACAAAACCATCTCTATCTCTGTCGAACGGTCTTGAAGCCTTCTGCGGTTCATCATTTCGTGTGGATAAAGCCTTCATACTGATAAATCCCGCTACCCCAAGGGGAACTATTGGGGCCTCAGCACCACCGCATAACATTACATCAGCTTCTCCCCTTTCAATATGCCTGTATGCTTCCCCTATGGAATGATTGGCCGTTGCGCATGCGCTGATCACACACATATTTGGACCCTTAAGCCCATACTTAATCGATACAACACCACTGGCAATATTGGCAATCATCATTGGAATCAGAAACGGACTTACCCTCTTTGGCCCTTTATTAAGAAACAACTGGTGCTGATCAATCAGTGTTTGAAGGCCTCCAACCCCTGAACCAATTATTACACCAGCCCTATCCTTATCGATTTTTTCAAGATTAAGTTCTGCGTCCTGAATCGCTTCCTGTGCTGCTGCCAGAACAAACTGAGAAAACCTATCGTTACGTCTGGCTTCTGTCTTGTCCATATAATTTAAGGGGTCAAAACCCTTTACCTGTCCAGCTATTTTTGAATCAAATCCATCTGGATCAAACAGAGTAATCCTGTCTATTCCCGATTTACCCGCAATAAGATTTTCCCAGAAGGTTTTGACCCCAATACCGATGGGGGTTAAAACCCCCATTCCCGTTATAACAACTCTTCTTTTTTCTTTCACCTCTAACTTCCTATTTGTGGGATTCAATATACTTTACTGCATCTCCAACAGTAACAATCTTTTCTGCCTCTTCATCTGGAATTTCCATTCCAAATTCCTCTTCGAGCGCCATAACAAGCTCAACAGTATCCAGTGAATCGGCTCCAAGATCATCTACAAAGGATGCATCTTCCGTAACATCCTTCTCGTCAACATTGAGTCTTTCAACAATAATTTTCTTCACTCTCTCAAATGTGTCCATCTGCTTTCTATCCCCCTTCGCTAATTTTCTTTTTAATTGGGTAGGATTGACCCACCCATATTTGTATACTCAAAATGATATACCTTTTAAAGTTTATTTTAACTTTTTAACCATAATATTTATAAAACGTATTGTAAAAAATCAACCTTTTATTTTCGATTTTTCAAAAATTGATCATCCCCGATTACATTACCATTCCACCATCCACAACCAGCACCTGACCTGTGATATAAGATGCATACTCTGAAGCAAGGAATAATGCTGCATTTGCAACATCCCTAGGCAAACCTGGACGTTTTAAAGGAATAGATTCCAGCATCTTTTGCTTGATTTCTTCGGGCAATACTTCCGTCATCTCAGTTTTTATATATCCAGGGGCAATCGCATTTACATTTATGTTTCTCGAAGCAAGCTCTTTTGCAATAGATTTTGTAAAACCAATTATTCCCGCTTTACTTGCAGCATAGTTTGATTGTCCGGCATTCCCTATTAAGCCTATGATAGAAGCGATATTAATAATCCTTCCCCATCTCTGTCTCATCATCGAACGAGTAACCGCTTTTGTACAGTTAAAAGTCCCCTTAAGATTGATAGAGATTACACTATCAAACTCTTTCTCCGACATTCTCATTAGAAGGTTGTCCCTTGTGATTCCAGCATTGTTTACCAGGATATCCACGCGACCCAGGGCATCAATCGAGTTTTTAATAAACCCTTCGCAGCTTGAATAATCCCGTACATCGAGGAAAAACCCATAAGTTTCTGTATCAAACGATTTTAATTTGTCCACTGCTTCACTCAATAGCTCTTCATTTATATCACCTATTATAACCTTTGCTCCGTGTTCTGCAAAAGCACTGGCAATTTCAAATCCTATTCCTCTTGCACCGCCAGTAATAAGTGCAACTTTATCTTTTAAATCCATTAACTTCCCCTTTCCACAATAATTCTTCAATAGTTCATATGATTAATAAGTTCATAAGATTAATAGGGCGAACTTCGAGTTTTTCATTTTGAAACACAAGTTATTGATGCAAAGTAAAAAATCGACAAATATTTATTTAAATTGTTCGAAGTTCACCGGCACTGCAGCATTTCTAATTCTATTATGCATTAAGATTTCTATAGTTCATAAAAATTTCATAAAAATTGAGATTCGTTATAATATCATCGCAGTAGTTAAACATACTGATTTAGTATTTTGTTTATAATAAACATCGAACAAGAGGTCAAGATAATATTTTACCATGGAAAAGCCAAAAACTTATTTCAGGCCTGAAGAAATTCCTCAACTCGAGAAATATCATCAATACTACCCACTGGAATCACATCAGCCTCTCTTGAAATACTCCTGAATAACCCTTTCAGAACACCTCCGGGACCGCATTCAAGATAATTCTTGTATCCCTCTCTAACCAGATAGCTCATAGATTCACTCCATAGCACTGGAGAACTGAGTTGTTTCAAAAGATTCTCTTTTATTACCTCAGGTGAATCCGTTAATTTTGCTGTAGCATTCGAAATAATCTTACCGTTCCCCTGTCTCCAATTTACCGAATTAAGTGCTTTTTCAAGCTCCTTTTGAGCCTCAGCCATAAAAGGAGAATGAAAAGCACCGCTTACATTCAACGTCACACAACGCTTTGCCCCCATTTCTTTTAACCTCTTTGATGCTTCCTCCACTTTTTCTTTCAGACCAGATATTACAATCTGTGACGGACTGTTAAAGTTTGCAGGAAAAACATCCCCAATTTCTCTACATACCTTTTCAATTGTCTCCCTATCCATACCGATAATAGCTGCCATACCGCCTTTTCTCTCCGGATCACAGTCCCTCATTAAAATACCTCTCCTATAGACCAGCCTCAATCCTTCCTCAAAATCCATATAACCCGCAGCAGCCACAGCTATATATTCACCAAGTGAGTGACCACCGAAAATTTCCCCATTTATCCCCATTTCCTTCAGCACACGGTATATAACAAATCCAACTGTGTAGAGAGCTGGCTGGGTTTTTTCTGTTTTTACAAGCTCCTCATCCGGCCCCTCAAAACAGAGCTCCTTCAGTTTCAATTCGGGTAGTGTTTCATTTGCCCTATCAAATATTTCTCTGGCAGATTCATATCGATCGTAGAAATCCTTTCCCATTCCAGTTTTCTGTGCTCCCTGACCGGGAAATAAAATTACCAATCCTCCCATATATCCGCTCCATTAACAATTTTTTTATTTAAGCTGTATATCGGCTTATTGTTTTTTGATATTAAATAATCAATACTGTATTATCGCAGAACCCCAGGTTAAGCCACCTCCAAAAGCAGCAAAACCTACTATATCTCCTCTCTTTATTCGACCTATTTCTATCGCCTCGTGCAATGCTATGGCAATGGAGGCAGCCGAAGTGTTACCATACCGCTCTATGTTTACGTAAACCTTGTCTTTTGGGAGCTTAAGATAACTTCTGAGAGCCTCGATTATCCTGAGGTTGGCCTGGTGGGGAATTACAAGAGAGATATCATCTACTTTTATACCGGCCTTTTTCATTGACCTTTCAAATGTCTCCCTCATTTTATTCACAGCAATTTTAAATATTTTATTACCGTTCATTTTTATATAGTGCATTTTTTTGCTAACCGTCTCATAGGAAGCGGGGTTTCTTGAACCACCACCAGGTATGAAAAGATCGCTGCCATAACTACCATCAGTTCCCATATCAAAAGCCAGCAATTTACTATTACCCTCCGAAGGTACCAGAACACTGGCTCCAGCTCCATCTGCAAAAATAACGCAGGTAGATCTATCTTCCCAATCCACTATACTGGATAACTTTTCAGCTCCGATAACCAATGCATTTTTAAAACTTCCAGTTGCCAGAAATTTACTCGCTATTACAAACGAATATATATATCCAGAACAGGCGGCATTTATGTCCATGGCCACAGCATTTTTTGCCCCGAGCAGGTTCTGTACAAGACAACCGGTACTCGGAAAAAACATATCTGGCGTAATTGTTGCAACTATTATCAGGTCAACATCTTCCGGTTTTATCCCTGCCCTATCCAGTGCCATTTTCCCCGCTTTATATGCAAGATCAGAGGTAGCTTCGCTTCTTTTTGCTATCCTTCTGGTTTGAATGCCCGTACGCGTCTTGATCCAATCATCAGATGTATCCACAAACTTCTCCAGATCAAAATTACTCAATTCAGCCTTTGGAAGATACACCCCTGTGGATAAAACCTTTACATTGCTGATATCCATTTCTTAAAACTCCATATTCATTTTTGTCTATTTTTTTCAGACTTTGAAGGTAGGGGCCTGTACAAATTAAACTCTTTTAGCCGTTTTATTATCAATTCGTTCACCTTGTTTTTAATCAACATATTAACAATCCTAACACCATTATAGGTGGAAACATCATCGCTTGCCCCATGCCCTATAACCACATTTCCATTTAATCCAATTAGCGGGGCTCCTCCGTACTCCCTTGGATCTATTTTCTTATTGAGCTTTCTTACAGCAGGATAAGCAAGGGCAAATCCTATCCTTTGCAACAGTCTGTACCCTATCTCCTGCCAGACAAACTCAATTGTTAACCTGAATACCCTTTCAGTAACCTTAACCACTATATTGCCAACAAACCCATCACATATTATTACATCAACATCTCCATCGTATATATCGTAACCCTCTATATTCCCTACAAAATTAAAATCCAGGTCTTTAAGAATATCATAGGTCTTCAATGTCAGTTCATTACCCTTTGACTTTTCCTGGCCTATGCTTAAGATGCCAACAGAAGGATTCTTCTTTTCCTGAACTTTATTCGCAAAAACCTCGCCCATTATGGCAAACTGGGCAAGATATTCTGGAGTGCATTCCATATTTGCACCTGCATCTATTAGAAGACTTGCACCTCTAAGATTCGGCACAAATGTTATCATTGCAGGCCTCAAAACCCCTTCAATCCTGCCTATATTCAATGTTGAAGCAACAAGGGTTGCACCAGTGTTCCCAGGGGAAAAGATTCCCTCGGCTTTCCCATCCCTCACAAGGTATGTGCATACCATAATCGAGGCATTCTTTTTTCTTTTACAGGCCTGGGTCGGAATCTCATGCATGCGAATAACCTGGCTTGCATGCACCACTTCTATCATTTCCCCGGGCTCAACCTTCAATCTCCGCAGAGCATTCCTTATGATTTCCTCATCTCCAACCAGCATTACCTTTACATTAAAATCACGGGAGGCTCTCACTGCCCCACGTATTATAACTTCCGGTGGCCTTTCGCCACTCATTACATCAACTGCTATCATAAGGATTACTCTTCTTCTTTAGATATTATTTCTTCCCCTTTATAATACCCACAATTTGGGCACACATGATGAGGCAGGGTATATTCCCCGCAATTTGGACACTCTATCAGCTTTGGCATATTGGGCCGGCTATTCATCGCCCTTCTCATTCTTGTTTTTGACTTTGATTTTTTTCTCTTTGGTACGGCCATTTTAATACTCCCCGTAAAAACTATTTAAATCTACCCTTAACTTCCTCTAGTTAACCTTATATTTGTTTCATTTTAGTTTTTTTATGGAATATTAACCGGAAAAATATCATGCGTTAATTTTAAAAATAAACAAACTTTAATATACTTAAATTAACAATCTTAGAAAACCATAAGTATCAAGAATTCATTAATGATTGCACCGCAGTAACTGCAATTACATTTACAATGTCTTCAGCAAAACACCCTCTGGAAAGATCATTCACAGGTTTCGCCAGACCCTGAATTATTGGACCAAAAGCCTCTGCCTTCCCAAGCCTCTGAACAAGTTTATACGATATGTTACCCGCATTGAGATCGGGAAATATCAACACATTTGCCTTTCCTTTTACTGGTGAATCGGGACATTTCAATCTGGCTACCTCTTCAACAAGGGCAGCATCAACCTGCATTTCTCCATCCACAGTTAATTCAGATCTCCTTTGTTTCACCAGCTCTACAGCTTTCTTTATCTTCTCAAGTGATTCATGTTTGGCACTACCCTTTGTCGAGAAACTTAACATAGCAATAACAGGCTCAAGGCCTATTAAAACCTTTCCAGTATCTGCCGAATCTATAGCAATATCAGCCAGTTGCTCAGCAGTCGGCTGGGGAATGATTCCACAATCACCAAAAATCAACTGGCCATTAAACCCAAAACTTTTATCCCTGACTATCATAACCATGGAGCTGGAAACTGTTTGCCCCTTTATTTTAGGACCCACAATCCTCAATGCAGGCTTTAATACATCCGCGGTGGAATTTATGGCTCCCGCAACCATCCCATCCGCTCTATCTTTTTTGACCATCATTGCACCAAAGTAGAGAGGGTTTGACATGTGCTTTCTGGCATCATCCCAGCTAATTCCTTTATGTTTTCTAAGCTGGTAATACTCCTCAACATATGGATCAAACTCATCTGAGTTTAAATAACTGAAAATATTTACCCCGGATAGATTAAGGCCCAGTTCCCTTGCACTTTTTTGTACCTCATCTGGATTCCCCAGAAGGATAATCTCTTTTACAAGCCCTCTTGATACTGCACTTTCAGCAGCTCTCAAAACCCTATTATCAGTGGCCTCTGGAAGCACAATCCTTGCACCACTTTTTTTCGCCTTTTCCCAGACATTTTCATAGAACCCCATTACTATTCTCCCTCCTCATATTTGTTCAGATCCTCATTTAATCCGGATCTCTTTTCTTATAAACGATATTCCTATAATTTACCAAACTTCTTTTTGAGATATTTTTCCACTATTGGAGGAACTTTATCCGAAACATCTCCTCCAAGTCTCACAACTTCTCGTACAAGAGAACTTCTGATAAATGAATAATGTTCATCGGTCATCATAAATACGGTATCAACATTTTGATTTAAATGTCTGTTCATCAGGGCTAGTTCAAACTCATATTCAAAATCTGAAAGAGCCCGAAGACCTCTGATAATTGTAATGGCTCCCTTCCTCTCAGCATAATCTACGAGAAGACCTTTAAAATAATCCACTTCTATATTTTCAAAATCTTTAGTTATCTCCCTCAACATTTCCATTCTTTCTTCTATAGAAAAAAAATAGACCTTTGTTGGATTTTCTGCAACGGCCACAATTACCCTATCAAAAAGCCTTGCTGACCTTTTAATTATGTCGTAATGACCATTTGTAGGAGGATCAAAGCTTCCAGGATATATAGCTGTTCTTTTCATTTTTCATTATCCCATTTATGAATCTTGGTTTTACTACCAATAGATAAAACAATGTTTTAAATAATGTATGGAAAATTTCATCATAGTATAATACTTTAATTAGATTACATCAATAAAATGAATATAGTGGACACAGATGCCATGTTTGAAAAGTTATTCATAATAGCCGAAGGCGGATCAAACCACAATGGAAGCCTTGAAAGAGCAAAAGAAATGATCTGGGCAGCAAAGGAGTGTGGCGCAGATGCCATAAAGTTTCAAAACTTTACTCTCGATACCCTGTTTGCACCGCCATATTATGAAAAAACTCTAGGGATAAAAGATAGCTCCTGGCAGGAAGAGATAAATCAAATTACCCTCAAACATTATTGGATACCTCAGCTGAAGGATGAAGCTGATAAAGCGGGAATAATATTTTTCTCCACACCATTTTCCATTGAAGCAGTAGAACAGCTTCAGAAATATGTTCCCTTTTACAAAGTTGCATCGGGAGACATCACATATTTTCAGCTTCTAGAAAAAATTGGAAAAACGGGCAAAGGGATATTTCTTTCAACCGGTGGTTCCAAAATAGAAGAGATCGATCTGGCCGTTAACCTCCTTAAAAAATTTGACCTGCCATTTATATGTCTTCTTCATTGCATAATGCTGTACCCTCCTCCTGTAGAAGCCATGAACATGAACTTCATCCATACATTACAGGAAAGATATGGATTACCCGTCGGATTCTCAGATCATACTCTGGGAATAGAGTCATCAATCCTTGCGGTGGGAATGGGAGCAAAGGTATTTGAAAAGCATTTTACCCTTGATAAATCACTCCCTGGAGCAGATCACAAAAATAGCATGAATCCTGAAGAGTTTAAAAAATACACAATCGAGCTTCGCGACGCAGAAAAAATGCTAGGAAACAAAGAGAGAATAATCTCCAAAAGGGAATCAAAAGAAAGAATATATGCCAGAAGAGGCGCATACGCATTAAGAGAAATAAAATGTGGAGAAAAAATAAATGAGAAAAATATTATTTTTTTACGCCCAGCTCTTGGAATAAAGGCGGATAAATATTATAGTTTATTAGGTAAAAGAGTAAAAAGAAATATTAGAAAAGGGGAGCCTGTATTCCCTGAAGACATAGAAGATAAATAGTCCAACATTGAGAAATTACGATAAAAAGAGTCTTATAAATGAATCGTATTGAATTAACAGCAGCAGGGTTACTACTTATTATTTTAATTTCAGGCTGTGGAACACTAAAAGAAAAGAAGTCACAACATGCTTGTAAACCAATAACTTTTGAAGAACAGCAAAAATCCACCGGAGAAGAAGAAAGCAATGAATCGAAATATGAAAATATCTTATCACATCCTTCCGAAACTCAGGCAGAAAACCAGTCATCCACGAAAAACAGTCAAAAAGAAGTAGAACAATCAACAAATACTAAAATAACTATAGATAAATCATTCGAAACAGAGTCCATCATTAATGTGATAGAGAACCTTGAGGAATGTTACAAAGAAAATAACTTTGACAAGTGGAAGAGCTTTCTAACAGAAGCCTATAAAGATTACTATAGCAATCCAAAAAATTTACATGAAGAAGGATGGGGAGTGAATACGCTGGAGGAGTTTTTTAATCTTCTGGTTGAGACAAGAAAATCATCAAATATAGAAGCCCTTGAAATATCAAGGGTTGAGTTCCTATCAAATAACAAAGCCTTGGTCTATGTTAAGCTCAAGGGGAAGGAATTCCCAAAGCCACAACATACATTTATCAGGATAAATGGAAAATGGTACAAGGGTCTTATGGATGAAGAACCAGAGGATGAAGAACCGGAAGTCAGGAAGAATTAAATTAAATACTCATTAAAGAAGGAGAGAATCATGGGAAGAAAAATGATGCATCTACTGATAATTTCAATAGTTATAACCATTACTGCAATTTCTGGATATTCGCAAGAGAGTGTTGAACAGTACCTGATGAAGTTGAAAGAACCCGGAGTTGAGAATTACATCAAACTGATGTATGAGGGTTCGCACGAGAACAAACTACTGGCGGCAAAGAAGTTAACAGAATTAAAGCCAGATACACCAGAAGCAATAGACGCCCTTATATATGGTTTGCAGCAGGGAACAATTTTTGTGGTGAGAGAAAGAGGCAAGGTTGTCAATGACTTCTGGGATGTCAGAGCTCAATCTGCAATAGCCCTTGGAGAAATAGGGAATCCAAAGGTACTTCCCCAGCTTTATCTCGCACTCAGGTATGACCCTGATAATTACGTAAGGAGTCAGGTCGCAATTGCCATCGGAAAGATCGGGAAACCAGAATCCATTTACGAACTGGCACGTACAATAGAGATTTCCTCACCAGCAGGTCCGGATGATATAGTGATCAGGGCCTGTGTGGAGGCAATAGGTGAGATAGGAGATAAGGAGGGTTTTGTTCCTCTGGTAGAAGTAATAAGGGGAAAATACTCAAGAAGTGTCAAACTTGCCGCACGAGATGCACTAAAAAAAATAAAATGGTGAAATCAGTGGGGTAACCATAATTAATAACTGAAAGGAGTCTTCCTTTCACTGAAAAATCTGTAAAGCTGTTCTATTTCGTTTTTTATTTTATCTATATCCGGCGTTCCAGAACTAAGCAGGTTGTATATCCTATTAACCCTTTCATTTACCATTCTATAGCTTATTTTTACCTCACCTATATTCCTTCTGAGATAATCCACAAGGGCATTCATTTTATCGGCCAGATATTTAAACTCATCCTTTTTTCTCAACATAATCATAAAATCAGTATTTCCAGAAAGTAACAGGTCTATACTCTGCTCAAGTCTGTAAACTGGACCTGCTATTTTGTGGGAATATAGAAAAGAAAACGGAACAATAATTGCCAGCATTAAAAGATTTGCACCTATAAGGGGAACCAGCACAATCTCAAACAGACTTGCTACATTTGTCGTACCCTCTGGAGTGACCATAATTATAAGGTTATCTAAATCTGCTCCACCAAACTTATACTTGAAATAAAAAACCCCGATTATTGCACCGGTAGATAATAGAGTGGCACCAATAATTACCAGCACAAATCTCAATATAAACCTCAGCTGGAAATTTCCTTCGATCAGATATCTTCTTCTTCTATTTTTCTTCATTTTTAACTCCTGACTTCGAGGTTCAACTTTTTACCTCAAAGATGACCAAGCTCTTGAGATTAGCAATACCAAGTACCCATAAGTATTAAAACTAAGTCGAGATATAATGTCCGGGTTTACCTATCTTTTTATTTATGCTTTCAATAATTCTGAGGGTAACCTCAAGGGTTTTAATATCATCCTCACCTTTAACTATCGGCTCCTCTTCACCAATAATACACTTGGCAAAATGAAGTAGCTCCTCTTTAAGAGCATTCTCTTTTTGAACCTTTACCTTTTCAACAATAAACTCCTGCTTGTAAGTGATCTCACTTGGAAAAACATAAAAACTTGCAGAAGCTCTCCTGTGTATATCAATATCCTGAGACTCAAAATCAAGGAGTATAAATCCATTCTTCTGTGACACAGTCATTCTTCTCAGCCTTATTTCACTCAGTCTACTTGCCGTGATACTCGCAATAGCTCCGTTTTCAAACTGCAGGACTGCAGTAGCCACATCCTCATACTTGCTTTTTATTATTTTTCCAGCCGCCTCGATATGGACCGGCTTGCTTTTCACAAGGCTCAAAACTATGTCAATATCATGTATCATGAGATCCAGCACAACACCAGTATCCCAATCCTTATTCATCCAGGGACTCAATCTTCTGGCTTCCACAAGATACGGGTTATGAACAATTTTTTTCAGCTCTATTACTGCACCCTTAAACCTTTCTACATGGCCGACCTGAAAAACCAGACCCATTTTCTCAGCAAGCTCAATAAGCGCAGTGGCTTCTTCTATTGAACAGGCGATCGGTTTTTCAACCAGTGTATGCACACCAGCTTCAAGGGCCCTTTTGGCAACATCATAATGAGCCCTTGTAGGAACAGCAATACAGACTCCATCCGCTACCGATAAAAGATCATCAACTTTTTTATAACTGACGGTATTATACTTGGTTGCAATAGTCCTGGCTCTATCCAGATCAATATCATAAACACCCACAAAATCAACATAATGATTCAATATAGAAAGAACGTTAGCATGGTAA
This sequence comes from uncultured Spirochaetota bacterium, assembly GCA_964518675.1. GTDB lineage: Bacteria > Spirochaetota > B62-G9 > B62-G9 > CAZFGQ01 > CAZFGQ01. The sequence continues at coordinate 35,081 of CAZFGQ010000015.1, forward strand.
GTACCCATCCTCCCAACACCTATAACACCAATCTTTATCCGACTCTCAGGCATTTTTAAAACCTCTCCTTATCTCTGGCTTTCCTGTAAATTACAAATTCTCACACTTTGCAATACCCATCCTCTGGGCGATAATTCAAAGAACCCACTAATCTATTCTAACACATTAGCAAAATAATAATATCCATCCACGGAATATTCTATAACTATTTATCCAAAATATCCAATCTAAAAATTGTTACACCTTATTAAAATTAAAATCAGTATATACCAATAGATTTCATTATTTCCCCATTGCTAAAAGTCTTTTGAGCGTAATAGTGACAAATCTTGGAAGGCTTATCCCAAGAGGTAATAACAAGAGGAAAAACTTTTTGTTCAAACTGTTACAATTCTAAAATGCAATAAGACATTAAATTCGGGAAAAATCAGGAGAAAATACCCTGCTTTTGAAGGAAAAAAGAAGAATAATTATTTGAATTCGCTCACGGGTATCAATGGCGGACTATCTGTCTCTCCTCTCCTCTGGGACATTTCACTAATAATGCGCTTTTCATCACTGGTAAGATCTTTAGGTATCCTAACTATTACCTTTACCAGTTGATCACCTCTTCCTCTTCCCTTTAAATAAGGAATGCCCTCTCTTCGAAGCCTGAAAGTGCTTCCTGATTGCGTTCCAGGGGGAATATTTATCCTGACCGTTTTACCATTCAAAGTTGGTACCTTGATGTTAGTACCAACCATTGCCTGAAAAGCGCTGATCGGCACCTCGCATATAATATCATTACCCTTTCTTTTAAAGTACAGATGTGGTTTCACATGAATGACCACTATAAGATCACCATTCTCTCCACCATGCTGTCCCGCATTGCCCTCTCCAGTCAGTCGCAGGATTGTTCCTTCATCAACACCAGCTTCCACTTCAAGACGGATCCTTCTTCTCTGGGAAACAACTCCGCTACCACCACAGGTTTTGCATACATCCTTTATAATGCTTCCCGTACCCCTGCACCGCGAACAGGTAGTTGCGATAGTAAAAAATCCCTGGGTTCTCCTTATCTGACCTGTACCACCACATTGCGGACATGTTACATATCCAGCACCTCCTACCGCACCGGTGCCACCGCAATCCGGACATTTCTCATTTCTCGTTATGTGCAAATCCTTAACGGTCCCAAAAGCAGCCTCTTCAAGGGAGATCTCAAGGTCATATCTTATATCCGAGCCCCTTACCGGTTTTGTATATTCTCTTGGCCTTGTTCTCGTCCTGGTTCTTCCAAAAATATCTCCAAATCCGAAGAAAGATTCAAAGAAATCAGAACCAAATATATCCGAAAAGCCGCCAAATAAGTCCTCAAAATCTGCTGCATCACGAAAAGTATGGAAACCGCCGGCACCAGAGGCATGAGCCTGTAATCCCTCATGACCGTACTGATCATAGATTCTTCTTCTCTCATCATTGGCAAGAACCTCATAAGCCTCTGTCGCCTCTTTAAACTTCTCCTCGGCTTCCTTATCACCTGGATTTCTATCCGGATGATACTTTATGGCCAGTTTTCTGTATGCCTTTTTTATCTCATCCTTTGTAGCGTTTCTATCCACACCCAGAATTTCATAGTAATCTCTCTTTGTAGCCATACCCCACTCTCTCCCCCGAATATAAAAGGCAAAACTAAAGCCTTTAGGAAAATATAAAACCAGGAATATTGTACAAGCAAGTTTATAGAAGGCCGGCGAACCTTAACTTGAAGCAATCTGAGACATGAAATAAACAGTTATTCTATACGGCATTTACCCTGTACTCTGGTATACTGCAGTTCGCCTTATAAAAAGAAAAATACCCTATAAGTTTCCTCATAGGGTATTTTTCTCAATCCATTCACCTTTCATCTATCCTGAACCCGGGATTATTTATTATCTTTATTTTCATCATCTACCACTTCGTACTCCGCGTCAACCACATCCTCATCACTCTTTCCGGAAGATTCACCTGTTGTAGAAGTAGAGCCCTTTCCTCTACTCTGCTGGCTACCTGTCCCCGAAGTATACTGTGTAGAACCTGTACTTCCGGCACTCGAAGCCGCCTGTCGATACATCTCCTCTGAAACCTTATATGAGGCCTGCGTAAGAGCTTCCATTGCCTGCTTTATCTGCTGTACGTCCCCTGTATTAATTGCCTTTCTCGTATTCTCTATCTCTCTCTCAATATTTGCCCTGTCGTCAGGAGAGATCTTATCACTGTACTCTTTCAGCATTTTCTCAGTCTGGTATATCAGTGCATCGGCCTGGTTTATTGTTTCGGCCCTTTCCCTGGCCTTTCTATCCTCTTCTGCATGCATCTCAGCTTCTTTAATCATTCTCTGGATCTCTTCTTCAGATAGACCACTTGAGGATTCAATCCTGATCTTCTGCTCTTTACCCGTCGCAAGGTCTTTTGCTGACACATGGACTATTCCATTTGCATCTATATCAAAAGTAACCTCTATCTGTGGTACACCCCTAGGAGCCGGTGGAATACCTACAAGATCAAATCTTCCCAGTGTTCTATTCTGAGCTGCCATTTCACGCTCACCCTGTAGCACATGAATACTTACAGCTGTCTGGTTATCTGTAGCTGTGCTGAAGATCTGGCTCTTCCTTGTTGGTATAGTGGTATTTCTTTCTATTAGTTTTGTCATTACACCACCAAGGGTTTCTATACCAAGCGAGAGTGGAGTTACATCAAGCAACAGAACATCTTTTACTTCTCCAGCGAGAATTCCTGCCTGAATTGCAGCTCCAATGGCAACTGCTTCATCTGGGTTAACCGATCTGTTTGGCTCTTTCTTGAAAATTCTCTTTACAAGCTCAATAACAGCAGGTATTCTAGTGGAACCACCTACCAGTATTACTTCATCTATATCCTCAGGTTTTAACCCAGCATCCTTTAAAGCCATTTCACAGGGCTCCACCGTTGATTCAATCAGATCTTCAATCAGAGACTCAAATTTTGCTCTGGTAAGTGTAATATTCAAATGCTTTGGTCCACTGGCATCAGCTGTTATGAAAGGAAGATTAATATCAGTGGTTGTAGCACTTGAGAGCTCAATCTTTGCCTTCTCGGCAGCTTCCTTCAACCTCTGCAGTGCCATTCGGTCATTGGATAGATCTATGCCCGTATCCTTTTTAAACTCTGCTATTAACCAGTCCATAATCCTCTGATCAAAATCATCACCGCCCAGATGCGTATTTCCATTTGTGGATTTTACCTCAAATACACCATCACCAAGTTCAAGGATGGATATATCAAATGTACCACCTCCGAGATCGTAAACCGCTATTTTTTCATCTTTTTTCTTATCCAGGCCGTATGCAAGAGATGCTGCCGTTGGCTCGTTAATAATTCTTTTAACCTCAAGTCCCGCTATCCTTCCAGCATCCTTTGTCGCCTGTCGCTGTGAATCGTTAAAGTACGCCGGTACTGTAATTACAGCCTCAGTAACCTTCTCACCAAGATAGCTTTCGGCATCCTTCTTAAGCTTCTGAAGTATTCTTGCGGATATTTCTGGAGGTGAGAATGTACCAGCCTTCACCTGAACATAAGCCAGGCCATTATTTGCCCTTATTACCTTATAGGGAACCATCTCTATTTCTCTGGTAACCTCTTCATACCTTCGACCCATAAATCTCTTTATGGAATAGATGGTATTTTCCGGGTTCGTGATTCTCTGATTTTTAGCTGGTTGGCCTACCAGCACCTCACCTTTATCTGTAAAAGCCACTACAGAAGGCGTAGTTCTCTGTCCCTCCGCATTCAATATAACCTTTGCTTCATTTCCTTCCATTACTGCTACACATGAGTTTGTTGTTCCCAGATCAATTCCTATTATCTTTCCCATTTTACTCTCCTTTCTCTGAGGATTTTTCGTTGGAATTAATTTCGGAGTTATCTTCGGAATTACCTTCTACCTCAGCGTTCTGGCTATCCTTCACCGCAGATACTGCCTTTGCCACCTTCACCTTAGCAGGTCTTATCACCCGATTGTGCATAATATAACCCGTCTGATAGGTTTCAACGACAGTATCCTTATCATAATCCTCAGATTCTTCCATCATTATTGCATCATGAAGGGTTGGATCAAACTCCTTTCCAACCGCATCAATCATCTTGACATTATATTTCTTCTCGAGCAGATTTTTGAACTGCTTCTCTATCATCATTATCCCCTCGAGAAGAGAATCAAGATCCTTGCTTGATTTTGAAGATTCAATTGCCCTCTCAAGGTTATCTATTACTTCCAGAATATCTCTTACCAGCTCAATGTTTGCAAACTTTTTCTGTTCTTCAGATTCGCGCTGGAGCCTTTTCCTGAAATTCTCAAAATCAGCCTGCTTTCTTTTCAGAAGTTCAGCATACTCAGAAACCATGCTCTTTAGATCCTCTATTTCCCTATCTTTGATCTCAATCACAGACTTTGCCTCTAAAAGCTCCCTTATTTCATCCTCACTTAACTCCTCAAGAATCCTTTTTCTTAAATCCTCTGTTTCTTTCTTGCTATCTCTGCTTTCAGTAGCCTCCGCTGAGGCACCCTTGCTATTTAAATTATCTGAGGATTCCTTACCCTCAGACAATTTTGTTTCACTCTTAAAGACATCCGCTTTTTCTTCTTTTTCCAGCATCTTACCTCTACTCATTTTTTTTACTTTTCTGCCACTTATAAGATTTTCAATAATCTCAGGTGCTTAAAATTTTTTGAGAAAACCTTATTTAGTATTATATTACAATTTTTCCACACCCTGATACAGCCAACAAAAAGATAACGAGAAAAAAATTCATTGTCAACCAAAACGGATTGCCGGGTCATATTTCTATTTTCATCGATATATACATCCTATTAATATGATTCAATCAGTCCAAATATCTCAGAAACCAGCGTATTAAACCTAAGAAAACCTTCCGGGGTTAGAACGAATCTATTTCCCTCTATTCTGGCCATTCCAAGTTCTTCTATTCGCGAAAGGTAATTCATAATATTGCTAAAAACACTTTCATTTAAAAAATCCCTCATAATCTCAAGCTCAAGTCCATCTTCAGTCCTTAAAGATAGCATTATCATTTCTTTCAATTTTGTTTTTTCATTGAGAAACTCTTCCAGATAAAAATGTTTATTTCCCATCATCAGATTTTCAATGTACAACCCAACATCTTTCGGGTTCCCGATACGGTATTTCCCAAGCGTTGAAACCCCTCCTGCCCCCATACCAATATAGTTTCCACCTTTCCAGTAATTCAAATTATGCTGACTCTTATGTCCTGGGATTGAAAAGTTTGAAATTTCATACTGTTCATATCCTTTGTCTTCCAGAAAATCAACGGTGAAAAAATAGAGCTCCTTAAAATATTGCTCATCAGGAAATCTAAATTCTCCTGTTTTTACCATCCTCGAAAGGAGAGTATCCTCTGAAAGATGAAGCATATAAACAGAAATATGTGTTGGCGAAAAACTTACAGCCCTTTCAAGGTCTCTCTTAAATGTTTCATCATTTTGAATTCCAAGGATAAGATCAAAATTAACATTATCAAATCCTACCTCCCGAATAACATCGATAGCATGAACTATGTTTTTGTATCGGGTAATTCTTCCCACCCCGGTAAGAGCTCCATCATCGAAACTCTGGATCCCCACAGAGAGTCTGTTTACACCCGAAACTTTAAGTATCATCAGTTTTTCCTTGGAAACCGATTCCGGATTAACCTCAACCGTAAACTCGATTCTATCATCAAATAAAAATCTTGTTCGAATACCTTCGATTAATCTTTTGCACTGTTGGGGTGATAGAATTGATGGGGTTCCACCACCCACATAAATTGTCTTGAGCTTCCGCAATCCTAAAACATTCCATATATCCATCTCCCGAATGAGAGCATCAATATAACTATCCATTAAGGATTTTTCTCTGGATGAATCCACAGGTATAGAATAAAAATCACAGTAATAGCATTTTTTCTGACAAAAAGGAATATGGATATACAGGCACACAGGGCTATTGTCCGATAGATATTGCCCTACATTGTTTTCTAAATTATTATATTTTATGCTCATAACTTTTACAATCTACTATGATATTTCAATAATTAAACCATGAAAGAGCTTTAATAATTCATTAGTAAGTGTTTAATATGTTTTCTTAAATACCTTGAAAATACTTTAAAAACTAATTTCAGTTTTATAAAAAGGTAATGGGAAATAACTATGGGACAAACCAGATCTTCAGTAAAAACATCGGACAGAACCCTTGCTATAAACAAAAAAGCTTACCATGATTATGAGATTCTTCAGACATTTGAAGCGGGGATTTCTCTCCTGGGAACCGAGGTTAAATCAGCAAAAGAAGGCAGAATAAGCCTGAAGGATGGATTTGTACTCTTTAAAAACGGTGAAGCATTTCTTAAAAATGTCCACATCAGTCAGTATCCTTTTGGAAACAGGGTCAATCATGACCCTTTGAGAGAAAGGAAACTCCTGCTTCATAAATATGAAATTACAAGGCTTGCAACAAAGGTCAAAGAAAAGGGATTAACCGTCGTTCCCCTTAAAGTTTATACCAAAAAAGGAAAAATAAAGGTAGAAATAGGTCTGGCTAAAGGAAAGGCAAAGTATGAGAAAAAGGAAGCCATCAAAAAACGCGATGAAACAAGAGAACTAAAGAGAAGCTTCAAAACATCAATCCTCTCAGGAAAATTAAAATAGATCAAATGGCCACACAAAAATATAAAAATCAACACTTAAAATATTCAAAAAATATAATAATCTTTACATTAACCTTTCTGCTTTCAGTTCTTCTTATTGGGCAAAATGCATTTTCTCAAACATTTCCCCGTGGGGACGAGTCCCCATTTAAAAACGAAGTCCTACCCACAGACCCCCAATGCTCTGTTGGAAAATTATCCAATGGAATTACATATTACGTAAGAGATAATAAAAAACCAGAGAAAAGGGCTATATTCGAACTGGTAGTTAACGCAGGATCGGTTGTAGAAGAGGAAAATGAGAGGGGTTATGCCCATTTCATTGAGCATATGGCATTCAATGGCACAAAAAACTACAAAAAAGAAGATATTGTAGATTACTTCGAAAGGCTTGGTATGAGATTTGGTCCAGAAGTTAATGCTTTTACAACTTTTGATGAAACCATCTATACTCTCGAGGTACCATCTGATAATGAAGATGCTATCATCAAAGCAATAGGAATACTATCTGACTGGGCCTATCAGATAAGTTTCGATCCGGAGGAAGTGGAAAAGGAAAGAAAAATCATCCTGGCAGAGATGAGAGAGCGAAGCGGAGTTGATAAAAGGGTCATGGAAAAACATTACACAGTTCTATTCAAAGACTCCAAATATGGGAAAAACCTCCCCATAGGTAAAAAAGAAGTAATAGAGAATGCCACTTCTGAAAGCCTGAGAGCTTTCTATAGAAAATGGTATAAACCTGAGAGAATGGCAATAATTGCTGTGGGAGATTTTGGTTCAGGAAAGCTCACCAAAACAGGGATTATCGAACTTATAGAGGAATATTTTTCAAAGATCCCTCCAGAAAAAGGGCAAAAAAAAGAAGCACATCCCACATTACCTGAACATAATGAAACACTATACTCAATTGTCTCAGATCCGGAACAAATTGAAACAAGAATAAGCATAGTTGAGAAAAAGAAACCTCGCAAACTCAAAACTGTGGATGATTACAAGGAGCTTCTTAATCAGCACCTTGTTGAAGGAATGATCAATGAACGACTGAAAGAAATTTCAAGAAAAGAAAATCCTCCATTTATCGGTGCAGGTACAGGAAGATACAGAATTATCAGGACTTCCGATATTGTGGCAATCACCGCAATTACCGATGAAACAAAGCTCACCAGGGCATTTAAAACTCTGCTGACTGAAGTTAAAAGACTCAGGAATTATGGTTTTACAGATAGTGAACTTAATATAGCAAAAAAAGAAATATTAAGAATGTATGAAAATAATTATGATGAGAGAGAAACTGAGGATTCAAGCTTATATGTCTTAGAATACGAAGAGCATTTTCTGAATGGATATGCAATCCCTGGAATTGAATATGAATACCAACTTGTAAAAGAACTTCTTCCCACGATAAAGATCGAAGATGTCAATTCGATGGGCAAAAACTGGTTTAACGGGAAAAACAGGGTTATTCTCGTAACCATACCTGAGAAAAAAGGTATCACAGTACCAGACGAGAAACTATTGAATAAAATAGCCTTAAAAGTTGAATCCATTGAAGTTTTACCATACGAAGAAGCAAAACATCTAACCCAGCTTTTAGCCCAGATACCAACAAAAGGTAAAATTTTAAAAAGCATTACATACGACGAATTGGGGATCACAGAATGGATCCTATCAAATGGTTCAAAGGTTTACCTTAAACCAACCAGGTTTAAAAAAGGTGAGGTGCTGTTTGAGGCAATGAGTCCAGGCGGGCTATCTCTCGTCAATGACGAAAAGTTCATTTCGGCAAAACTTTCAACTGACCTTATATCTGAAAGTGGAGTAGACGACATTGATCAGATCCAGCTCGAAAAAATTCTATCCGACAAAATCGTGACTATCAATCCATGGATTGGTGAAGTATACGAGGGATTTGAGGGTAGCTTCGACTTAAAAGATGCCGAAACATTCATGAAACTCCTCTATCTATACTTTACAGAACCCAGAAAAGACAAGACCGCATTTAATACATTCAGAGAAAAATTAATCGTAAATCTCAAAAACAAAGCTTCAAACCCCGATATTGCTTTCTGGGATAAATTGCGAACCCTCGTAACAAACAATCATCCTCGGGGTAAACCTCTCTCGATCGACGATCTTAAAAAATTCAACCTTGACATATCTTTTGAGGTTTATAAACAGAGATTCAGAAACGCAGGCGATTTTACATTTGTATTCGTGGGAGATTTTGAGCCTGAGCGGATCAAACCTCTAATTCTAACATACATTGGGGGTCTCCCGGGTACAAGCGAAACTGAGGAATGGGTAGATCGTAATATCGATCCTCCAGAGAGGGTGGTTAAACAAAAGCTCAATGCAGGTATTGAAAACAAAAGCAACGTGTGCATCGTATTCGCCGGTGAATTTAGCTGGAATTACAGAAAAGATTTTCTGATGGATGTGCTTGTAGAATACATCGATATCGTCATCAGACAAAGAATAAGAGAAAAAGAAGGTGGAGCTTACGACACCTGGGCATGGGGATATACTCAGAAATATCCAGACAATGAATACTATCTATACCTTTTTTTCGATGCTGATCCGAAAAACGTTGATAAACTAAAGAAAGCAACTTTTGATGAAATTAAAAAAATTAAAAATGGATCAATCGATCAGGACGTCCTTATAAGAGTCAGGGAGATTATGAGAAAGG
>CAZFGQ010000016.1:0-14323 GCA_964518675.1 uncultured Spirochaetota bacterium
TTTTTACTGTTATAGCTTGACAAAATTGGAAAAAATTATAAATTATTGTTTCAGTTTTCGAAAAATTATAAGAAAAATTAATGAAAGGAGTGGAGTTATGAAGAGAAAGTTTCTTGCTGTTGTGGTCGTTCTTGTTCTGGTTGCTTTTTTTCAGATTGGGTACGGAGCAAGTGAGAAGACCAAAGAAGTGGGTGAGGAGATAACGATTGGTGCACTTCTGCCTCTGAGTGGCGATCTCGCTGTTTATGGACAGTGTGTGCAGAATGGTATAAACCTTGCTGTAGATCATATTAATGCTGCAGGTGGACCACTTGGCAGAAAGCTAAAGGTGATATTCAGGGATACCCAGACAGATCCAACCGCTTTGAGGGATGCTACAGAGAAACTTGTAAATGTAGACAGGGTGCCGGCAATTGTGGGTCCGATGATAAGGTCGGATGTTGCAACCCCTGTGGCTGCACCAAATCATGTTGTTTTAATTTCACCCTCGAATACCCCCACATGGGTTACTACTCTTGATGATGATGATTATACCTTTAGAACAACTGCCTCCGATGCAATCCAGGGAATGGTACTTGGGAAACTTGCGTGGGAGAGAGGATATAAAACGGCAGCTATTCTCTATATAAATGATCCCTATGGTGGTGGGCTTGCTGAAAGCTGCAAGGAATGGTTTGAAAAGAGCGGGGGCAAGGTTCTGGGGATGGCAGCCTATGACCCTGGCAGCGTTGCCTACAAGATGCAGTTGAAAGAACTTGCCAAGGGTGACCCGGATGTTCTAATCCTTATTGGGTATCCAGAGAGTGGAATTGTTATTATCAGGCAGGCACTTTCCGATGGACTTTTTGATCAGTTCCTCTTCCCCGATGGTATGCAGTCTCAGCAGATTATCGATGCTATCGGCGGAGATTATCTTGAGGGAATGTACGGCACAGGTCCTGGTGCCGCTGAAACAGACTCATACAAGATTTATTTAAGTGAGTATGAGAAAAAGTACGGTGAGAAACCACCCACGGCTTACAGTGAAAATGCATATGATGGAGTTATTGTGATTGCTCTTGCAATTGAAGCTGCAGGTGAGAAGGCTTTTGCAGAGGAGAGAGGTAAGGCTATAAGGGATAATCTGAGAAAGGTTGCAAACCCACCGGGAGTAAAGGTATCTGCAGGTGTAGAGGGACTGAAAAAGGCATTTCAGCTCCTAAGAGAAGGAAAGGATATTGACTATGAGGGGGCTGCTGGTTCCATTGATTTTGATAAATATGGGGATACGGTAACACCCATTCTTATCTGGAAGATAGAGAATGGACAGATAGTTCCCGTTAAGTCTGTGCTGGTGGAACAGTAAAAGTGTATCACAGGGTGCAATTTAAATGCCTTTAAGAGAATGCCCCGGCTGATTGGATCATATATTAGATTGATGGGATTGGTGGATAGGTCTATATCCACCAATCCTTGTTATTTTAAAAATATAAAACCACGTGCCAGGTAGTAAGATGGAAAATGAACTGAATGGTAAGAGTGCAGATTTAAAATCTAACCGTGCATCAGATGCAATTCTGCGGGTTGAGAATGTTACCAAGCTTTTTGGTGGAGTTTGTGCTGTCAGGAATTGTACTCTTGATGTTAAAGAGGGCTCGATTACGGGACTTATAGGTCCGAATGGTGCTGGTAAAACAACCCTTTTTAATATTATAACGGGATTTTACAGGCCGAATGAAGGACATGTGTTTTTCAAAAACAATGAGATTACCGGTTTGACACCTCACGAGATATTCAGCATGGGAGTGTTCAGGACTTTTCAGATTGCAAGGGATTATGCTGAGATGAGTGTACTTGAAAATCTTCTCTTAATTCCCACCGGACAGGTTGGAGAAAAGTTGTGGAATATATGGTTCAGGCGGAAGTCCATACGTGAACAGGAGGAAAGAAACATCCAGAAAGCATTGGAAACCCTTCGCTTTATCGAGCTCTACGATAAAAGGGATGAGCCGGCAAAGTATCTTTCGGGGGGTGAGAAGAAGCTCCTTGAGATAGCCCGTATGATGATGGTGGATCTTGAGATGGTTCTTCTCGATGAGCCAGGTGCGGGTGTACCTCCCATTATGCAGGGTAAGATAATGGATTACATCAAGTATCTTTCCAGAGAAAGGGGCATTACTTTTTTTATAGTTGAGCATGATATGGATATAATCATGAATATATGTGAGAGAATAATTGTAATGAGTGAGGGTACAAAGCTTGCTGAGGGAACACCAGATGAAATAAGAAATAATCCGATGGTTGTTGAAGCTTACCTTGGAAAGAATTAAGGTGGAAATAATTATGGGAGAAAAGAATAAAAAATTACTAGAAGTGAGGAGAATAAGAGCAGGCTATGGTGTACAGGATGTTTTGTTTGGTGTATCTGTTAGCGTCGATGAGGGTGAGGTTGTTTCGATTTTTGGTCCAAATGGAGCCGGTAAATCAACTCTTCTTAAAACAATTGCTGGAGTGGTCAGAATAAAAAGTGGTGAGATACTTTTTAAAGGCATTAGAATAGATAAACTTTCCCCCCAGTCTATTGTAAAAAATGGCCTCGGCTGGGTTCCCCAGGAGAATAATATATTTCCTCGAATGACTGTAAGGGAAAATCTTGAGATGGGGGGATTTACCCTGAAAGATGATCTTGAAGAAAGGATGGAAGAGGTTTTTTCTATTTTCCCACAGCTAAGGGAGAAATTGAATCAACCTGCCGGTAGTCTTTCAGGTGGTCAGCGGCAGATGCTGGCTGTTGGCCGGGGCCTTATGGTCAGGCCTGAACTTTTACTTCTGGATGAACCAACGGCAGGGCTTGCGCCCAATCTCGTTCATATGATGCTTGAAAAGGTGGGAGAGATCACCAGACAGTTTCGCAGTTCCGTTTTACTCGTTACCCAGACACTGGATGCACTTAGATTTTCCCGGCGGGGATACCTCCTTGCTTCAGGAGAGATTAAATATGAAGATACCACAGATTCTCTTCTGAACAATGAGGAGGTAAAGAAACTCTATTTTGGTGGTATTACAGTAAGCTAAATACTGGAGACTAATCGTGCTGGATCTTTTAATCAGTGGCATTGTGTATGGGAGTATTATAACCCTGGGGGCAATTGGACTGACACTTATGTCTGATATACTCGGGTTTTTTAACTTCGCCTATGGCGAGTACTTTGCACTTGGTGCCTACGGTACCCTTATGCTTACCGGAGTATTCAACTCATCCTCAACATTCAAGGGTTTGACATTTGGCTGGCCTATGGTTGCATCGGTTTTTATTTCAGCCATTATAACTATTGCAATAATACTTTTGATTGATTTTATATTTTTTAGACCCCTTAGGAAAAGGGGTGTAACTCCTCTTTTCATGGCTCTTGCCTCCCTCGGTGTATCTTTTGTGATCAGAGCCGCAATTAATATTATATGGGGACCAAAGGTCAGATACTATTCCAATGCAATTCAACTCAGTCGGGAAATGCCCTTTGGAATCCATATTACAAACGAAGAGATTGTTATTCTTGTCTCAACATTCTCGCTTGTTATACTTGTATATCTGTTTTTGAAGAATACGAGAATTGGAAAGTCCATGAGGGCGGTATCCAACAATGAGCTTCTTGCGAAGGTTTGTGGGATCAATACTGAGGTTGTAATAGTATGGACGTGGATTCTCTCAGGTGTGCTTGCTGCAATTGCCGGTACATTTTATGGAATAAGGGTTCAGCTCAGGCCAATAATGGGATGGGAGTTTCTTATCCCGCTTTTTGTTGCAGTTATAATGGGTGGAATAGGAAATTTCTGGGGTGCAATGGTAAGCGGTATGATTATCGGGATCTCTGAGGAGCTCATTACAGGACTTGTCCAGAATCTGCTCAATTCAATGAACATTACAGCTGATGTTTCCGTATATAAACCTGCAGTTGCTTTTATCCTTGTTGTACTTATTCTCCTTCTCAAGCCTTATGGACTTTTTGGCAGAAAGGAAGCGTAGCATGATTAATTATCTTTCTTCTTATCTTGTAATGGCATCTATATATGCGATCATGGCTTTGGCACTGAACATGCAGTGGGGATTCACGGGACTTATGAACTTCGGTATTGGTGCTTTCTATATGGTTGGTGCGTATACTTCTGCCATACTTACCGTTGGTCCTACCGAGGAGCATCTTGGTGGATTTGGTCTTCCGATTCTTATAGGGATACTATGTGCTGCTTTGATGGCAGGTTTGATAGCATACCTTATATCCTTTCCTGCTTTGAAACTCCGTGGTGGGCCTTTCGCCATTGCCCTTCTTGCAATTCAGGAAACAATATTTCTCGTCGTAAAGAATGAGTCATGGCTCACAAATGGGGTATGGGGAATAAGGGGAATACCAAGGCCATTTTTTAATCTTGTTGATCCAACGAACTATTCGTTTATTTTTCTCCTGGTTGTTGCCGTATGTCTTATTGGCGTTTACTTCGGTGTGGAAACAGCTGTTCGGTCTCCATGGGGTCGAGTACTTCGTGGAATCAGAGAGGATGAAATCCTCACAGAGATGTCTGGAAAAGACTGTACAAAATACAGACGTCAGTCTTTTGTGTTCAGCTCCATGATAATGGGAATAGCCGGAGCACTTTATGTGCATTACACCGGGTTTGTAAGCCCTCAGGTTTTTTCACCCCTCATGTCAACATTCATTATCTGGCTCATGGTTATGGTTGGAGGAACTGGAAACAACAGAGGAGTTATACTTGGGGCATTCCTCATATGGGCAATATGGGTGGGTAGTGATTTTATTACAGATATGGTTCCTGCCTCAATAGCTACCAGGATTGGATTTATCAGAATGCTTTTTGTTGGACTAATACTTGGCGTAACGGTTCTTTTGAGACCTCAGGGCATAATGAGAGAGAGGTTATTTTCTCTTAAGATATTTGCGGAGGAGGAGATTAGCTGAGGAATTTTTATCTAATTTTATCTTGGAGAATATACATGAAGGTTCTTACAAGGGAGCATATCATCTATAGTTTTAGTGAATCAGTCCAGCCCGCAATTACAATTGACAAAAATGAAGAGCTTGTCATTGAGACCCACGATTGTTTTACAGGTCAGATCAAAAGTGAGAGAGACCTCATAACAGAGGTTGATTTTTCCAGGGTGAATCCTGCGACTGGCCCTGTTGGTGTTAATGATGCATTTCCAGGAGATATTCTGGTGCTTGAGATAGTTAATATTGAGGTTGATAACAGGGGCTTTATGGTAACCATCCCGGGTGAAGGTGGTTTTGGAGATAGGATTTCAAGCTCTGTAACAAAATTAATAGAAATTAAAGATGAAAAGTTCTTTTATAATAACCTGGCATTTCCCGTCAGTCCTATGGTTGGAGTTATTGGAGTATGCCCTGAGAGTGGAGAGGTACCCTGTGGCGAGATAGGAAGCCATGGGGGAAATCTCGATGCAAAGGTTATAACAAAAGGCTCAAAAGTTTACTTCCTGGTTAGGAGGGATGGAGCCTTATTTGCCCTAGGAGATCTTCATGCCGGAATGGGAGATGGAGAGGCAGTTATCTGTGGGGTTGAAACCCCGGGACGGGTCACCGTTAAGGCTGAAGTTATAAAAAATCCGGTTTTTAAACCCGAAAGGCCCCTTGTTGAAACGGGTGATAAATTTGTTACGATTGGGATCGGTGCGGACCTCGATGAGGCTGTCAAGGTTGCACTTGATGATATGCTTGTGATGGTTCAGAGAAAATTGAATATTTCTGCTGAGGAAGGTGCAATGCTCATCAGTGCAGTTGGGGATGTGAAGGTTTGCCAGATAGTTGATCCGCAGAAGACAGCAAGGGTCGAAATGCCGAAAGATATTTTTGAGCCTGTCGAGGGACTATTTTTTTAATGAAACTGGCACTGGCATTCGGTTGGTTCCCCGATATAATTCTCATAGCTGAATAGTGACAATAATTTCTATCAGCCGGGTCTCACTGTATGTCTTCAAAGATCTATTTGAGAAATGGTTATGGTAAAACTTGTGTTTTCTGAAAAAAAAGAGAACCCGAAGTGAAATAGAATTAAAAGTATATCGGCACCTGTGAGCTTCAAATTAGTTCAATAAATTTTTTGCTTTTTATTTAAAACCTACTGCCCTTCTCTCGATGTCGAGTCTCAGAAAATAGTTAAGAACTGTCCTTAGGCCTATTATTGCGGCAAGCTGACCGATATCATTCCAGGTGGGAGCAATTGTTGTCTTGAGAATGCTTGCGCCAATTAGAAAACTCAGTCCCAGTGAAAATGCATGGCCTATCTCGAGCCTGCTTTCCTCTATTGCCTCTCTCGATTCGGTTTTGAACATAGAATCTTTGACAAAGATTATGAAGGATTTTATCATACCTGTTCCGATTACAATAATGGCAAGCCCCTGGGAAACTGTGATAAAATAATCAATAAGTTTAATAATTAGCTGCATTTTCTACTCTTATCATTTAAATATTTTAATTAACCGGTGTTATTCTATTAATCGCTTTTAAGGAAGACATTCTTTAATAAAATTATGGATTGCATTATATTTTTTTCGCTGGGCTTTTTAGATGATTCAATCTAATATTTCCTCAATCTCCTTCTTTACAGTTGGGTTTTTTTCTATTCGGTACCTAGATTCCAGAATCTTTTTTGCCTCTTTTCCACCAATTCTTCCGATAGCCCATGCCGAGTACGCTCTTATTATTTCATTCTGGTGATTTATGAGCTCAGATAGGATGGGAAGAGCTTTCTTGTAGGCCAGATAACCGAGGGATAGGATCGAGTTTTTCTTTATTGCAAGCGGGCTTCTCGTCCCTATTTGATTTTTTCCAAAGACCTGCTGGAATTTTTCCTCGCTCATTTTAAGAAGTTCAAAATGATTGAAGTTTCCACCAATGACCCCATTATCATGCCTTATACCAATGGGTTTTAGATTTTTATTATAGGGGCATACATCGAGGCATATACTGCATCCGTAGAGCCTGTTTCCCCATTTTTCGCGAAGTTCTCTGGGAATCAACAAAAGGTTTTCAGAGATATACTGAAAGCATAGATTTATATTAATTCTGCCAGTTTCAAGAGCACCCGTTGGGCATGCTTCAATACATCTCCTGCAATCACCGCATATGGAAAAATCAGGCTCTGTAAGTTCCTGGTGTTCTGCTCTTGGTTCTGTTCCAAAGGATTCAATATCAAGGTCAATAATGGCCTCTCCAACAACAAAATATGAACCCATGTCGTCTTTTCTAAGCAGAAGGGTGTTTTTTCCAATATCGGCAAGTGAGGAAGCCCGGAAGAGCACCTTTTCCGGTATTGAGGTATAGTTAGATAAGGTGATTGATCTTAATTTTTTACCGGTGGTTTCCTCAACGATTTCTGTGGCCTTTCTCAGTTCGTTTTTTATAAAACTATAGTTGTTTCGCCATGTGTACATGCTGATTTTCCCGAACTCTTCTTCTTCGGGGAAAACCTCTCCGGTATAATAGGATATGGCGGCAACTATTACCGATTTTTGCCATCCCTGCAGATATTCATATCTGTAGGCTTTTCTGGTTTTTTCCACACTCCAGCTGTAGCTTTTCGGGATGTATCCTTTTTCAAAGGATTCAAGGGTCCAGAGTAGTGCTTTTTCAAGGTCCGGAAGGGGAATGATTTCACATACCTGAAGGGATGTTTTTGATAGAATGGCTTTTTTCAGGGATTGTATGTCCATTATTATGGTTTATCACGCTCCTCCAGGGTTTTTATGTATTTAAAAGTTCTGTTTCTTTTTAGCCTCAAAAAATATTTTATCTGATCTAATTCATGTCGGATTCTTCTATCTGGGTCTTGGTTTAGCGTTTCAGGGGCTTTTACCTGGATGATTCCGAAAGTGTTTTTTGTATATTATCTTCAAATGGTTTACTGATAATTCCCCTCTCTGTGATTATCCCCGTTATATACTCGGCAGGTGTGACGTCGAAAGCTGGATTATAAACATCCACATCATCAGGGGCTGTCTGCCTCTCCCCGAAATGTATAACCTCTTCTCTGTCCCTTTCCTCTATTGGGATGTCATCTCCTGTCTTTGCCTCAGGATCAAATGTTGAGATTGGTGCAGCAACGTAGAGGGGTACACCGAACTCCTTTGCCAGAACTCCCAGCATGAGCGTGCCGATCTTATTTGCCGTATCTCCATTCATGGTTATCCTATCTGCGCCAACTATTATCATATCCACATTTTTATTTTTCAGTACAGTTGCTGCCATATTGTCCGTTATCAGGGTTGTTTTTATACCTGCGTGGAGCAATTCCCAGGTCGTGATGCGGGCCCCCTGCAGAAGCGGCCTTGTTTCATCAACATACACGTGTATATTTTTACCGTTTTGCCTGGCAAGGAACATGGGAGAGAGGGCTGTTCCGTACATGGCAGTTGCAAGCCCCCCTGCATTGCAATGGGTTAGTAGTGTATAGCCATCTTTTATAAGCTTTTCTCCGTTTTTTCCTATTGCAAGGCATACCTCATTGTCCTCATCTATCATTCTGATACACCTTTTAAGAATGATTTCTTTCAATTTTTCCGTCTTTTTCTCCTCTGTATCCTTTACGGTTTTTCTCAGCTCAGCTGTGGCCCAGAATAAATTTACAGCTGTTGGACGGGAGCTCTCAATATATCTGCAACTCTGCTCAAATGCTTCTAGAAATCCATCAATGTCTTTTCCAAAGTAGTCTTTTATACCGAGATAAACGCCGAACGCACCTGCTATGCCTATGGCCGGTGCTCCTCTTATTCTCAGCTTCTTAATTGCTTCCCACATCTGATGGATATTTTCTATGGGGATGTATACTTCCTCCAGTGGTAGGCGGGTCTGATCTATGATTATTACTCTACCATCTTCCCATCTAATCGTTGGAACCGGCATTGTTTTGCACCTCACATTTTGAATTCATGGATACATTGATCTTTTAAATTAAAACAACAGGCGATTACAGGACAAGAAATAAATGCTTTATTCGTTATAAATGTTTTTGGTTCTGGTTCAGAAGTTAGGTTTAAGTATGGGATTGAGCTTCAAGCTTGTATAAAAGTTTAAGGGTTAAAGAAGGTTTTAATAAAGCTTTTCAGCAAAAGACGAGTGGTGGTTGATAAAAATCTTAAAGTGGATTTTTTTGATTTTTTTTCAGATTTTTTTCTGTTTTTTCTTGCCTTTGACATCATGGTGATTATAATTTCATTACTCCAAACTTGTATAGAGGGTTAATAGACATGTGTGGTATTGTTGGTGGGATTGATACAAATGGCGGATACCTTAACGGTTCTGATTTTATTGAAGCTATTAGCGTTCAGAAGGAAAGAGGCAATGGGCTTGGAGGAGGGTATGCAGCTTATGGGATATACCCTCATTTAAAAGAGTACTATGCGTTGCATGTGGCCTGTGATAATGAAAAGGCTGCAAGGGAGGCGGATGATTTTATAAGGGCCCATCTCTACGTGAAACTTTCAGAGGATATCCCAACAAGAGAGGTAAAAACAATACACTGGCATCCAATTATGAAAAGATATTTCACGCTCCCTGGACCTAATAATGAGGATATTCAGCTTTTTAACCTGGCACCTGGCACAGTTCTTACAGAGAAGGAAATCGTTGAGGAATATATGAAAAACTTTGTCTTCAGTTTTAACAAATCGATAGAGGGTGGATTTGTTATGTCCTGTGGCAAAAATATGGGTGTGTTTAAGGGGGTTGGTTATCCGGAGGAAATAGGTGAGTTTTTTATGATTGATAAGATGAAGGCAAGTATCTGGATGGTACACAGCAGGTTCCCGACAAATACCCAGAGCTGGTGGGGAGGTGCTCATCCGTTTTCAATGCTTGAATGGTCGGTTGTTCATAATGGTGAGATTACCTCGTATGGAGTTAACAGGGAATATCTGAGGATGTTTGGTTATGAATGTACCCTGAAAACTGACACAGAGGTTGTTAGCTACCTTTTTGATCTGTTAATAAGAAGGTTCAGGCTCACTCTCAGGGAGGGATGTACCGTGATGTCCCCACCAAGGTGGTCTGAAATTGACGAGATGTCTGAGCCCGAGCGGTTGAAGGTTACAAAACTCAGGCAGTACTATCCCCAGGCACTTCTCAACGGTCCCTTTGCCATCCTTGTCTCTGATGGGAATATGCTTCTCGGCATGAATGACAATGCCAAACTGAGGTCGCTTGTTGTGGCAAAGGATAAGCAAAGATATTTCTTTTCCAGTGAGGAATGTTCGTTTGAAATACTGTGCCCACAGAGGGAGAAAACCTGGATGTTACCTGGAGGAAAGCCTGAAATTATAACAATGAAGAATACCGTTCATGTCGCATGAATGGTCAAATCCATATGATAGAGCAAAACTAAAATTTTGAATACGAATTTGGTGATAAATACCAGGATAAAAATGAACCACAGGATAGAAGTTGAGGCTTTTGTATTTTTAATAGCTTTTCTTAATAATCATGTGAGATCTGTTATGTGGCTCCGAGGTTATTAAAATCTTAAAGTTTGTCCTGATAAAGATGTTGATAAAGTAAAGGAGCTCTTGGATGTCTGTTGATAATTATGATCCAAAGAAAGAGAACATGTCCCTTTCGGTAACGAATGAGAAAAAATCCGGTACTGAAAAATACAAAATCGATATGAAAAGAAACTGGAAGGTAAACCCTCAGTTTGTGCCGGTGTTTGATTATGATAAATGTACCCGTTGTGGGCTATGTGCATATGCATGCACCTGGGGAGAGATAAGATTGCAGCCAGAGAGAATAGAAAATGGCAAACCGATTTACAAACCGGTTGCAAATAGGAAAAGCTGCGGTTCCTGCCATTATTGTGAAAAACAGTGTCCTGAAGGGGCAATCACTATAGTAGAAATGCCATTTACCTCTTCTCATGAGTACTGGCGATTCGATCAGGAAAATCTCTGGAGGCAGGCCGATCCTAACTATCCCGGGCATGTCCTGCTTGTGGCCAATGGGTCTGATTCTCAGGTTCTTTGCTATTTTGATCACCTGATGTTTGACGCGTGTCAGGTTACGAATCCCGCTATTGATCCATTGAGAGAACCTATGGAGCTGGATACTTTCCTCGGTAGAAAAGATTATTCTGGTGCGACCAATCCACCACTTCTTCATCTTAAAACGCCGATTATGTTCTCGGCAATGAGTTTCGGTAGCATAAGCCTCCGTGTACAGATTGCAGAGGCGAGGGCAGCGAGAATTGTTGGTACTTACTGGAACACTGGCGAGGGAGGGCTTCACGAAAGCCTTTACGAATATGAGGACAGAACCATTGTACAGGTGGCATCTGGAAGATTTGGAGTTAACCCGGTTTTCTTTAAACATTCCGTTGCCGTTGAGATTAAGATAGGCCAGGGAGCGAAACCAGGGATTGGGGGGCACCTACCGGGCGAGAAGGTAACCGGAGAAATCTCGAAAACGAGAATGATACCGAAAGGTTCAGATGCACTGTCACCTGCTCCACATCATGATATTTATTCGATCGAGGATTTAAGGCAGCTCATCTATGCGATAAAAGAAGCTATAAACTATGAGAAACCCGTGTTTGTTAAGGTTTCGGCCGTTCATAACATAGCTCCAATAGTGGCTGGTATTGCACGGGCGGGAGCTGATATAATCGCGATTGACGGATTTAGAGGGGGGACAGGAGCAGCTCCCCGGAGGATCAGGCAATCAACGGGGATTCCAATAGAACTTGCTATCTCAGCGGCGGATAGAAGGCTTCGTGAAGAGGGTATACGGCATGAGGTTTCGCTTGTTGCTGCCGGTGGGATCAGAAACTCCGCAGATGTTTTAAAGTGCATATGTCTGGGGGCAGATGCGGTCTATATTGGAACACCTGTACTTGTTGCACTGGGTTGTGGACTCTGCCAGCGTTGTTATGCAAGTAAATGCAGTTATGGAATTGCAACTAACAGGGAAGACCTGGTTGAACGAATAGATGTTGATCTGGCCACAGAAGCTCTTGTCAAACTTGTAAGAGCATGGACGGATGAGATTAAAGAGTTCATGGGAAGTATGGGGGTTAACACAATAGGCTCTCTTGTTGGAAACAGGGATAGACTGCGTGGAATACATCTGACGGCCGAGGAGCTCGATGTTCTTGGTGTAAAGCAGGTTGGAAGAGCACAGAGTGAGTAGCACAGGGCCTTTTAGGTATTGTGCTGTTTGACAATGAACAGGTTGATAGCTGATTACCTCATAATGGCTGGCTTAATGTTGCATAAATCAAAAATAGAATATTGTGGGGGCATTGCTGCTAGTTATTTTTATTGAGTTTTAACCTTTATTGACTTCAGGTAAGCAAAGTATATGCAGTTAAGGGGGAGGATTGATGGAAAAAACTTCTACCCATTTCAGGATTAACGTAGGAAAGATTCATTACAGGGATCTCAATAACAAAATAAGACAGAAAATATTTGATGGGTATAAACATTTTATCCTTGAGAATGTAATTGGACAGAGATACATAGGTGCTGGGCTTGATGAGGGTATCACCATTGAGATATACGGAGTTCCAGGTCAGGACCTTGGTGTATTTAATGGGGGTTCCAAAATTATAGTTTATGGCAATGCACAGGATGGGGTTGGAAATACCATGAATGGAGGTGAGATAATCATATTTGGTAGTTGCGGAGATATCCCCGGGCACATGGCAAGAAATGGGAAGATATATATCAGGGGAAGTGCTGGCTTTAGGGCAGGTATTATGATGAAAGAGTACGGGGATTGCCATCCGGTCATGATAGTGGGTGAGAAAATTGGCGAGTATGCCGGAGAATATATGGCAGGTGGAATAATTATTGTCCTTGGTTATGGGCTTGGCCGGGGAGAGTCTCCCGTTTCACGCCATTTGGCTTCTGGGATATTTGGAGGTGAGATTTTTGTCAGAGGCGAGATATCCAGCTCTCAGATAGGAAACGGTGCATTCGTTGAGAAAGCAAAGTGGATCGATGTCGAAAGGATCCGTCTGTACATTGAGGAATACTGTAGGATATTTTCTCTTAATATAGATGAGATACTCTCCTCGAGTTTTTATCATATAAGACGTATTGGTGAAAGGCCCTTTGGAGGTCTTTATGTTCCTTCGAATAAGGTTAGCTCTGGTGTCAGGCCTGTTCATATTAATCTTCTACCGCCGTGTGCCAGTGCTTGCCCTGTGGGAATACCCAATCCGATGATCATCCAGAGGTTAAAAACCGGTAGAGTAGAGGAGGCATTCGAGCTGATAGATGAATATACCCCATTTAGATATTCTTGCTGTGGTATGGTATGTCCTGGACTATGCAAGGCTGCCTGCACAAGGAGTTCATTGGATGAACCTGTCAAGATAGATGAAATTGCAAAAAAATACCATCCAACGGGTAAGGTTAGGATTCTGGAGGGCAAGAAATCCAGAAGGATTGCAATAATTGGGGGAGGACCTGCAGGGCTGAGCGCAGCCTGGCAGCTTTCAAGGCGGGGTTATGACGTTGATGTCTATGAGAAGGAAGAGAATATCGGGGGAAAACTGGCAAGTAACATCCCGGAGGAGAGATTGCCCAGAGCAGAGCTGGACAAAGACCTGAAGCGCATTGAGTCACTTCCAATCGGTTTTATAAAGGGAGTGTGTGTAGATGGAGCGAAATTTAGAGAAATAAGAGAAAAGTATGATGCGGTTATTATTGCGATAGGTGCCCAGAGACCGAAAAGGCTTGGGTTTGAAGGAGAAGAGTTTACAATTCCAAGCTATTATTTCCTGAGAGCCGTGAAGAATGGAAAGGTGGAGTATGATTTAGAAGGAAAGAGTGTTGTGATTGTTGGAGCCGGTAATGTTGCTATGGATGTGGCCTGTGAGGTATTCAGGCTTGGAGCTTCAGGGGTAACAGCCATCGATATTCAAAGACCCTCTGCGTTTGGGAAGGAACTTGAAAGGGCAATGAAGTATGGTCTTGAGATTATTTACCCGAAGTTTGTTGAAAAATACTCGGATGGCTGGCTGTATTTTAGAGATGGTGATAGTATCAGAGCTGATTTTGTTATAGAAGCTATAGGGGAGACACCAGAGATTGATTTTGCGGGTCAGAGTATCATTTATGGAAAAGATTCTTTTACAACAAACCTTCCAATGGTCTTCGTGGCAGGGGATGTAGTAAGTCCGGGACTTGTGACGCACTCAATTGCCATGGGACGGGAAGTAGCACTATATATTCACAGTGTTTTTTCTGGGCTTCCGTATATAAAAGAAAGAGTTCAACAGGTTGATAAAACTAGAATTAACGTCATTTATTTTAAAGATG
>CAZFGQ010000016.1:14423-42682 GCA_964518675.1 uncultured Spirochaetota bacterium
TGTATGATTGATGAGAAGAAATTAAATGAAGCATATAGAAATAAGGGATTTTATTCGCTTCAACTTGAGGTAGGTGATGTGTGTTACCAGGGTTGTATTTATTGTTATATGAATGCGCTGGAGGATGGACGTAATACCTTATCCGATGAGGATATTACCAATATACTTCTCGATGCAAAAGAGATTGGTATTACAGCAATTGAATGGCTTGGAGGAGAACCACTTCTGAGGGGAAATATTTTTACCCATATGGAGAAGGCCCTTGAACTTGGTTTCAGGAACAATATGTGGACAGGAGGACTTGTTTTATCAAGTAAAAAGATCAGAGAAAAACTTGTCGGGCTCACGGGAAGAGGGTTAATAGCCTTTCATCTATCCACGGTCAACCCCGAAGTTTACCGCATTCTCCATCCCGGAAGACCTGAAGATGATGTGAAGAGGATAATAGATGGGGTCGAAAAAATTCTTGAACTTGGATATCCACCCGAACAGATGCTTAACTCAGTTACATACACTGGGCTTCAGTCTCCAGAGGATATGATCGAAACAATCGATTATTTTGAGGAAAGATATGGGATCAGGACATCCCTCAACATATATCATACATATCTGAGACCTGGAACACCGCCGGGGGAGCTTGAGCGTTTTGTTCCTGCCCTGGAGGATGTAATTAAGGTTCATAAAAGATATGCCAGGCAATGGGGGGCTAAAAATCTTCCCCTTAACTGTGTGAACAGACAGTACTGCAGTACCACAGTTGCGGTGTTATGCGATGGAAGCGTAACCCCATGTGCCACAATAAGACCAGAAAATGCTCCCAATATCCATAGGGATGGAAACCTGGCTGAACTGATTAATAAATATAAAGAGTGGTTAACTCTGAGCTATTTGAGAGATAATAAGAACCTACCAGAGGGCTGCAAGGAGTGTGCAATGAACGATATTTGTTTCGGTTGCAGGTCGAGAGCATATGCCAGTGGTGAGTCTGAATACGGGATAGATCCCATGTGTTTCAGAAACAGGTACAATCTTTCCAGGGCCGGCAGGACCTTATAATCCGGTATTCTCTACTGAATATATTATTTGCTCAGAGTTGGGTAGTATGGATTCAGGGGAGACTGGAGAGAATTAGCTTTATGAAAATTCTGTAATAAACTGTTTGATGTTATCTGGAAAAGTACTATAAGCCCCTGTTGCCTGTTGGAGATTCTGTGAAGGTCATAAAATCAAGTACCTTTTCTATAAAAACTGAATTTAAATGGGGTGGTGATTTGAAATAAAGCAGATGGGAGCTTTGCCTGGAATCTCCAGCACCGAAACCTTTAACAAGACCGTCTGAGATGGTTTTTAACTCATCTACTATTTTTTCTTCCAGCCTATCTTTTCGCCTGATCTTGTAGATTTTGATTATTTTTAGCTGTTCAGGAACCAGGTAGTCTATATGCCATCTTTTTGATTTGGATTTTCTTATATGCCTGTTTACCCTTCTTTCCAGGTTGTTCAGCGCCGAGCCGACATAAACATAGTGGCCTCTTTCGAACTTTATTTTTCCCAGGCTGCCAATTTCCAGGATTTTTGTCCTTTCGTTTTTCATTGAGATAATGTAGGTTCCACTATTTCTGAGATTTTCTGCAGCTTTTTCGAAATCAATTTTTATTTTTTCTGTCGATTTAAGATCAACTGTAATTGGGCTGGTCAGGGTAATCCTGTATGCCAGTGGTACAGGAGCATCTTGAGAAAGCAGCTCATTGCTGAAAACAGGATCAGCATGAATGTTGGGAATAAATATTTCCGCTGAGGGATCCGGTATTAAGAAAACTATGTATGTTTCAATCTCCTTTTTCTTTAGAGATCCAAGTAATCTCAGATGTTCCGAGGCCCTTTTGCTTGGAGCATCAGGAAACATGCCTGTACCATTGTGACAGAGTGTGCAACTCTTTGCTTCAATTAATGCCAGTCCCACTGTTCCATTTTTTCTGGTATATTCCAGTGCGAGATCTATCCTATGCCCCTCGATTGAGTACTCTTCCTGTATCCCTGTAATTGAATTGGCTTTTTCCGTACATCGCAGGTGTACTATATTATTCTCTATAAGCTTTCTTAGAATTTTCTGTGTTTTGTGTGTATCGAGAAGGATATACCGGTCCTGGTAAAGGGTCGATATGCATCGGTAATTGAGTTTTCCCCCCGATTTGCTGGTAATGTAGAATATCCTCCCCGGTATCATGAACTCCTCAAGCCTGCCGGTATTTGGTAGAAAAGCCCTTATATTGGAGTTGCCTTTTTTAAGTAGGAGAGTAAATCTGTTTTCTCTTTCTACCAGAGTTGCTTCTTCATAATCTGGGGCCAGATTTAATAACATGGAGCTAATATAATTTTGAAAATGCTTTAAAGCCTAATTTTTATTCTTGTATCTAACTTCTTTTAAATATTACCAAAAATTATTAATTTATTAGTCAGGGTGAACTTCGAGCTTTTATTATGAAATGCAAGTTATTGATGCTATGTAAAGAAATCGACAGATATTGATATCAATTGTTCGAAGTTCGCCGGCACTCCAACATTTTTAGTTTTATATTGCAGTAGGATTTCTATTTTTCAGAAAACTCGACATTCGTTTAGTTATAAAAAAACAAAGGTTATCTAAATTGGCTGAACCTTATGAGGTTTTATCCAGGGTATATGACCTCGAGTGGGGTGAGTTTGCTCCAAGATTTATTCCACTGATTGTAAAAATTCTCAGAGATAGCAATCCACATGGTGTGAGGATTCTCGACCTTGCATGTGGAACGGGAATACTGGCCACCGAGCTTGCAATGCAGGGATATAGAGTGGTTGGAGTTGATCGCTCGAGAGGTATGATTGAGAGAGCCAGAGAAAAATCAAACGGCGAAAACCCTGTGTTCTACCTACAGGATATGGAATTTTTCAATGTTAATGGAACTTTTAATCTTGTAACTTGCGTATTTGATTCTATAAACTATTTAAAATCGAAAGAACAGCTTAAGAATATGTTTTCCAGGGTTTTTAGTGTACTTGAACCGGGAGGTTGTTTTCTATTTGACTCAGCAACTCACAGAATGTTCAGGGAGTTCCACAGGGGGAAATTCAGCTATAACCTTGATGGCTTGAGATTTACCCAGTATCTTGTTTACAGACCTTTAAGACGGATTGCTGAAACGAGATTTGATTTTGGGAATGGTTTAGAAGAGATACATTACCAGTACCCTCATGGATACGCCAAATTGAAGAGAATTTTGGCAGAATGTGGTTTTACATATATTAAAAAGATTTCTTACAGTTACAAAAAAAATTACAACATCAGCAGAAAGAGGCTTGTATGTATTGCGAGAAAACCACTGTAAGAGAGCTTATTGGTTGGAACATGAAAGATATTATTTGAAACACTTTTTTCAGCTTAGTAATTTTAAAATTCAAATATTGGATACAAAAGTGGATTTAAAATGGGGAATTCTACAATGGATGGTGAAGTTAGGGGTGGAAGAGAGGTTAAGAATAGAATGGATGAAGGAATGAATACAGATAAACAGAGTATTGATAAAAGAACTTTAAAAGAAGAGTTTATGCGTGATAAACGGCCTGTGGGAAAGGATTTTATTAGAGACATTATAGATGAGGATATCAGGCGTGGAAAAAACAACGGGCAGGTTGTTACGAGATTTCCTCCAGAACCTAATGGATATCTTCACATAGGTCATGCAAAATCCATATGTTTGAATTTCGGGATTGCAATTGAATATGGTGGAAGGTGCCATCTGAGATTTGATGATACAAATCCGGAAAAAGAGGATGTTGACTATGTTGAAGCAATCAAAAGGGATGTAAAATGGCTGGGTTTTGATTGGGGAGAACACCTTTACTTTGCCTCCGATTATTTTGACAGGATGTTTGAGTATGCAGTTAAACTTATTAAAAAGGGTAAGGCCTATGTATGCAGTCTTAGTGAGGAAGAGATAAAAGAATACAGGGGAACGCTTACCGAGCCTGGCAGGAATAGCCCTTACAGAAACAGGAGTGTTGAGGAGAACCTTGACCTTTTCTACAGAATGAAAGCCGGAGAGTTTGAAGAAGGTGAACATGTATTAAGGGCAAAGATAGATATGGCGTCGCCAAATCTCAACATGAGGGATCCAGTACTGTACCGGATAAAAAAGTTGCCCCACCACAGGACAGGTAATAAGTGGTGCATATACCCGATGTATGATTTTGCCCACTGCATATCTGATTCGATCGAGGGAATAACGCATTCACTCTGCACTCTGGAGTTTGAAGATCACAGACCACTTTATGATTGGATACTGGGTGAACTCGAGGTTGAATGTCACCCTCAGCAGATAGAGTTTGCTAGGCTCAATC
Source organism: uncultured Spirochaetota bacterium (assembly GCA_964518675.1). Lineage (GTDB taxonomy): Bacteria > Spirochaetota > B62-G9 > B62-G9 > CAZFGQ01 > CAZFGQ01. The sequence goes on from CAZFGQ010000016.1 coordinate 18,801, forward strand.
TTTCCTATACTGTTTTGAGCAAGCGGAAGCTGTTAAAGCTGGTTGAAGGAGGATATGTTTCGGGATGGGATGATCCAAGGATGCCAACCCTTTCTGGAATGAGACGAAGGGGATATACACCGGAAGCAATAAGGAACTTCTGCGCGAAGATAGGTGTGTCCAAGGCAAATAGTGTGGTAGATATCTCTCTCCTTGAGCATTGCTTGAGGGATGATCTTAACAAAAGAGCTCCGAGGCGGATGGCCGTTCTAAGGCCTGTTAAGGTCGTTATTGAGAATTACCCTGAAGGAAAGGTTGAATATCTCGAGGCTGAAAATAATCCGGAAGACCCATCTATGGGAAAAAGAATTATCCCCTTCAGCAGAGAAATTTATATAGAGAGAGATGATTTCAGAGAAGAGCCTCCCAAGAAATATTTCAGGCTTGCACCTGGAAGAGAGGTCAGATTAAAACACGCCTATTATATAACATGCAGGGAAGTGGTAAAAAATCCAGAAACGGGAGAAATAGAAAAGATAATCTGTACATATGATCCTGAGACAAAAGGAGGCTGGTCTAAAGATGGACGGAAGGTGCTCGGAACACTTCACTGGGTTTCTGCTCCTCACGCAATTGAGGCAGAGGTGAGGTTATACGATCACCTGTTTTTAAAACCGGATCCTGATGATGTTCCGGAGGGTAAAGATTTTACCTATAACATCAATCCGAACTCTCTTGAGGTTCTCAGAGCATGCAAACTGGAACCCTCCCTCAGGGATGCAAAGCTTGGGGAGATATTCCAGTTTCTCAGACTTGGGTACTTTTGCGTTGACAGTGTGGACTCTAGACCGGGAAAACCAGTATTCAATCGTACGGTTACCCTCAAGGATACATGGGCAAAAATCGAAAAATTCCAATCAGGTAAGTGAGAGTTGGAAACAGGTGTTTTGAAATTTTGAAAGGCAGTTTCTTCCTACTAAGGTTATAATCAGGTTTATAGAACTCATGTTAGAAGGGTAACAGATCAGTAAATGAGACTCTATTTGAAAATATTTTTTTGCATTTACGCAGTTCTAATCTTTTCTGCCAGGGTAGTTTTTTCAGGAGGCATGGGAGAAGGTAGAGAGAGTTATGCAGCTTCAGGGGGTGCTGGAACCTCACCTGAAAAGGGGGGAAGAAAAATGGTTATAGATCTGCCTGCTCCGAAACCTAAGGGTAGTATGTCTGTTGAGGATGCCCTGAACAGGCGACATTCGGTAAGGGAATATATGGATAAGCCTCTGGAGCTTTTCAAGGTATCCCAGCTTTTATGGGCATGTGGAGGAAGAAGACTTGATGCTGTAACGGGTGCTACAAGAACACATCCATCTGCAGGAGGATGTTATCCTCTGGAGATATACCTGGTTGCTGGAAGAGTAACGGATCTTGATCCTGGTGTTTACAGATACGACCATAAAAAACACAGACTTGAAATGGTTATGGAGGGTGATGTAAGGGTCATGCTTGCCCGGGCAGCTCTGGGTCAGAAGTTTATTGCCGATGCTCCGGCAAGTATAGTTATTACTGCCGTTTATAAGCGCACAGTGCGTGTATATGGAGATCGGGGTTATTTCAGATATGTTCCGATGGATGCAGGACATGCTGCTCAGAATATATATCTTGAGTCGGTAGCACTTGGCCTTGGTACTGTGGCTGTTGGGGCCTTTATAGATTCAAAGGTATCGGCTGTCATAGGGATTGAGGGGGATGAAACCCCTCTCTATATATTTCCCTTCGGTTATCCTGGTGAGTAAAAAATGTTGTCTGGTGGACGGAGGTGTTGAATGCTTGAATTGCGTGATGTCTCGCTTATAAGGGATGGAAAAAAGATCCTTCAGGGAATTACCTGGAGAGTGAATGAAGGTGAGAACTGGGTGCTATTTGGGAGGAATGGTTCGGGTAAAACCATGCTACTGGAGGTTATTAGCGGGTATCTATTTCCCAGTACAGGCGAGGTGATAAGATTTGGGAAGAGGTTCTTTGAGGCTGATATCAGGGAGTTAAGAAGGAAAATTGGATATGTGAGTACCACATTGAGAAACAGATTCTCAGGATGGGAGAAGGTTCTAAATGTTATAGTTAGTGGGGTGTACGGGTCAATAGGACTTTTAAAGCCGCCTGAGCCTCTTGAGAGGGATCGTGCATTGGAACTTTCAAAGATAATGGGTATGGAGTGTTTCCTCAATGAAAGGTTTGGTATTCTTTCTGATGGAGAAAAACAGAAGGTTTTGATCTTAAGAGCACTGATAAGCAATCCGAAACTTCTCCTGCTTGATGAACCTGCAATGGGACTGGATATACCGTCGAGAGAAGATCTGCTCGAGTTTATACAGAAAATATCTGAAGAAAACAAAACAAATGTGATATATGTCACACATCATACCGAGGAAATCAGCCCCTATTTTACCCATATTTTTGTGCTCCATGGGGGAACGCCTTTTTATTCAGGGGCATTGGATGATGGTTTACCTGAAGAGGTGCTGAAAGAAATATTTTCAAAGAATGTTAGCTTGCTTAACGTTGATGGAAGGTACTATACAATACTGAGCAACAGCAGGAAGTAATTTAGAGTTATCCAATTTTAGATTTGATTAACCTTTAACGGTATTGAAATTACTCCAGGAATTGATAAATGTTTAATACATTTGGAAATCTACTTAGGATAACCACGTTTGGTGAAAGCCATGGTAAAGCGATAGGTGCTATTATTGATGGGCTTCCATCGGGGATACCAGTAGAAGCTGCTTATATCCAGGCGGAACTTAACAGAAGAAGGCCCGGGCAGAGTGAAATTACAAGCCCCAGGGATGAGAAAGACAGGGTGGAAATTCTCTCCGGGGTTTACGAGGGCCTAAGCACCGGTACCCCAATTGCTCTTATTATTAGAAACATTGATGTTAGAAGTGAGGATTATCTTGAGATTAAAAATATGTATCGCCCTGGGCATGCTGATTATACATACGATACTAAGTATGGTATTCGAGATTGGCGGGGGAGTGGAAGGGCCTCTGGTAGAGAAACGGCTGCCCGGGTAGCAGCAGGTGCAATAGCAAAAAAGTTTCTTGAGACCCGGGGGATAAGGATCTATGGATATACGCTTGAGATAGGAGCAGTAAGAGCGGAGATTATTAAACTGGGAGAGATAGAAAAAAATCCTGTGAGGTGTCCCGATCCCGGTGCAGCTGAGAAAATGGTAAACTTGATAAAGAAGTTAAGAGATGAAGGTGATTCAATAGGGGGTATTATAGAGGCCAGAGTGATTGGCTGTCCTGCTGGTCTTGGAGAACCTGTTTTCGATAAACTCGAAGCCCGAATAGCCCAGGCTATTATGTCGATAGGGGGTGTAAGAGGATTTGAGGTAGGTGCGGGGTTTGGTTGTTCGAGGATGAAAGGAAGCGAGTTTAATGATATACCTGTTTATAAAGATGGAAAGATTGGCTTTGCAACCAATCATGCTGGAGGGATAGTCGGAGGGATATCAACAGGGGAGGATATTCTCATAAGAGTGGCCGTTAGGCCCCCAGCCTCGATCTCAAAGCCCCAAAAAATAGTTAATAAGAGCGGCAAAAGTACGGTAATTGAGATAAAGGGAAGGCATGATCCCTGTATAGTTCCAAGGGTTGTACCTGTTGTTGAGGCAATGCTATCACTTGTTATAGCTGATTTTGTACTTTTACAGAGGAGATTTCAGGACCTGGATAAGAAGAGCTGAAACCTCCTAATTTTTGGGTTCCCGGGCGGGATTAACTATTATAATCTCGACTCTTCTATTTCTCTTTCTCCCTTCCTCTGTGTCGTTTGGTGCTATTGGCATTTTTTCTCCTATCCCCATGTATGTTATCCTGTTTTCAAGGGAGGGTGATTTATTTATAAGCTCTTCGGCTACTCTTTTTGCACGCCTGAGGGATAGTGAAAGATTGTAGTTTTCAGTGCCTGAACTATCCGTGTGGCCTACAATTCTTATTTTTCTATCCGGATAATCCTTCAGGACCTCAATTATATTCTCAATTGTGCTGCTGTATTCAGGAACCAGTTCGTCAGAATCGAATTTGAACAGGATTTCACCGATATTTATGACAATCCCTTCTGAAGATTTTGCAACCTTTACATCTGGAATTTTTCGCAACTGTTCCCTGATTTTTGATATTTCAGTTTCCTGATTTACTGGTTGTTTTACTTGAACGTTTCCGTGTGATTTCCCCACATATTCAATTATTTCTCCATTTGACATTATTATTATGAAGTCGAAGTTTTCCCGGTATGAATCGGGAAGATTTAAATCACGATTCCACAGGAATAGCTGGTTGAAATATCCTATTATTCTATAGGGAAGTGGATTCAGAGCGCCTGTGGTGGTACTGTACCTCATAGTATAATTGATAACATAGTTGATTGAAAACTTTGATATATTTTTGTTTTCTATCTTTTCATTTCCCAGATACTGATATGAAACAGCAGCGGGAAAGATTACGGGGTTTGAAATACCGTACGCTTTTCTGAAGTCGTGGGCTTCAAATGCCTTTGCTGTCCACTGATCACCAATTGTTATGTCTTTTTCAGGGAAGACCGGCACGTTCCTGACCACAGGCATGAAGAATCTTCTATCGATATCATAATACCCGGATTTATCCCTGTAAAACTCGGTTTCATACTGGTTAACTATAACGTAGTTTTCATCCAGCTCATTGTAGCCATATTCAGTGTAGATACCCCGATGGAGTGCCCTGTGGCCATCGAAATCAATGATTTTTAGAACCCCTGTGGTTTTTGTTTTTGATCTTTTTATAAATATATCGTTTTTATAAATTTCCTCATCTGTCCAGGCGTTTATTGTGAATATTTGGTCTTTCTGGAAGTTGAAAAAGAAAGTTTCTGCTTCTGAAGAAAATGCATTGAAAAAAAATATGAGTACTGCCACTAATAATAATTTTAATTTTTTCATAGTTTATAAATATAGCACTGTAGCCGGGATATTCAAGAATGTTTCAGGAGAACTGTGGTTTAAATAGTTTAATTTATCTGAGAACCATATCCCAACATATTATAGAGGAGGTGTTAAGTGGTTAGAATTGTTCAAGGAACCTCAGGTCACCACTGTGGAATAGTCGAATATCATCTATCCCGTATCTCATCATAACCAGCCTGTCCAGCCCCATGCCAAATGCAAATCCTGAGTATTCATCAGGGTCGATATTTCCAGCTTTCAGTACGTTTGGATGAACCATTCCACAAGGAAGCAGTTCAACCCATCCTGATCTTTTACATACCGGGCATCCTTCTCCACCGCATATAAGGCAATTTATGTCGAGTTCGAATCCTGGTTCAACAAAAGGAAAATATCCTGGTCTCAACCTCACCTTTACATCTCTTCCAAAAACCTCACGAAGCATGGTTTTCATCACAGCAATGAGATTGGCAACTGAGATGTTTTTATCAATCATCAAACCTTCAACCTGATAGAATGTATGTTCATGGGATGCATCCGTTTCTTCATACCGAAAAACCCTTCCAGGGGCGATCGCTCTGATGGGAGGCCTGAACTTCTCCATTGTTCTTATCTGCACACATGATGTGTGGGTCCTGAGGAGGCTTCCATCCTTGGTCCATATGGTGTCCTGCATGTCTCTTGCAGGATGATCCTGCGGTATATTCAATGCTTCAAAATTGTAGTAATCAAGTTCAATTTCGGGTCCTGAAACAATTGCGAAACCCATAGAGGTAAAAATATCTTCTACCTCCATCCTCATTATTGTGATTGGATGAAGGTGTCCTTTTTCAAACCTTTCGCCCGGTTCTGTAATGTCGACCCATTCTGTTTCTTTAAGGTTTAAAAATATGTTTTCTTCAATCTGTTCTTCTTTTTTGTTTAAAAGGTTTTCTATCTTTGTTTTTACTTCATTTGCTTTTTTACCCACCTGCGGTCTCAATTCTTTAGAGATTGTCTTCATGGACTTCATTATTTCGGTTAATGAGCTTTTTCTACCGAGGTACCTGATAGTCAATTCTCTTAGTTCTTCGATTGTCTTTGCTTTCTCGATAGATTCTTTTGCTTCATTCTCAAGCTTCACAAGTTTTTCCATTAAATCCATACCTGGAAACCTCCCTCCTTGTCTAAAGAGCAACATTATTTTATTACTGTATAAGTAGAGATTAGTAAAAATAAAAAACCATAAATTGATTGTAAATAAAAAAAGAAAGACATTCTGTCCTACATTCTGTGTTCTTATGAACCACGATTTATTCTCTCTTTTTAGAGATTCTTGCAGTGGAACCTCTGTCTATAAATTGAACCTGGAGTTTAATCTTTTTAATAATACTATCCTGTCTTGTAATATTATTCAGAAGAACCTCGGTGCCAAGCTCTCCCATTTGCTCAAATGGAGCTACAATTATTGATACTTCTGGAAAAGTGCATCTGAGCATATTAGAGTTTCCAAGCGATATAAATGATACGTCGTTCGGTATTTTGAGTCCGATTTTATTTAGAGCATTTAATGCCCCTACAGCTATTCTTTTTGATGAGCTCAATACCGCAGTAAATGAAAGTGTTTTAATTGTATTCATTATTGACTCGTATCCAAATTCTTCTAGATTAAGTAGATCTTTATCTGCTGGTGTAATTATTAAATCTTCAGAATACTGGATGCCGTTCTCATCGAGTGATAGAAGGTATCCTCTCCTGAACTCTTTTGTGATTGTGTTATGTGGATGACCTAGGAGTAGTAGAATATTTTTGTGTCCCAGCGAGATCAGTTTTTCTGTGGAAATATATCCACCCTGGAAATAATCGATATCCACAGTATTGATGTCTTCTCTATCTATGTCGTTCCCAATTATCACGAAGTTTATGTTTATTTTCGCAATCTCTCTTAGAAAAGAAGTATTTTTGGGGTCAACAATAATTGCGCCATCGTATTTTCCCATTTTTAATAGTGAAGTAATGCTATTTGGATCAGCGTCAAGGATAAGCTCTGTATAGTAGTTACTTCGCTGTGCCATTTTGCACGTTGACTGGATCAGTTCGGGCATATTGACGAGATAGTATGATGGAGTGAAGATACAAATGGTGGAAGTTGAACCCGATTTGAGACTCCTGGCCATTATGTTTGTTGTATAACCAACTGCTTTTGCTGCCTCGAGTACCCTTTTTTTTACTTTTTCTGTTGGATTTCCTTTATTATTCAGTACTCTTGATACAGTAGCAATCGATACTCCAGCTCTTTTTGCAACATCTTTGATTGTTGGCATTTCCTGAGGCCTTGGTGTGTTTCTTTCTTGATTTTAAGATATGATTGTTAGATTGTCAAGGTAAACGTTTACATTATATTTGCAAGTATAGTCTCTTACTTTTATATGTAAACTATGGGTAAAACACAGTTTTCACTGTTTTTGTGTTTTTAATTTTTAGGTTAGATTATTTTTCGTTCGATTTTTGTATGGAAAGATGTAATAAGTAAGAAAAAAAGTGTTGACAAACGCAATTAATACTGGCAGAATATAATCAGAATAGAAAGTTGATTGTAATTTTTATGTAAACGTTTACTTTCAAATTGGGAGGATAAGATGGCAGAGGTACAATTAAAAAATGTTACAAAGATTTTTGAGGGGGGTGTTGAAGCAGTAAAAAATTTTACCCTGGATATCAAGGATAAGGAGTTTGTTGTACTTGTAGGACCATCTGGATGTGGGAAATCAACAACATTGAGATGCATCGCAGGCCTGGAAGAGGTTACAGATGGAGAGATATACATAGGGAATAGACTTGTAAATGATGTTCCTCCAAAGGATAGAGATATCGCAATGGTCTTCCAGAATTATGCTCTTTATCCCCATATGAACGTTTATAAAAACCTCTCCTTTGGTCTTGAGTTGAGAAAGATGAAAAAGGATGAAATAGATAGGAGGGTGAGAGAAGCGGCACAGATTCTTGATATTGAACATCTCCTCGATAGAAAACCAAAAGCTCTTTCCGGTGGACAGAGGCAGAGAGTTGCAGTTGGGAGAGCTATAGTTAGGAAGCCAGCGGTTTTCCTTTTCGATGAGCCACTTTCGAACCTTGATGCAAAGTTAAGGGTTCAGATGAGAACAGAGCTCTCGAAGTTACACCAGAGGCTCCAGGCCACCATGATTTACGTTACACATGATCAGGTTGAAGCCATGACGATGGGTGACAGAATTGTTGTAATGAAAGATGGCATAATACAGCAGGTTTCAGATCCTCTGACCCTTTATGATAAACCTGTAAATAAGTTTGTTGCCGGGTTTATTGGAAGTCCTCCTATGAACTTCATAGATGTTGAGGTGGTGAGAGAGGGGAATAAGTATTTTGTTAAGAACGGCGCTTTTAAGATCATTATTCCTTCTGAACACTACGACAAGGTGAAGGATTATGAGGGTAAAAAGGTAACTTTTGGTTTCAGACCTGAAGACTTGATCGATGAAAACATAGTCGATCCAAAAGATAAGGAAGGGAAACTAATAAAGGCAAAGGTAGATGTTATTGAGCCTCTTGGCAGTGAAATTTTCCTGTACCTGACGGCAGGTAAAGACAGCTTTATGGTCAGGGTTCCCCATCATTACAAGACAGAGCTTGGCAAAGAAGTTGGATTTGTGGTAGACCTTGCAAAAACCCATTTATTCGATATAGAAACAGAACAGGCCCTATATTAAAAAAGAGGAATGGATAATTTAACTGCTCCTCTGTTTTATGAGTGAAAGAGTAATGAAAGCGAAGAAATAAATAATTTTTTATGAAAGGGCTTCTACCTCTCTCTTAAATTGATGTATGTCAAGTGGTTCATACAGAACGCTTATTTTTCTGTTATTACCATATTTTGTTATTATCTGATCCAGATTATCACCCTCTTCTCCTATTATCAATACTGAGAGATTTTTGGTTTCTGGATGATAGGAGAAGGCAGAGAGCAATTCATCAAGATTTAAACGACTTAGTTTTGTTCCTGTAATTATGAATGAAGGTTTTGCATTTCCAATTGCAATTCCGACGCTTATAAGATCATTTGCGGTTTCTATTTCGTAGTCCAGCATTTCAAGAAGTCCACTCAGGTATTTTATTCTCTCTTCATTTTCATCTACTATTAGCACTACTTCGTTTGCATCGAGGTTTGGCATATTGTATTCCTGCCGAAATCTTTCAAGTTCTGATCTCTCGATTTTGTAAAATCCTCCTGGTGTTGTTTTAGCACGAATTTTTCCACTCTGGCACCATTTTCTAACAGATTGTTGGGAAACACCAAGGAGTCTTGCAGCTTCTTCAGTACTGATGATTTTACCATTTGATTTTGCCATTTTTTACACCCCACATTTCAGTCTAGATTAGACAAATTATACATGAAAAAAAATGCTAAATCAATCATTAATATTTTTATAGATTTAAGACAATAATAAACTATTTTCCTATTAATATATCATATCAAAAATAATTAAACAAGATTTTTGATTTTTATATTTATATTTATTTTATCTTTTAGCTTTAAAACAAAGATTAATCCAATAATTGTTATTCCTATTAGATTTCCTATAAAGCCGTTTATCTGGAGAATAAAGCCTAAAAAATAAATCAAACATGATACCAGAAATACAGCTGCTGAATTTATAATCTGGTCTCCAAAATGCGATTCAATTCTGGTTTCCGATGCAGCTGTTGCTATTAAAAATATTGACGAGATTGGAGAATTAGTATAACCAAATACACTTCCTGAGATAACTGCACCAATAGTTGCAATTCCTGTCTTGCCCAGAACAGCTGATTGTGGTGGGATTAACCCCAGGTTAATTATAAAAAATGGTATCATGGTTGAAACTGCAAGTGGTCCGGAGCCTGAGATAAAACTCAGAATACTTGAAAGGATAAATGCAATAAACGGTATAAGAGAAGGATTTACCGATTGAAGTTTTAAAGAGCTGTAAAGATTTCCCAGTTTTATGAAATCGCTCATATGGGTAAGAGAAAGGGCGAATATTATGTATAGAAATGTATAGATGAATCTATTATTAATCTTTACTGATTCCCATTTTATTCTGGATTTATTGTTAATTATATGTGATATCTCTTTTTGCCTTGAAACAATCCTTTGAGCCAGCTGGATGAATATAATGGTCGTAATTATTCCAATAAAAAGTGAAGATGCTATGATTTCAGGATTTTTACACAGAATGTATACTGGAATCGCACTTTCAGAGCCTTTTGGAGAAAGTAGAAGAACAACTATTATTACTGATATTACAGGTAGCATACCGGCTATAAGGCCGAGTAATGGTATTATGTCCTCCCCCCGACGGACAACTCGTTGTTCAAAAATTCTGATACTCAGGCTATTATTCCTTTGAAGTGATTTGATCCTGAGCTGTGATTTTATTTTCTCCAGAGGATCTGTATCAAGGAAAAAATATGAAAAAAGGAAGAATAGTGTTAACCAGTTATAAAATTGATATGGAATTGATTTGATAAAAATCTTAAGTAGATCGACAGACATTCCAACGCTGGAATAGGCGATATTTAAAGCACCGAGTATAACAGGCGTGAGAGTCGTTAGGGGGATTAAGGTTGAGAGTGCCACAGGAATCGTGTTTATAGCGTAGGCATGTTTTTTCTCATCTCTTTCAGCTCTATTTATTGTTGCCTTGGAGAACAATCCACTTATAAATGTTGAGAAGTTTGGGTCTATAAAAAATAATGTTGAGAGAGAGCAAGGAATTAACCATTTTTTTTTGGTTCCTGAGATTTGACTGCTGAGTTTTTTTAGGAAATTGATTACTCCGATACTCTCAAGCAGCGAATAAAGCATAGAACCTGTAATCAGCATTATAAGTAGAAACAGGTATTCCTGCCTGATGAGGGTTGAGAATAAGAATCTTTCAATAATACCATAGAGGGCCCTGAAGGGATTAAATTGAAAGTACAGCATACCTCCCAGGAATAAGGCCAGTATAAGATACAGAAGTTTTTCACTTCTCAGAAGGAAGAATGCTATTCCAATTATGAATGGAGTAATCATTATATAGCTATGGATGCTCAATTTTTTACTCCCCTTTTGGTTTCTGTTCTTTAGTTTGTCTGTCTATTAATTTGTTCGAGTGTTTTTATTCCATTTTCGATTCTTTCTATTGTTCTCTCTTTTCCCAGTACAGATATAGTTTCAAATAGTCCGGGTGAAATCCTTGATCCTGTAATAGCAACCCTCAGTGGCATGAAGATCTGTGCTGGTTTTAGTCCCATCTCGCTCATTAATTTTCTTAAAGATTCTTCAATGTTTTTTTCATTAAATTGATCTATCTTTTCAAGAGCTTTCTTCGATACCTCAAGTATTTTTATCCCCTCCTCTGGTGAAAGCCCCTTTGGAATCAGTGCTTGTTCCTCTCTGATCCTGTAATGTCTGTCAAAGAAAAATCCAATTAGTTCTGGGGCCTGGCTGAGATTCTTTAGTCTTTCCCTGATCAGAGGAATTATTTTTTTTAGGTAAGTTTTGTTACTTTTTATTTCCTCATCGTTTAATAATCCGCTTTTCAGTAGAAAAGGCTCTATTTGTTTGAGGAGTTCTTCGTCGCCGGTATTTCTTATGTATACTCCGTTGAACCAATCAAGTTTGTTGTATGAAAAGATTGCCGATGATTTGTTAACCTTTGTAATGTCGAAATGTTTTATCATTGTTTCCATATCAATTATTTCTGTTTTGTCATCAATGGCCCAGCCAAGCAGGGCAACAAAGTTTAACAGTGCTTCGGGAAGATAACCGTTTTCTCTGAACTCTCTAACTGTTGTTGCTCCATGTCTTTTTGATAATTTTCCGCCGCCTTCGGCCAGTATAACAGGAACATGAGCAAACTCTGGGGGATCCCATCCAAATGCTCTGTAAAGAGCAATGTGTCTTGGAGTGCTCGATATCCATTCCTCTCCTCTGATAACATGTGTTATGGCCATTAGATGATCATCTACAACATTTGCCATATGGTAGGTTGGGTATCCATCTGATTTGATGAGGATATGGTCGTCGAGTATGTTGTTGGGCGTTTCAATTTTTCCTCTAATAAGGTCTTTGAATGCTGTAACACCTTTTTGCTCTATTTTCAGTCTTATTACGTATGGTTCTCCACTTTCAATTTTTTTCCGAACCTCTTCTTCAGATAAACCACGACAATGTCCATCATATCCTATTCTTTCACCCTTTTCTCTTTGAGCCTTTCTGATCTCTTCAAGTCGTTCAGGACTGCAGAAGCATCTATAGGCCTTTCCTTTTTCCAGAAGTTCTTCAGCATGTTTTTTATATATATCAAGTCGTTTTGATTGGAGATATGGACCGTAGGGACCACCAATGTCAGGACCTTCATCCCAATTTATTCCAACCCATTTCAGAGATTCCATAATATCCTCGATTGCCCCTTCAACCAATCTTGCTCTATCTGTATCCTCTATTCTGAGGATAAAGGTTCCCCTGTTATGTCTTGCCCAGAGGAAGGCGTAGAGAGCTGTGCGCAATCCACCTATGTGGAGGTAACCTGTAGGGCTTGGAGCAAATCTCGTTCTTACTTCTGACATTGAATTCTCCGTGGTTTTTCCTGGATATTTGAACGAATGTCGGGTTTTCTGAAAAATAGAAATCCCAATACAAAATAAAACTAAAAATGTTGCAGTGCCGGCAAACTTCGAACAATTAATATCAACATATGTTGATTTTTTTATTTTGAATCAATAATTTGCGCTTCATAATGAAAACTCGAAGTTCGCCCCATTCTTCTTAAAATAATAGCTAAGGGGGCTTTTGTAAAATAATACAGGGATGTATGGCTACCTGTAGTGGTACAATTTTATTGAAAAATGTTGCAAAAAGGATTCTTAAATCATAAATTATTGACATGGACAGGTTTGTTGTTGAGGGTTGTCAGAGATTAAAGGGGGTTTTGGTACCTTCCGGAAATAAGAATGCCGCCCTGCCAATTCTTGCTGCAACTCTTCTTACAGATGAATGGGTAAAGATTAAGAATATCCCAAGAATAAAAGATGTTGAGACCATGACGAAACTTCTGGCAGCGCTGGGAAGTTCTGTGATCTGGGAAGATGATTGTACCCTGAGAGTGAAGACTGATCTGCCATCGGATAGTGTTATAAATATTCCGAAGATATATGCAAGTGAAATCCGTGCTTCGATCCTCCTTGCAGGTCCACTTATTGCAAGGGGTAAGAATGTAAGGTTTCCTCCTCCCGGGGGGGATGTAATTGGCAGACGAAGGCTCGATACTCATTTTTATGCACTGAAGTCTCTTGGAGCGGAAGTTATAATAGAAGAGAGGGGATTCTATATTAAGACGGGGTCCCTAAAAGGTGGAGAGATATTCCTCGATGAACCCTCGGTAACGGCCACTGAGAATGCTATAATGGCTGCAACACTTGCCAGAGGAAAATCGATCATCAGGAATGCTGCCTCAGAACCCCATGTTCAGGATCTTATAGGATTTTTGAATAGCATTGGTGCTAAGATTACCGGTGCAGGTAGCAATGTCCTGTTTATCGAAGGGATTGAGCAACCCGGTGGAGGAGAATGGACGATTGTCAATGATCATATCGAAGTGGGAAGTTTTATTTCTCTGGCTGCCGTTACTGGAAGTGAAATAAAGATAAAAAATGCTGAAATAAGATACCTGAAAATGATACTCCACTATTTCTCAAAACTCGGTGTGGAGGTCGAGATAGATGGTAATGATGTAATTGTCCCACCGGACCAGAAGCTTGAAATCAGAAATGACCATTTTGGAGAAATACCAACAATATACGATGCTCCGTGGCCAGGGTTTCCCACTGATTTAACGAGCATAGCGGTTGTCACAGCAACACAGGCAAAAGGGACCGTTCTTATTTTTGAGAAAATGTTTGACGGGAGATTGTTCTTTGTCGACAGACTGGTTAGCATGGGCGCCAGGATAGTTCTCTGCGATCCTCACAGGGTTGTTGTCGTTGGGCCCTCTCAGCTTTACGGAGCTGAACTTGTGAGCCCCGATATAAGGGCGGGAATGGCCCTTTTAATTGCAAGCCTGTGTGCTAAAGGAACAAGCGTGATACATAATATTGGACAGATTGATAGGGGATATTTAAAGCTTGAAGAAAGACTAAAATCTGTGGGGGCAAAGATAGTACGACTGAGTGATTAGTGGATACTGGTTACACTATTCATTGTTGTGTGGTGGTGATTCTAGAAAATATGGGTATATTATAGATTGGGACAGTAGAATATAAATAATAAATTGTGAACACTCGCTCCGATTGCCGGTTGTTTGAATCTTAAGTGGAGAGAACACTATATATGAGGATTTTTTAATGGCAAATGAAATCATTTCATTGGAAGAAGTTATTAAATATGCGATAATGAGCGAGAAAGAGTGCTGCGTTTTTTACAGAAACGTTTCCAAGCTTCTGGAAGGAGGAAGATTGCACGGTTTTTTCAATAGATTGGCAGAAGAAGAATTGAATCACCTTGACCTTCTTATGCTCCTGATAGAGGGAGGTAAAGTCAGTGAAAAGGTTCTTCATTCGCATGTGGTAATAGATACAGATGTTTTTGAAACCCTCATAAACGAAAGCTGGAATCCATACGGGCTCAGTGAGGAACAGTTGCTTTATCTGGCTGGTGAGAGAGAGAAAATAATTATTGAAGCATACGAGAGGATGATGGATATTAAGCCTGCTCCTCTTGAAGTTATAAAAACGGCTGAAAAAATTAAAAATCTTGAGAAAGAACATCTAGAGAGGATAACAACCACAATCCACAATTTATTTTCTCGATGAAGAGTCCAGAATGCTCAACTGTGGGAAAGTCCAACCATATGCCTTTTAGGTCCTCATTTTATATTTTCAGTTGACATTTTTAAAATTATGTAAGAAAATAATTCTCCGTAGACAGTTAAAAAATTTTAATATAAGGAGGTACAATATGAAGAAATTTATTTGGGTGATGGCTGTACTGGTCCTTTTGTTCATGATTCCATTCGTTGCTTTTTCGGCAAGTGAAAAGAAGGCTGAAAAAGCCAAGGTAACCTTTTTCTGGGCACTTTACGATGGATTAACCGAGGAGTTTCGTGCTGAGCTTGAAAGCTCTTTTAATGCTGAACATACAGATATTGAGGTAGAGATAGTACCTGTTGACTGGAACCTTATGTATGATAAGCTTACAACAGCAGTTGCAGGACATAATCCTCCTGAAATTTCAGTCATAGGAACGAGGTGGATCCTCGATTTTGTTAAAGCAGATACAATTGAAGAAGTGACAAAGTATGTCAGCAAAAAGACCCTGGATAATATTGTTCCGGGCGCGATGGAAGGTGTGGTGAACGGAAAACTCTACGGTCTTCCTGTGGCTGCCGGTGCAAGAATACTTGCCATTAATGGAGATATTACAACTTTTGTGCCCAAAACCATGGAAGAGCTGAGGCAGGAGGCAATAAGGGTAAATAATCCTCCGGATGTTTATGGACTTATCATGCCAGGTAAGAAGTTTACAGAGCTTACCGACTTTGCCTATTATCTGTATGCAGCTGGTGGAGACTTCTTCGAGAAAAATCCAGATGGCTCCTACGGCAAGTGCATTGTGAATAGTCCAGAGGGTGTAAAGGCTCTTGAGTTTATGGTGCAGCTTGCAATTAAAGATAAGGTAGTGCCGGAAGGCTTTCTTGCACTGGATAGGATGGAATCACATCCAATTTTCTATGCTGGAAAGGCTGCCTACTGTATGATTGGTGCATGGGTTGAGTCGGCATACAAGCAGGCTGGTGGTACATTTGATCTGAGGTATGCTCAGATTCCACCCTTTGCAGATGCCGGTGACAAGGGCAAAACCCTCATTATTACGGATTCAATAGCCATTTTCAAAGAGGCCAAGAACAAAGAAGCCGCAGGCAAGTTTCTCGATTATTTCTATCAGGACAGGTGGAAGGCAAAATTTGATGAGTTGATCGGTTTTCCACCTGTAACGATTACTGCAAGCAAGCTTCCACAGTTCCAGACTCCTCTTTATAAAACACTTTCAGAAGCTGCTCTCAGATCTAAGGGCTGGCCACTCATTGAAGGTTTTGATGAGATTACCTCTATCATCTGGGATGCTAATGTAGAGGCTTTCCTCCAGAAGAAGACACCAAAGCAGGCTCTTGATGACGCAGCCGCCAAGATAAATAAGATGAGAGGTTACTGAAACTGATAAGCCGGGGGGATGTTAGCCCCCCGGTTGATTTTTTTGTCTTATCACCAGAAAAAAATTATTATGAGATATAAGCGGATGGAGTGGGAAAACATATGGTTGATACACTGGAGGTCGCAAGAAGAAAAGGGAAGTTCTGGAGCACAGAATCGAGACTTGCCTATATTTTTCTAATCCCTGCCACTGTATATCTACTTGCTTTTATGATTTATCCCATCATTAATGTATTCATAATGTCCCTGTACGAAACAAACAAGATGGCCAGATTAATGCAGTTTACAGGGCTCAAAAACTATTCGGATCTTTTTCATACAAAAGATTTCTGGGAGGTAATGTTCAGGTCGATATACTGGACTGCCCTGGCTGTTGCAGTAAAAACCCTTTTCGGGATGATCATTGCTCTTTTGTTAAATGTGGAGTACAGGGGAAGGAAGATAGCAAGAACTCTCATAATTATCCCGTGGGCTTCTTCAGTTCCAATAAGTGCTTTGCTATGGACATGGGTTTACCATCCGGAGTTTGGGCTTTTAAGTTACTCATTGAAAGCTTCGGGTATCTGGGAGAATCCTCCCATATGGCTTGGGGATCCCAGGTGGGCCTTTTTTTCAGTAATCTGGGTTGATATATGGATTGGTATTCCATTTATGACCCTTGTATTTCTGGCTGGACTTCAATCAATCTCGAAAGACCTTTATGAAGCTGCCACTGTTGACGGTGCCAATGCATGGCAGAGATTTCTCTACATAACTATTCCAGGTTTGAGAGATGTTTTACTGATTGCAACCCTTTTATCAACCCTGTGGACTTTTAACGACTTCAATACAATATATATAATGACGGAGGGAGGACCTGCAAATAGTACACATATATTGATTACCTACATCTACCAGAGAACCTTTCAGTGGCTAAGGTGGAATCATGGTGCTGTTATGGCTGTGATAACCTTTATTATTCTTTCAATAATAGCATGGATATATGCACGTGTATATTTTAAGCGGGAGACATGATTGAAGGGGAGTTCCGATGAAGAGAAGGAGAGTGGTTAAACCTTTTATTATATTCTGGACTGTTGTAATAGTACTTTTTCTTCTGTTTCCGTTTTTTGTTATGATTTCTACAATGCTCAAACCGGGTAGTGAGGTATATGTTTCACCTCCATACTGGATTCCCAAGAAAGTGGCATTAAGCAATTTTGTCAGACTGTGGACACAGTATCCATTTGGGACATATTTCAAAAATAGCCTGATAATTGCGTCCGGCACCACTCTCCTTACCACAATATTGTGTGTTCCCGCTGCTTATGCTGTTTCTCGTTTCAGATTTAAAGGACAAAAAACACTTCTGTACATGTATCTAGTTGTTCAGATGTTTTCGCCGATTGTTGTAGTAATTGCTCTATTTAAAATGATCGCACGTATGCATCTTCTCGATACATATGTTGGTCTTATTCTCGTCAATTCAGTATTTACTCTTGCTTTTGTCACCTGGATGTTAAGTGGATATTTTAAAACAATTCCCGTTGAGATAGAAGAGGCTGCACTCATCGATGGTTGTTCGAGGATGCAAACAATTATTAAGATAATGCTTCCCATCTCAGCACCAGGACTTGTAACAACTATTATTTATTCTTTTATTGCTTCCTGGAATGAATTTATGTTCGCATTGACCCTAGTTCAGTCCAAGGAAAAAACTCCACTGACACTTGGATTGTATAACTTTGTCGGTAGATATACAACCCAGTGGGAGTTGCTAACAGCCTCGGCGTTCCTTGCCATCATACCAATAATTGTTCTATTCTTGTTAATAGAAAAAGAGCTTGTTACAGGTATTGTGGGTGGTGCGGTGAAAGGATAGTTGTATTCGGAGTGGATTTACAAGTTTATTCTTCTTTTTCCCAGTTTATCTCTATGTCTTTAACTAAAACAGTTGGGATAAGAGCTATTCTCATTATATCCTCGTTGTCAACATCCATTCCAGAGTCCTTTAAAATCTGTATTAGTTCTTTTACTGTCTCTTTTGATTCTACAGTTGAAAATATAATGAGTGAGTACCTTTCCCTCTCCTCTTTCGGCTTGATTATCCCTTTGAACAGTGAGAACTCTTCCTGAAGGATTTTATCCAGATTGAATCCCTCTGTAAAGCTGGCTCTTTTTATCCCGCAACTTGTGAATGCCAGGAAAAGGTCTTCTTTATATTCGTGTTTGTATAGCTGAATTATCATCAGATACATTTTAATCCCTCATATTGATTTCGCCTGCCTTTTTCAGGCTGAAACGTGTTAAAAATGGTCCAAGGGTTTCCGTAATTACTGTGGTGAAAAGCAGAAGGTTGATTATCAGATCTGAGATTATTATTCCTTCCTGTCCAAACTCTCCCCTACCGAATGTTTTCTGAATTGCCAGGGAGAGAGCTATCGCTACTCCAACCTGTGGAAAAAGACTTAGCCCTGTAAATTTCCTCACAGTTTTTGGGGCTCTGGTTATGGTTGCGCCTATTACTGATCCAGCTATTTTCCCACTGAATCTTAATGCTGTGTAGAGTAATCCAATGAGTCCTATCTGTCCTAAGTGAAGTATGTTGAGCCTTGCTCCGGCAAACATGAAAAACAGTGGTAAGAAAACAGGGGATAGGGTTTCGATTACCCTGTTTGATCTGTTTGCAAGCATTTTATCGGTGTTTACAAGTATAAAGCCCAGACTCATTACGGTTAGCAGTTCAGAAACCTTTAGCAGCTCGGAAACACCCATACTGATAAGGATCGTTGCTGCAAGCCCTATGCTCAGGTCATCACTATGCCTTATTTTCTTGAATATCAGAGTATATAGTAACCCAAGACCAACGCCAATAGCCAGTGAGATGAGTATTTTTATAATCGGGATAAGTGCAAGTCTTACCGGGTCAATCTTATTTCCCGAGAGCATGGAGACCACGAAAGAGGATACCACCACGTATATACTGAGGGAAATTGCATCGTCAATTCCAACAACGCTGAGTATTGTGGATGTCAGAGGCCCTTTTGCTCTGTACTGATTAATTATATAAACAGTAGCCGCAGGTGCAGTTGCAGATGCAACAGAACCAAGAAGTAGTACCAGGGACAATTTTTGGGGCATTATCAGGTATAATCCCAGGGAAACGAAACAAAAAGCCAGGCCTGCTTCAAGAAATGCAATGGCAATTATGGATTTTCCAAGTTTTTTTATGGTTTCTGTTTTGAGTTCAACACCAATGGAGAATGCAATTATTCCCAGTGCTATGTCTGAGATAATTGCGAACTCTTCTACAACAGGTTGTTTGAAGACCTTGAGGATTGATCCGCCAAGGAGTACCCCTACTATTACATATCCGGTAACCGAAGGAATATTGGATTTTTCAACGAGGTATTTTGAGATGTATATTATTGCAAACCCAACCCCAAGGTAAAGTAAAACGTTCATCCGTTTAGAATCCCTCAAAAATTTTGAGTACGTCGTATTTGGTTTCTGCTTCTACAAGTTTTTTTCTTCTTTCTGGATTTTTAATTACAAGAGTAAGTTTTGCGAGTATTCTGAGGTATTTTTCCTGCTGATTGTCGGGGCCTGCTATAAGAAACATCAGGTATACTGGCTTATTATCCAGTGAATCCCAGTCGATTCCTTTTTTATTTATACCAATTGTTATAAAAAACTCGGGTATATAATCGAGTTTTACATGTGGGATTGCAACTCCATAACCAATGCCTGTACTCATAATTGATTCTCTTTTAAGAAGAGCTTTCTTGAAATTATCGGGATCACTTACTTTGCCATCGTCTTTTGATACTTTAACAAGCTCATCTATTGCTTCTTCCTTGGTGGTAGCATTTGAGAAGAATATTCTATTCAGGTCTATGTATTCTCTTAGAACGATCTGCATTTTTTTCTCCTATTTTTCAGACCTCAACATTCGTTCTAATATAATTAATTTCTGATAAATAATTAAGCTGAATGTCATGTTTTTGATATAAGTTACTGATGAAAATTATGTCCCATCTGGAAAACAACAGGTCCCTTTGTTCCATCTACAAGATTATGTTTAATGAGTGCAGTACCTTTGAAATAAATGATTGTTTCTGGAGATAATATTTTCTTGGATTAGAGCTCAAGGTTTGAAAATCTTCTTGAGCCGATCTCCTGTGATTTTTTGATTATTTCTTTTTCATCAATCAGGGTAATTTTCTTATTTTCCATTAAAATGTTACCATCGACCAAAAGGGTTTCCACATCACTGGCATTCATACAGGTGATAATATTTTGGAGTATGTTTGAGGTTTTACCATGGTATATTGGTACGACATGAGGTTTATTTGGGTTAAGGATAGCTATTGAGGCGCTTTTGCCTTCCTCGATGCTTCCCATTTCTTTTTCTATGCCGAATGTTCTTGCTCCCCAGATGGTTCCTGCGGATAAAGCATCTATGGGTAATATCCTTCCGGCGCCATATTTTACTCTTTGGACCAGGAGCAGGGTTTTCATTTCATGTATCATGTCTGAGGAATCGTTCCAGAGTGCACCGTCGGTTCCAAGTCCTACATAGTACCCGCTATCAATAAAATTAACAATTGGGGCAATACCATCGGATATTTTCATCTCGGCGGTTGGGCAGTTTACAATTCTGACCCCTCTTTTTATAAGAAGTTCTATATCATTTTCTGTAAGGTGAACGCAATGTGAGCCTATTAGTCTTTCGCTGAGAAATCCAATACTATCAAGAAATTGAACCGATGTAGCCCTGTATTTCTGCTTTATTATTCCAACCCGATATTTCGTTTCTGCAAGATGGAGATGTATAAAGCAATCTTTTTTTTCGGCAATTTTTTGAAGTTTTTTCAGCAGGCTTATTTCATAATGTTCTTCCGATGGGCCACTCAATACTGGGATAGCTCCGTTTGATTTTATCCATTCGATTTTTTCTATGAGTTCTGCTTCTTCAAGAACCTTTCCGTTCAAAAAATCTGTGCGATAATCGATTGCGATTGCTCCCCTGAGTCTTAGTTTTATAATGGGCTCGAGTAATTTGGTTCTATATGGCCAGAATGGAATATCGCAGATAAACCCTGTTCCGCCTTTAATTGCCTCACAGTAAAGCAGAAGCCTTGAGAGTGCCCCAGCTTCTCCTCTCAGTTCATCTCTAAACCACTTTTTCCTGCTCACATGACTGTCATAATCCTGTTGATAGAGGGATAGACCATCTCCGAGTCCCTTTGCAAGGGTTACGTCAGAATGAACATGTCCGTTTATGAGCGCAGGGATACATATCATACCACTGCCATCTATGATCCTGTAGTTTGTTGAGGCATTTAAACCGGAGGTGGTAATTTTTTTGATCATTTTCCTTTCGGTGATTATGTTGCATTTTAGTATTTCGTTTTTTTTGTTCATTGTTACAGCGAGGACATTTTTTATGATAACTCCCATCGTTTTTTTCCAGAGTTTTGGTTTTATTGTGAGAATATTAAGGCGAACTTCGAGTTTTTATTTTGAAACGTAAATTATTGATTTAAAATAAAGAGATCAACTAATACTGATTTTAATTATTCGAAGTTTGTCGGCACCGCAACATATTTTTAATTCGACAACGCATTCGGATTTCTATTTTTCAGAAAACTCGACATCTGTTTTATTATATAGTATTCTTAGTTTTAATCCAGGTTAATGAGTTCTAATTTCTAATAAAATCATTTTAAAGCTAAAGAGGAATTTTGAACATGAAGCTAAGCAATATAATGAAAGCGACCGGTTGTTTGAAAGTAGTAAAAGGGGATGATGTTGATGTTTCTTCAGTGAGTATCGATTCAAGATTGGTGAAAAAAAATGGAGTATTCATAGCGATACGGGGATACAGTGATAATGGGCTTAAATACATAGATGACGCGGTACGGAGAGGAGCAAAGGCTATTATAGTAGAAGAGAATAGTTTGCATGAAGTAGTCATTCCAAAAGGGGTTACACTTTGTTCAACACACGACTCAAGAGAATGTGCTCTTTTAGTGGCCTCTTATCTGGCAGGAAAGCCTTCAAATAAGCTATTCCTGATAGGGGTAACGGGAACAAACGGAAAAACAACGGTAACATATATCCTTGAAAAGATACTCACTGCAGCAGGATATAATCCTGGAGTTATAGGTACAATCACGTACAGATACGGCTCGAAGGTTGTAAAGGCGGATACTACAACGCCGGATCCGGTTAACCTCCAGAACATGCTTTCGGAAATGGCAGAGGCAGGAGTTACCCATGTAATTATTGAGGTTTCGAGCCATGCTCTTGAGATGAAGCGGGTAAACCCCTCGGAGTTCAGAGCGGCCATATTTACCAATCTTACCCAGGATCATCTTGATTTTCATGGGACTATGGAAAATTACTTTAATGCAAAGTCAATCCTGTTCAGGTATCTCTGTAATGATGCCCTTTCAGTGATAAATATAGACGATCCCTATGGTAAGAAGATGGTAGGATTAAGCAGGGGGAAGCTTGTTACATATGGAGTAGAGAATGGGAGTGCAGATTATCTTGGTAAATATGAATCATTGACTCTCGAGGGTTCGGTTTTTTACATAAACTCCAAAAAGTTTCGAACGAAACTGCTGGGAGTTCATAACATATACAACATACTCGCTGCTTACAGCTTACTGGATACGGTTGGAGTTGACCATAAGGTGATTTCAGAGGTTTTGAAAGATTTCACCAATGTTCCTGGGAGATTTGAGAGGGTGTGGCCGGAAAGTGGATACTATGTCTTTGTTGACTATGCACATACACCGGATGCTCTTGAACACTTAATTTCAACTGCCCAGTTTCTGAAATCAAAGCAATTGAGCGGTGGGAGGGTCATTACCGTTTTTGGTTGTGGAGGTGATAGGGATAGAAAAAAGAGACCAAAGATGGGTAGAATTGCCGAAGAGCTCTCAGATTTTGTTATTGTAACCTCTGATAATCCCAGGACAGAGGAACCTATTTCTATTATTAAAGAGATAAAGAGTGGTATGAAGGGCAATAATAATGTGGTAATACCGGACAGAAAGGAGGCTATCTACAGGGCTGTTGAAATGATTAATCCTGAGGATATACTCCTAATTGCAGGTAAGGGGCATGAAGATTATCAGATTATAGGGAAAACGAAAATTCATTTTGATGACCGGGAGGTGGCCAGAGCTGCACTCGAGGAGAAATTAAAGGGAAATTGATATAAAATTTAAAAGATGCAGCATGAAGTGGAACTTATTTTTTACTTTAATCATTCTGTTTTACTTCCTCTAATAGAAAGGTAAACAGGTTGATTTATTCAGGATAGGTTTTCCAATTCTGGTAAATGTTAGTTATTTCAGCGTTGGCAGGATGAACAGTTGCCTGATGAACAGGTGCTGCAACCGCTGCTGCCTATATTCTGGCCATTGGAAAAGGCAGCAAAGCTGCTGAAAAGTTTTCTGGTCTCTTTGCCTCCACAGTCAGGACAGGAAATGTCATTTTTGGAGCTTCCCATAACAAGCTTTTCAAATATCTTTCCGCAGGAACTACACTCGTATTCATATATAGGCAACTTAAAACCTCCAGAATAAGTCTGTACTTATAATTTACAGTATTTTAAAGAATAATTGTACAAATTTTACATGAGTCCTGCAAAAGGATACATCCTTTCAAAACA
>CAZFGQ010000017.1:0-10853 GCA_964518675.1 uncultured Spirochaetota bacterium
GAACGCAGTGGTAAGCTCACTTATCATAAATGCTGGAATCAAAACCCATGTGGGCACCTCGTCCCTGTTTCTTGGCCTTTTAACATTACCAATATGGATAAATAGCGCTATATCCTTCTCACGTGTCTGTCTGAACATAAACTCCCTTATTGGCTGAATTCCCCTGTTAAACATCTGCTCTGCGTTAATCTTTCCATCGAAGTAGGGCCTGATAGCAGTATCATTTACCTCCTTAATGGTGGGTGCCATGATAAAAATCGTCAGAAATATTGCCAGCGCCATCATTATCTGATTTGGGGGCTCCTGCTGGGTGCTGAGCGCCCTTCTTATAAAACTGAATACTATTGCTATTCTCGTAAAGCTTGTGACAGATATAACTATCGCAGGGGCAAGTGTAAGTACGGTAAGCAAAAATAGTATTTCAAGGGATAGAGCTACATCTCTCCTGCCAGTAGCCTCATCAAGGGTAATGTTAATCCTTGGAATAGGAATCCTCTCCTGAGCATAAATATACCCGACAGGAAGGAATGTTAGAAATATGAGAACCAGGGAAACAAAAAGGACGAGTTTCCTCTTTTTTCTTATCCACCTTATAAAACAGATCAAGTTCCCCTCCCAAAAACTTATAAAATTTATACAAGTTATAAAATATTATACATAAAGAACAAAAAAAATAAATAAAAAAATGAAAACTCTAAAACTTCTTCATTTTCTTTATCCTCTCCTTATAGTTATTAAGATAGGAAATCTTTCCACCTCTGACCCCACCTGATCCACCAATAAATCGCATAAACTGTTCTTTAAAGCCCTTTCCCTCGGCTTTCTCCTTGCTGCTCAGCAGTTTTATCCTATCGGCATATTCTTTATCATCGACGCTCATAATGAGGTTTATATTTGATTCGGTAACCCCCAGAACCAGTATCTTTTCGGCTATCTCCACAATCTGGATAACTCTATTCGGAGATAAGGGATAAGTCGCAAGTACACGGATTATATCAGTATCTGAGATGACTTTTCCCTTTGCCTTGAGGAGTAGTCTGAATATAAAATAGATTCCGATTATTATCACTGCCAGAATGGCAATTGTCCTGAGTACAAGCAGCGGATAACTTATGGCTCTCTGGTCAAACTTTGGTTCCTCGTACTGGTATGGATCCTCACCGGCAGGCTGTCGCTGAGTTCCGGCCTCAACGGGTTGGTCTGATACACCCGTTTCACTTCCGCCCACCGCTTCCGTTCCAGAAATAGATTTTTTTGCAGAGGATGTTTCCCCACCATTCTTATCACCAGATGACACTGCAGAACTTCCCGGGTAGGATTTTTCTCCAGTTGCTGATTTTATTTCTTTATCACCTGAACCACCGGAGCTCTGAGGCAAGGTTTTCTTTATCCCAGTTTGATTTTCACTACTATAATTGGATACATCAGAACTCGCCCCGGATTTCACAGATGAATTTCCCGCTCTTTCCTGTGAATATACGATATTACCGGTGCTCAATATGAATATAAAAAAAATGGGGAGAAATACTATTACTGGTATGATTTTGTATTTTCTTTTTGAGTATACGATTTTACCCCTCCCAGTTCTCACACCACAGGGTGTTGATTTTTATTCCAGACTCGATATCCTTTCAGCCGGGCTTATAATATCCGTAACTCTTACTCCAAAGTTTTCATCAATTACCACGACCTCACCCTTTGCAATCAATTTACCGTTTACTAACAGATCAACCGGTTCGCCTGCCAGTTTATCCAGCTCAACAATGGTTCCCTCGCCCATAGCCAGAATATCCTTAATGAGCATCTTGGTTCGACCCAGCTCTACAGTGAGCTGCATCGATACATCCATCAGCAACCCTATATTCCCCTGAACCGGTTGCTGTTGGGTTGGGGTCAACTGGGCAAACTGTACGGGCTGAGCCCCTACTGCCTGCTGCGGCTGTGATGCGGGCTGAGCAGTCTGCTCGAAAACACCAGCTCCCGCTGACGGAGCCGCTGCCAGTCCACCCTTCTTACTGAGGCTTGCAGTTGCAAGCCCTTTAGCGCTCTGTTCATCAAAGACCTCATCAATAAAAGACGTTGACCCATTCGAGGTAAAACTGTACCTGATCCTTACAAAGCTGCCCTCCGGTAATTGCAATTCAGAGCCACCTTTTTTTAACTCTGCTTTGATATCACCTATCTTAAGAGTTGCACCTGTTTTTTCCTCAAGCACATTAGACGCAGATCCGGACATCTGATTAAAGGCCTCTGAAATAGCAGAGAGAGCCATATCTGTAATCTCACCTTCCTCCTGAGCCATCATCAACGATGCTATCTGTTTTGCCGCATCCTCTGTTACAATATACAGATGTGTTCCCGGGTAACCCTCTGTGATATTTGCATTCACCTGCACTATATTCTCAGGCAGATCCTTGATATATTCAGCAGCAGAAGTAATTATTACCTCAGGATTGCTGAGCTGTGCCGTCTTGCCAGTTATTGTTGCAAGGGTATTTCCCATGGAAGATGCCATTTCCGTGGCAAGAGATGCAAGTTCTGCCCTTTCGGCTTCGTTTATACCCCCACCACCAGGTCCAGGTGCTGGTTGTGAGGTTAAATCATCTGCTCCTGAAAGCAGGGCATCTATTTCTTCCTGTGAAAGAGAGCCATCGCTCATGGTTATTTTCCTCCTTCGATCTCTTTAAAAACTTCCTCTTCATCAACCTGTGATTCTATTTTTCTGGTGATCTGAACAGCCATTCTGTTCCCTACAAGGCCGGGACGTACATAAAACTTCTTTCTGTCTCCAATTTTAAGAACCATCTCATCATCTACTTTTGTATTCTCAAGCTTGATAATATCACCTTTCTGAAGCTCAATAATATCCTTGAACTTGACTTCTATACTCCCAAGCTCGGCAATCAATTCAATATAAACATTTTCAAGCTTCTTCTTCAAAATAGCCATGCTCTCGGTAGTTCCACCCCTTCGGATGCTGGAATACCAGTACTGGGCTGAGAGTTTTGAAATTATCGGTTCAATTGTAAGATAAGGAATACAGAAGTTTATCATTCCTTCAACATCACCAACCTTGGTTTCCAGGGTTATCAAAACCACCATATCGTTGGGTGGAACAATCTGAGCAAACTGAGGATTTGTTTCTATATTTCCAAGCCTCGGCCTTAGATCAATCACATTTGACCAGGCTTCTCTCAGATTACCGAGTATCCTTACAATGATTCCTTCAATAACGGAAAGCTCAATATCTGTGAGCTCCCTGTTTATTTTAGTTGCCTCTCCCGGTCCTCCGAATAATCTATCAATCACCGTGAAGGTTATTGAAGGATCGATTTCAAGCACCGAGCTTCCCTTGAGAGGATCCATATTTATAACGGCAAGTGTCGTGGGATTGGGTATCGAACGTAAGAACTCCTCGTATGTGAGCTGGTCAACTGATGCAACATGAACATGGACTATTGTTCTCAACTGGGCCGATAAAGAGGTTGTGGTTAATCTTGCAAATGTTTCATGCATCATCTGAAGGGTTCTGATCTGATCTTTCGAGAACTTATCGGGTCTTTTAAAGTCGTATATTTTTATCTTTCTTGTTTCGGCCTTTTTAAGGGTCTCCTCCCCCTCAACTTCACCTGTGGAGATGGCTGTTAATAATTGATCTATTTCATCCTGTGAAAGTACTTCAGTCATTTTTAATACCCTTTTAAAAAACTTTTAAACCCAAAAAACCTACATTATCTCTATTATAATAGATTATATACACTAGATAAATAAAATCAATAAAAATATTAATCTCACGTAAGCACAAACTCTGTGAATACAACCTCCTTTATCTTACCCGCTTTCAATACCTCATTTATCCTGTTCATCAACTCTTCTTTAAGTTGTTCCCGTTCATCGTAAGAATCAAGCTGAGAATACTTTTTCGAACCTATTACCTGGATAACTATATCCCTGATCTGAGGTCTCCTCTTATTGAGTTCTGTTTGAATATCAACCCTCCCCTCTTCATAACCAAGCGAAATGGTTATCTTGACGAAATGAGGTTCATCGGTATCGGCTGTATTTATACTGAAAGGCTTCTCAAGATCAAAATATGCATAGAGAGGAGCAGCCTGTTTTACCTCAGGAGATGTCTTTTCCGTAGCTGGTGGTTTACCAACCCTCTGAGCTACAAGATAGGCTACTGTGCCCGAGATAATTATCATAACAAGAGCAATCGCTACGTAAATGAGCGTTTTTATCATTGCGGGTCCAAATAATTTTTTCACACCCGCTTCTTCTGGTATCGCTTCTTCCTCAGCTCCACCTTCTATCTCTTCAATGGTTTCTTCTGTATCACCCATAAGTATACTCCCATAAAAATATATTTAAATTATGAGTATTCTTTTTTCCTCATTATTACTATATCTACTCTTCTATTGTAAGCTCGTCCCTCCTCGATGTCATTTGACTCGACAGGTTGAAACTCACCATAACCAACTGCCTGGAGATTCTCTCCAGGAATGCCAAACTCCTCATTTAAAATCCTGACAATTTTAACCGCCCTTGCCGCTGAGAGCTCCCAGTTTGTCGGATAAACCGAGTAAAGTGCACTTGTCGGAGAAATAGGCGTATTATCAGTATGTCCCTCAACCCTGATATCGTTCTCCCTAAAATCTCTCTGCTGGAGAAACCGACCTATCTTATTTATGATCCTCCTTCCCTCAGGCGTCAGTTCTGCACTGCCCCTTTCAAAAAATGCATCTGAGATAAGGGAGATGATCATCCCCCTCTCATCCTCCGTAATTTTGACCTTCCTTGATTTTATTTCAGGTTGGAATATCGACACAGCTTTCTCGAGGGCTTTTGCCAGTTTGTCTCCCTTCTCCTTTGCCGGTAGGCTCTCAATCTGCTGCCCTAATTCAGCGAGCACTCCCTTGGATAGGGTAAGACCACCGGTAAAAAGCCCGAGTGAACCTCGAAAGGCGGATAAAATTAACTGAAGCTCTCTTCCTTCAATTTCTGCAGTAGTAAACATGAGGATGAAAAACGTGAGCAAAAGGGTGGTCATATCCCCGTATGTAACAAGCCAATCGGGTGCTCCCTTTTTTTCTCTTCCCTTTCCCCTCGGCATACCTACCTCTAATAAAATTTAGATAATCAAGACCACAAAAATCAAGTACTCAGGTATATAATTTTACTCACCCTCTGATTCTTCCTCAACCTGCGCCCTTATTTCAGGCGGCAGGAATGAAATTAGTTTTTCTTTGACAATTCTTGGGTTATCACCTGATTGAATAGAAAGAGTACCCTCTATCATTATCTCCCTCATGAGAATTTCCTGGTTGTTCACGTATGATAATTTGTTTGCTATCGGAATAAAAACAAGATTGGCCAATATAGCACCATACAGCGTGGTTATAAGAGCTGTCGACATACCAGGTCCTATCGCACTCTTATCCTCAATATTTGCCAGCATCAGGATAAGACCTATGAGTGTTCCGATCATACCAAATGCAGGGGCCAACGCTCCCCAATCTTCGAATATTTTTATTCCTTCCTGATGACGGGCCTGCATATTATTAAGCTCTGTTTCCATAATATTTCTTATTATCTCCGGATCTGTTCCATCGACAACAAGCTGGATACCTTTCCTAAGAAAATCATCCTCAAGCTCATCAAGATCATCCTCAAGGGCGAGAAGACCCTCCCTTCTTGCCTTCTCAGAAAAGGTCACAATCATAGATATTATACGGCCGGCCTCCAATGGCTTGGTTCTTATAGCATTCATCGCTACTTTCATAAGTCCCAGTGTTTTGGGAAGGGTGTTGGAAACCATTATTGCTGCAAAGCTACCACCAACAGTAATAAACACAGAGGATATACTTATAAAGCTAAAAAGCCCCCCAACACCACCCGCAACAACTATACCAACAATCAAAACAAAAAATCCAATGCCAAGGCCGCCAATGGTTGCAATATCCATAGGTGATCACCTCCAGATGTTTATTCCTCATTTCCCCAGAGACTCAATTTTTTCCTGTACTCAATTATAGCATTTATAATTTCCTCCGGGGTTTCTCTGACAACTATTTTCTTACCAGTTACAAGGGTTACCGTGGTATCGGGATTGGATTCTATTGTCTCTATTTGATGGGGATTGAGCCAGTACTCATCCCCATTTAACCTCGTTACCTTAATCACAAAACCCCTCCCACACAAATGCTTTTAGCCCCTTTAAAAAGGGGCTTCAAGCAAAAACAATAACTGAATTGCCTATTTGTTTTAAACTCAGTAAATTACCTCCGAAATAACCTTTATCTCTTCAGAGTCAGAAGTTCCTGGAGCATCTGATCAGACGTTGTTATTATTCTTGAATTAGCCTGGAATCCTCTCTGTGTTACAATCATATCTGTAAACTGTTCTGCAAGATCAACATTGCTCATTTCCAATGCACCAGGTGTTATCCTTCCTCTACCTCCTGTTCCCGCTGCTCCAATGTCGGGAAGACCTGAATTGTTTGTGGCCCTGAAATTATTATCGCCCTCTGCTTTCAGTCCCTGGGGATTTGTGAACCTCGCAAGCGCTATCTGGGCAATCGGGGCTTTATTTCCATTGGAGTATATACCCGTGATGATACCTGAACTATCGATGGTAAATGATTCGAGATAGCCCATTGCATACCCGTCCTGCTCATAAGCTTTGGTTGTTGTCTCGCCAGCAAACTGGGTTATACCATCAAATTGACCAGAAGTGCCAAAATCAAGTGTGATCTGCTGGGTTGTACCCTGCTGAGGAAATGTTATATTCAATGTTGCCACAAGTCTACCCTGAGCCACAACGTCTGCAGGTGCACCAGCCACACCCGGATTATCCTGAATCGAAACAGGGGCACCATCACCATCGAACCTGATTATAACAGAATTGGTAGTATTGGAATTGGTACCTGCCACATCAAGCGTCAGATTAGCTTCATCAGCACCCTCAACCGTAGCAGTCGCAATCCATGCATTTCTCTCTCCCGCCAATCTTCTAAAACTAACCGTAACTCTGTGAACATTCCCAAGGCTATCATAAGCATCGATATTTGTTACCACTGTTGCTTTCATCAGCTCTTCAGGTGTTGGTGTGGCTCCCGGCGGAATTACCGGTGTCTCTGAATCTAGATTACTCTTGTACCTGATAATAGATGTTGCCCTTGCCGGATCCTTGCCACCAATCGGGATTATGATATCCTCTACATCTGCTGTGGTATCAATAATATACTCTGCCCCAGCTTTAACAGCCCGCCAGCCCTGAACTCTGAATCCATTCGCAGGATTTACCAGGGTACCATTCTTATCCAAACCGAATCCACCTGCCCTGGTATAAAATGTTTCATCCCCTTTTTTCAGAACAAAAAACCCATCGCCCTGTATCGCTGTGTCAAGATTCAAACCGGTTGTTTGAAGGCTACCCTGTGTGAATATCCGGTCTATACTTGCCACCGTCATCCCCAAACCTACCTGCTTGGGATTAACACCACCAATTTGAGCTGTTGGGGCACTCGCACCTGAAATAGTCTGGGAGAGAATATCCTGAAAGCTCACCCTGCTCTTTTTAAAACCATAGGTATTCACATTAGCGATATTATTACCCAGAACATCCATTCTTATCTGGTGGTTCCTTAAACCAGATACACCAGAATAAAGTGATCGCATCATGGGCACACACTCCTTAATCTAATCCAGATTTTGCCCCTCCCAGATATATATTATTTTATCAAGACTCTTCTCTGATTCTGGCACGAACTACCTCACTTAATCCATAGCTTAAACCATCAAAATGGATGTGAGGTTCAGTCGCATCAAAACTTACCTCTTCCACAATACCACTGGTAAGCTCACCACTCTCCCTGTCCATTACCTCCACCTCTTTGCCAAGAAGCGAGTACGCAAGACTAAGTCTATTTTGGGATTTCATTTTCTCCAGGGTAGAATTAATCTCCGTCATCTGCTCCAGACTCGAGAACTCTGCCATCTGTGCTATAAACTCCTTGTCTTCGAGCGGTTTTGTTGGGTCCTGGTTTTTCAACTGAACTATTAAAAGCCTGAGGAAATCCTCTTTTCCCAGCGTATTTTTGATCCTTCTACCATTTTTCAAAAGCGATTTGTTGAAGGATTCCACTTCTAGTTTGGTCTTCATCAACGTTTTTTGATCCATTGAAAGCGGAAAAGTTTCACCTATCTCCATTTTTAAACTCCTTAAACCTCCAGGTCTATTTTTGTTGCAATCCACGGGACGTATCTTGCCGACACGCCCTCAACCTCATCTGCATCAATAATTTCATCCGATTCATCGGCAGCACCAATCCCCGTAACCCCTCTAATACTTTCAGCTTCCCTTCCATTTTCAGCATTTTTCCAGCCATTCTCTTCACCAACTTCAACATTGAAAGATCCAAGAGAAAGACCGTGCTGTCCCAATCCCTGTTCAAGAGAAGCAATTCTCTGCAGTAATAACTCTCTAATCGCTTCATTCTCAACCAGAAACAGAGCATCAACACTGTGGTGGTTGACACTTATTTTCATATAAAGTTTTCCCAGTAGATCGGGCTTAAGTGAAATGTGAGCCTCTCCACCACCTCTCTTTACAAGAAAATTGAATCTCTGGACTATATCCCTAAAAACCTCATCGGCTTTTTCAAGGTTTGTATTACTGAAAACATTTCCTGTATCTTTTAACCCCTCTGTGGTCTTTAGCCTATCAGTATAATCTCTCAGATGATCTTTAAACCCAATTATGTTTTCTCCAGCATTTTCTCCGTTTCTCAGAAGATTCGTTGCGTTCAGAGACTCATTATTACGAAGTACTGCTGTATTTGCAGCTTTCAAACGACTGGAATTCTTACCCACGCCCTCTATATGATTCTTTCTTGAGACGGAATCCTTTTTATTCTTTTTCGAACCAATTAATTCTGTCTTATTTTTGATGGATTTTTCTCTGAACAACCTATCAGCCAGGAGTTCCCCAAGAAATGCTTTTCTATGTAAACTTCTCTCATTTAAAATCTTTTTATTTATAATTCCTCTATTTATAATTCTTCTATGTCTCGAAGAAACACCTTCCTCCGTCTTTTTGTAAGCGTTACCGATTAATGTTTTTCTGGATTTCATCTTCATTGAAGATAACTTCCTGAAAGAAATCTTTTCTCTAAGAATTTCTTCTAATAGGCCCTGTGAATGAGGTTTTCCGGCAATGTCCAAAGATCTTTTTCCAACCTGCCTACCCGTGTTTTTAACTTCTCTTAGAAGAACCTCAGAAATTGCTCCGGATGTAGATTTGCCGTTTCTGCCTGTACCAATGTTACTCTTTTCAGTGTATACATTATCTTTCGAGCTATTTTTTTCAATATTGTATTTACCAGTAACAGCTTCATTTTCAGTATTTTTACCCTTTGCGACTTCTCGACCCTTGGTTTCTAATCTCTTCAGATGGTCTGAATTACCCAACTGCTCATCACTCATTGTGACATTGTATTTTTCTTCGTTCTGCAGTTTAGCCCCCGTTTGATATTTTAAATCACTTTCGCCAATTATCCCCTGAAGAAGTTCGTAAAAATCTCTTTTTCTCTCGGATTCATAGACCTTATCCTTAAAATCGATACCGCGGGAAGCGTAGGTATTTGCAACGTTTACCGGGTGAATCTGGTAATTCAAAAATCTCATTCCTCTCCACCAATCATTCTTGTCATTTTTCTCTGTATGGTTGCAGCCCTTTCAGGATCCATAAGACTGAGATAATAAGGTACAAGTGATACCTGTCCGGCTTCTTCAGCATCCCTATCAATCTGCCTCAAAATATCTATTACAAGAAGATCATCAAGTTTGGAAAGCCTCTCAACAGCTGCATCTGGCGGCATACTTGTAAAGTATCTTGCCTGCTCCTTAATATTTTCTCTATAATTATCGTATTCCCTTTGTTTTTCAGTTAGGACTTTTTCCTTCTCGTCAAGCCTCTTTGCCTCCTCGGCAAGTTTCATTTCTTTCTCCTGAAGCTCCAGCTCCTTCTGTTTTAATTTTTTTTCATAACTTTCAAGCTCCCGCTTCTTTTCTTCAAGAGCTTTTTCCCTCTTTGCCAGCAATTCTTTCTCTAAAAGCAGTGGATCTTCCTCTACCACTTCACCTTTCTTTAAAAATGATGGAAGATACTTTGAAAATGGTCCTATAACCTTCATGTAATCTATGAGACCAAGCCTGTCAAACCAGAAAATACCCCCCAGAGCTATAACAATTATGAGAAGAAGCAAAAATATGATTTTTAATAGATTTGAGATAATCTTTCCGATTCTCAATTAAAACTCATCTCCTTCGCTGAAACTCATAAATCTCTCATAACTATCGATTACAGATCTAATAAACCTTTTGGTTTCAGGTATCTGTGGAACATTGTCTTTAACTTTCATCGGCCCTGCATTATATGCGGCAAGGGCTTTATTGAGATCGCCTTCGTACCTGTCGAGAAGAATTTTAAGATACCCGACTCCACCAAGTATATTTTCATATATATCGAACGGATTTTTAACCCCCAGAATCTCCGCCGTGGAGGGCATAAGCTGCATCAAACCAATTGCACCCTTTGGAGAAACAGCCCATGGATCAAACCCCGACTCCTGTTCAATCACTGCCTTAATAAGCTGCTCGGGAAGTCCAAACTTCTCAGAAGCCAGCTTTACAGCATTCTCAAGTTGCTTGAAAAGTGTGCTATCCGAACCCTCTGTATTTTTAGTAGCCTTTGTTTTAACCTCGGGTCTTCCAATCCCGTCAGGATTATAAGAAATCTCACCGATCATGTTATTTTTCAGGCCCTCGGTTTCATCAATCCTTCCGGATTTC
>CAZFGQ010000017.1:10953-19917 GCA_964518675.1 uncultured Spirochaetota bacterium
CTCACCGATCATGTTATTTTTCAGGCCCTCGGTTTCATCAATCCTTCCGGATTTCTCAATACCATTTCTCTTATCCTTTGTCTCTGCTTCAAGAGTTGCCCTGAAATCTGTACCGGTTCTTTTAGGCGAGTTGTACGGATAGATACCAAAACGTCTCTTTATCTCCTCAATTCTATTTAGTATCCTTGCCATACTTTCAAAAACACTCTCAGGACCCATTGCTTTTATCCCAAACCTTTTAAATATCAGGTTTTGATTTTTGAGCCTACTTTATTACGATTCCTCCAGCGGAAGATCTTCTATTGTAAGTTTCTCCTTGTTTAAACCAATCTTCTGATTTATATCATCGAGTTCCTTTTCTTCTGTCTTTGCCAGCATCTGAAGGTACCTCTGATACTGTCGATCTCTCAACTTCTCTATTGCAAGCCTCTCTTTCCTGGCCTCATTGAGCTTATCAAGTTCTCTATCCAATTCTTCCCGTTTGATTTCCCTCTCTCTCTTCAATTGCTCAATTTTTTTTTCAAGTCTGAATACATAGTTATGTGTTAAAAGGAACTCTATGGAGGAGAAAATTCCCTTCTGGAAATCCATCCTCTTTGAAAAATCCCTGAGTTTTTTCATTTCACATTCAATCTTTGATTCAATCTCAAGAAGTTCGGCTTTCTTCATTGAAAACTGCTTTAATTGTTTTTTTTCAATTCTTTCTCTGTATCTCAAAACCCTTTCAAGGGGAAATACAAATCCAGCCATTCCCGGCCTCTTGAAGCCGTATTATCGATTACTATTTGAACAATTCAATAAGCATGCCTCTGATTTCGTCAAATCCAAATCCTTCGAAAATGTCCTGGGTTAAAAAATTATAAACCTGATCGATCTTCTCGATGGCCCAGTCAACATTTTTATCAGAACCTTTTACATAGGCTCCAATCTGAATAAGATCTTCCGCATCTGAATAGTATGAAAGCACCTTTTTCAGAGACTCAATAGCTTTTTTATGTTCTTCATCCACAATATATGGAGTCAATCTGCTAACACTGGCCAGCACATCTATCGCTGGATAAATATTCTTTTCTGCAAGCTTCCTCGACAGAACTATATGTCCATCAAGTACACCACGAACAGCATCCGAAACGGGTTCATTTATATCGTCAGCCTCCACGAGGACAGCGTAGATACCAGTTATCGAGCCTTTTTCTCCCATTCCCGTTCTCTCGAGCAACCTTGGCAGTATTGAAAAAACGCTAGGGGTATACCCTTTGGTTGCTGGAGGCTCCCCAACTGCAAGACCTATCTCCCTCTGGGCCCTGGCAAATCGGGTAATTGAATCCATCATAAAAAGAACATCTTTCCCATTGTCCCTGAAATACTCCGCAATTGAAGTTGCGAGATATGCTCCTCTTATCCTGGCAATCGGAGCCTGATCCGAGGTTGCCACAACAACAACTGATCGTTTCAGCCCTTCTTCTCCAAGATCCCTCTCTATGAAATCCCTGACCTCTCTACCTCTCTCACCTATAAGAGCTATCACATTCACATCGGCTGAGGTGTTTCTTGCTATCATACCCAGAAGAGTGCTCTTGCCTATACCGCTTCCGGAGAAAATACCAATTCTCTGCCCTTTCCCAATTGTAAGACATCCATCTATAGCCTTGATACCTGTTGGAAGAGGCTCGGTAATTCTCTCCCTCTTCAGAACATGTGGAGGTACATTAAAAATTGGATACTCCTTTTCATAATTAATAGGACCTTTCCCATCGATTGGTCTTCCCAATGCATCAACAACCCGGCCCAGAAGTGCCTGACCAACAAGAGCAGAAAGGGGCTTCCCCGTCGCAACAACCTCAAGCCCGGTTCTAATACCACGATCATGTTCGTAGGGAAATAGAAGGGTTGTGCCATTTTTAAAACCCACTACTTCAGCTGCAAGTTCTTTTCCGTCTATTCTTATTTTGCACAGTTCTCCCACCGAAACCCATGGGCCCTGAGCCTCAACCAGGAGTCCCACGCATTTTTTGACTCTTCCCTTGCACACAACGGTATCAACATCATCCAGAGCCCTGAAATATTTCTTAAAAATCTCCACCGCCATTTATCAAGACCCTCTCTTCAAATGATTCAGGTAAATAGTGGATAATCCTTTATACCACCAATTAGCCCACATTCTATTGTTCTTTACAAAAACCTCTATACCAGACTAAAATCTTTCTATTCCTTCAGGGGCACAAGCTCCCTTATTCGCTCTTCAAGAACCTGAAGTTGAGTTTGAATCCTGGCATCTATCTCTCCAAAAGATGTCTCAATTATGCATCCGCCCGGATCCACCCTGCTGTCCTCCTCTATTCTAACACTCTCAAGTGACTCGACCATAGATATAAACTCTTTCTTGTGTTTTGAAACAATATCCAGGTCATCGATATTAACCCTTATAACTATCTCTGTATCACCCCTGAGTTTCTTCAAAGCTTCCCTTATATTTTCAAGCACAACCTTCTTTTCGGCTTCAGATATTGCCTTGACCACCTTTCTGGCAATTAACATCACAAGGTCTATAATCTGCTTTTCAGAACTCTCAACTATTTCTTTTCTTTTATCAATAGCAGCATTGATTATTGTATGGAGATGCTCAACAAGCCGCCTGACTTCCTCTTCGCCTTTTCTATACCCTTCCTCTCTTCCTTCCTCGTAACCCTTCTGCCTTGAATCCTCAAGAAGTTTGGTGGCCTTTTCTTCTGCTTCTCTGATTATCTCATCAGCTTTCGATTTTGCCTCAGAAACAATCTTTTCAGCTTCTTTTTCCGCTTCTTCTTTTAACTCTCTAACCTTGATGGTATTTTCCTGCATTATCTTAAAGGCAGTCTGTTCAGCTTCTTCTTTTATCCTCTTTGCCTCCTGTTCCGCTTCTTCCTTTATTCTTCTGGCTTCTTCAAGAAGTTTATCCCCGCTTACCTCCTCAGTCTCAACCTCCGGCTTCTCTACCTCAACAGCCTCAACTGCTTCCGCCTCTTTTACCTCTTCTGCTTCCTCAACCTCCTCTGCTTCCGGGATACCCTCCTGTTCCTTTTGAGGCAACTGATAGAAGCTAGGCGGAGTAACAATTACCTTTGAACCAAGGATAGTAACCTCATTTGCCTTGAATATTTTTTTGGCCACAGCTATCCTCCTACATTACCAGCTCATCCTCACCGCCACGAGCCACAACAATCTCACCGGCCTCCTCCAGCTTTCTGATAATCCCAACTATTTTTTGCTGTGCCTCCTCAACATCCTTTAATCTTACAGGCCCCATAAACTCCATATCCTCTTTAAGAAGGCTCGCAGCTCTCTTGCTCATATTTCTGAATATTTTGTCCTGTACTTCACTGTCCACACCCTTCAGGGCTTTTGCCAGATCCTGCGTGTCAACTTCTCTCAGGACTTTCTGGATGGCTCTATCATCGAGAAGCACTATATCATCAAAGATGAACATCCTCTTTTTGACTTCTTCCGCAAGCTCCGGATCTTCTTCTTCAAGTGCTTCGATTATTGTCTTTTCAGTGCTTCTATCAACGAGGTTCAATATATCCACTATGGTCTCTATGCCACCTGCCGCAGTATAATCTTCACTTGCCAGTGTGGATAGTTTCTTCTCAAGAACCCTCTCAACTTCTCTCAGAACATCAGGAGATGTTCTATCCATGGTTGCAATTCTCTTGGCAACATCTGCCTGTATATCTTCTGGAAGGGAGGATAGAATTACAGACGCCTTATTGGGCTCAAGGTACGCCAGAATAAGGGCTATGGTCTGTGGATGTTCACCCTGGATAAAGTTCAACAGATGCGACGGATCCGTTCTTCTTATGAAATCAAACGGCCTTACCTGTAGAGATGATGTCAGTCTGTTTATTATATCGATTGCCTTCTGGGTTCCAAGGGCTCTTTCCAGCAGATCACGCGCATAATCTATACCACCAGTTGAAATAAAATCCTGAGCCATCATCAGTTCCTGGAATTCCATCAACACCTTGTCACGCTCTGCCGGATCAACGGTTTCAAGCCTCGCTATTTCAAATGTTAGCTGTTCTATCTCATCTTCCCTTAAATGCTTGAATATCTCTGCTGAGATCTCAGGACCGAGTGTAACAAGAAATATTGCAGCTTTCTGCCTTCCCGTAAGCGTTTTTTTCCCTCCGGGACCCGTGGCGTGAGTACTGGGTGTAGGTTTCGGTGGTGTTTTAGCCATTTATCCCCTCCTGTAAATAAGCCAAACTAAGAAATACTAAATCATCTTGATCATTTATACAGTACAAATAAGTCAAACCAGGCATATCAAACTCGCTATTCCTCTGCAAGCCAGGTCCTGATGAGTTTTGCAACTTCCTCAGGATGTTCCCTGGCGATGTTAATTACATTTTCCTGCATCTCAAGCCTTGCTCTTTCTTCAGGAGAGAGCTCGACCTCAACACCCTCTTCCTCGGCAGACTTGAGAGCAGCCTCACGCATTAACTGTTGCTGCCTTGCAAGCTCCTCCTCTTTGATTCTCCTCCTTCTTTCCACTTCTCTGGATATCGCTCTGTATGCAAGTGTAACTATGAATATTGCGAACAGAGCAATAAGTGCTGAGAGGAGTGTCTTACGCATCTGTTCCCTTCTCTTCAGGTATGCATCTTCTTCTGCGAACTCCTTAGTCCTGTCAAACTTAATATTCTGTACCACAACAGTATCCTGACGTAGCGGGTTGTACCCAATCGCTCCTTTCACGATTTCTTCTATTTTTTTCATCTCCTCAGGAGTCCTCGGGATATACTCACGCTTTATGCCACCTTCCTCGGTAAGCACTGGTTTTCCATTTTTGTCGTAAACCTTCTTCCACGTACCGTCAACCCACACAGCAGCTGAAATCCTCTTTATCCTGAAAGGAGCCGATTCTATCTTCGATATCTGCTGGCTTATCTCATAGTTTTTAACCTTTTCCGTTTTCTCATATTTAGAGCCCTCTCCCATGGCCTCTTTATAACCTGGTGGTATATTGGGTTCAACCCCGGGAGGACCTTCAGGTACAAGTCCAACCCCCTCAAACTTCTCGGTGGTTTCTTTTTCGCTTCGAACAACATTTAAAACCACCTCTGTTTCATCGTAAGGTGTTCTGGGGTTATCCTGCCTTTTAACAATTGGTATATATTCAGTCTTTTCTATTTTCTTCTGATCAAAATCAAGTTCCACCTCAACAGAAACATCAATCTTATCCTTTCCCAGAACCGCTTTAAGCTTCTCGGCAATCTCTCTCTGCATTTTTAACCTGAGTTTCTCTTTTATCTCCCATTCCTGCCTTGCCCTGCTCAGATAACTGGCATCCTCAAGTTTCTTGAAATCAGAAAGTATCCTGCCGTGATTATCAGTAACCACTATGTTTTCGGGTTTTAGTTTATCAACACCGAAGGCAATAAGGTTGATGAGACCCTGTATCTTCTGCTTATTCTCTGTTATATCCGAATAAGGGGCTGGAGTAATAATTACCGAGGCCGTGTATGGCTCCTCTTCATCTATGTATAAAGAAGGTTTTGGCATGGTAACCTGGATGCTAACATCCTCAACATCCTCAAGCATCCTTATGTGTCGCGTTATTTCTCCAATGATTGCCCTTCGCAGGTTAACATTTCTTTCAAAATCTGTGGTTGTCCATGCCTGGGTATCAAATAATTCCCATCCCTTTATACCTGTTGGAAGCACACCTGCAAGCCCAAGCTTCATTCTGAGGTATGCAGCAGTATCCTCATCTTTCACAATAATAAACTTACCTTCTCTTGTTTTAAATTGAATGTTCCACTGTGTAAGTTTATTGGTTATTCTGAGAAAATCATTTTTTTCAAGAGGTGTGGTAAAAAGATAGGCTTCTGCCGGCTTAGAAGAAAAGGACAGCATAAAGATGAAGCCAACAATCAGCAGAGCTGCGACAGCTACGATTATAAGCTTTTGAGTTTGATTCAGCTTAC
This sequence comes from uncultured Spirochaetota bacterium, assembly GCA_964518675.1. GTDB lineage: Bacteria > Spirochaetota > B62-G9 > B62-G9 > CAZFGQ01 > CAZFGQ01. The sequence continues at coordinate 16,923 of CAZFGQ010000017.1, forward strand.
CAAGAACATTTTTAACAGAATCAATTATCTTCTTTAAGAACTCATTCATCTCTTCCCCTCCCAATTCAAAAACCGGAGCCCGGCACCAGGCCTGGCTTCTAAATCTATCTTATGTTGATCAATTCTCTATAAGCCTGAGTTATCCTATCAACAATTGATTTTGTAAACTGAAGAGCAATCCTTGCTTTCTCCGCAGCAATCGTAACATCATGTATATCAACCGAGTTCGGTCTGACAGCAAACTGTCTTGTGAGTGCTTCTGAAGTTTTTTGAAGGTTATTAACACTGTAAAATGCCTTTTTCAGAGCCCGTGCGAAACCCGTTACAAAATCTTCTTCGGGAGCCTGAACAGGCTTTCCAAAATGTTTCTCATTCGTTGCTATAAGCTCAACAATATCACCTCTTGCTTCAACTGGATTCATCATCTCTTAGCCCCCTGAATAGTTTTATCTCGATCCTATTTCAAGTCCCCTCATAAACATCTGGCTTGAGTTTTGAACTATGGTAACATTTGCTTCATATGCCCTCGTTGCTGAAATAAGATCAACCATTTCTGTAACTATATTCACATTTGGATATTGAACGTAGCCCTTAAGTGGACCCGATTTTATTGCATCGGGATGATTCGGATCATAAACCAGCCTGAGTGGAGATCTATCCTCTTCTATTTTGATTACCCTTACACCTTCTCCCACTCCTCTCCAGAGAGCCTGTGGAAGAAACCGGGTGAGATACTCCGGAGCATCATTTCTCGGTCTGAGAATCACCCTCTTCCTTCTAAAAGGTTCACCATCGGTAGTTCTGGTTGTGTTTGCATTTGCAATGTTATTTGCAATCACATCCATCCTCAACCGCTGGGCTGTAAGACCAGTAGAAGCAATATTCATTGCAGTAAAAGCACCCATCAGCAAACCTCCACCAATCCGCATTCAATCATTTTTTAAAAACCTTACCTAAGAACTATATTTAGCATCTTAAAATTATCACTAACCCTCTGAGCCATCGCAATATACCTGAGGGCATTCTCCCTTGCGTCTACCATCTCTTTCTCGATATCAACGTTATTTCCGTCGTTCCTATAAGTAGTTGTATAATCGAGGTATACTATTGGTTTTACCTCTCGGTAATCTTTTGGTCTGTAAAATGGTATGTGCTTTTTGTTCGTGATTGCTGCAGGAAAGGGATCCGGCTTGACGCCCTCAAGAACCCTGGCCAGCTCACTCTCAAAAGCCACCTCACTTCGTTTAAAATGAGGTGTATCAGCATTGGCGATATTGTCAGCTATGACCTCCTGCCTTACAAGGGCAGCTGACATGGACCTCTGAAGTATATCCTGCGTTATCATAAAGCTGGAATCGAGGAACATACCGCCATTCTCCTTCCAAACTGCGTTTCTACTTTTGATTTTCGGAAGTTCTAAAGATCCCTTAATAGAGTGTTGGAAGAGTCTCAATAATTTCGAAATTTTAATCTCCTAATAAAATCTCCATTTTTTTGATAAACTACAGTATGTACTTTGAAAGATCCTTGTTCTCCAGCACATCTTTGAGCTTCGAACGTACATATTCTACTGTAATTGGTATCGTCTGTCCTTTAAGCTCAGGAGCAGTAAACGATATATCCTCAAGCAGAAGCTCCATTACAGTATGGAGCCTTCTGGCACCAATATTTTCAGTCTGTGAATTAACATAGCTTGCAATTTCGGCAATCTCCCTGATCGCTTCCGGCGTAAAATCAAGTTTTACACCCTCGGTTTCAAGAAGTGCCGAGTACTGCTTTACAAGAGCATTCTTAGGCTGTACAAGAATTCTCTCAAGGTCATCCGTTGTAAGGCTCTGAAGTTCAACCCTAATTGGGAACCTTCCCTGAAGCTCCGGAATCAGATCAGAAGGCTTACTCATATGAAAAGCACCTGCTGCGATAAAAAGTATATGATGTGTTTTTACCGCGCCATACTTCGTCATAACTGTTGAACCCTCAACAATTGGTAAAATGTCCCTCTGGACTCCCTCCCTGCTGACATCCGGTCCATGTGTACTTCCTTTATGGGCAATTTTATCGATCTCGTCCAGAAAAACTATACCCATCTGTTCGACTCTCTCGATCGCTATCTTTACCACCTTGTCCATATCTATAAGCTTATCACGTTCCTCTTCTTCAAGAATCTTTCGAGCCTCTTTTACCGTAACCTTTCTTCTCTTCTTTTTTTCCGGAAAGATACTGCTGAACATATTGCTGAGGTTCTGATCCATCTCTTCCAGTCCTGTACCTGCGAACATCCCGAGTACCTGGGCACGTGGTTGCTTCACTTCAATCTCAACAAGCTTTTCATCAAGTTGCCCACTTCTGAGCATCTGTCTGAAACGCTCTCTGGTCGATGATCTTGATTCTTCCTGAACTTTGCTGGATGGATCTGCTTCTCCAGGCCTTCTTCTTGGAAATGAAACCGGGGGCAAAAGTATATCAAGTAGAGCCTCTTCTGCTCTCTGCTTTGCAATCTCTTCAACCTCTTCACTCATCTCTTTTTTCACTTCACTCACGGCAACATTGGTCAGGTCTCTTATCATGCTTTCGACATCCCGTCCCACATAACCAACTTCCGTGTACTTGGTTGCCTCAACCTTTATGAAAGGAGCACCTGCTATACGGGATAATCTTCTTGCAATCTCCGTTTTTCCTACTCCCGTTGGGCCTATCATTATGATATTTTTGGGAGCAACCTCATCTCTCAACTCCTCGGGAAGATTCTTTCGCCTGTACCTATTCCTCAGTGCAATTGCTACCGCCCTCTTGGCTTTCTCCTGACCGATAATATACTTGTCAAGCTCAGCAACTATCTGTGCCGGGGTTAGTTCACTTTCGCTGATCTTCATTTCAACTCCTCGACTGTAATATTTTCATTTGTATATACACATATAGTTGAAGCTATCTTTAATGACTCAACCACTATCTCTCTCGGGCTCATTTTAACACCCGATTTAATAAATGCCCTGGC
>CAZFGQ010000017.1:20017-41735 GCA_964518675.1 uncultured Spirochaetota bacterium
TCAAAAAGAGCAAATGCATCAGCTGTAGCACCTGCGAATCCAGCCAGAACCTTGCCATCGTACATTCTCCTGACCTTAACTGCATTACCCTTGACAATGGTCTGGCCCATGGTAACCTGACCATCACCGGCCATTGCCACCCCATCTTCATTTCTAAATGCTATTACAGTGGTTCCCCTTATCATAAATGCACCTCCTAGTATGCATGGGGATGAAATTTATTATACATCTGGGTCATCTTGCTCCTGGCCAGATGTGTATATATCTGTGTTGTCGAAAGGCTTGAATGCCCGAGCAGCTCCTGTACGGTCCTCACATCTGCACCATTCTCAAGCATATGGGTTGCAAACGAATGCCTGAAAGAATGTGGTGAAATATTAAGAAATAATGATGCTCTCCTTACAGCCCAGGTAACAATATTTCTTACCTGCCTATCAGAAATTCCAGTACCACGCATCGAGATAAAAACCCTTTCGTCTTGAGGCCTTAGTGCATCTCTTACCCCAAACCATTCTTTCAAAGCATCAAGGACAAACCTTCCCGCCGGTACATACCTTGTCTTACCACCTTTACCCTTCAGCTTAACCAGACCAGTTTTAAAATCAATATCACCCACGTTTAATGCCACAAGCTCCCCCACCCTTGCTCCGGTACCATAGAGAAAAGAAATAATGGCGAAGTTCCTCTTCTCAATAGGGCTCTCAGGTTTAAACTCTCCAAGAAGCTTTAACATATTTTCACTGCTGATGAGAACCGGCAATTTATTCTCTTTTTTGGGTAATTCAGTAATGGTTATATTAACATTCTCAACAATCCCCTGGTTAAAAAGCCACTTGAAAAAGCTCTTAACTGCCGAAATTTTACGGGCTATAGAAACCCTTTTTAGACCCTTTGATCTCACCAGGGAAAGATATTCCCTGAGAACTTTTCTGTTAAGAGTCTTAAGTCCTTCAATACCCGAATAACCCTCTGATTCCGCGAACATGAGAAACTCAGAAACATCCCCGAGATACCACCTGAGGGTTAATTCTGAACGATTCATCGTTCTAAGATACGTGGCGTATCTCATAAGTAGAGCCCTCACATCCCTATCCGATATACCATCGACAACCTTCTTAATCTGTTCTGCATCGAGTGTTTTATTCATTTCTGTATGCAACTCACTCATTCTGAAGAATAACCTCTTCGGTCCCGGTTTTTTCTTCTGTAACAGGTTCAGGTTTAACCGGCTCTGAGAAACCGCAACTATCATTCAGGCACACATAATTTTTTACACCATCCCTCACCTTCTCAACCAGGATAGACCCGCATACCGGACATGCCCTATCCACCGGTCTATCCCAGGTCACAAAATCGCATTCAGGATAGTTCGTGCATCCATAGAATGGCCTTCGCCGTCTTGTTCTCCGTTCTACAATCATACCATCGCAACCAGCCCTAGGACACTTACCCAATGGAAGAGGCGATGTATTCCTGCATTCAGGGAAACCTGAACATGCCAGAAAATATCCATATTTACCAAGCTTCTTGACCATTTTTCTCCCACACTTGGAGCATATAAAATCTGTTTCCTCATCGGTGATGCCCTTATAGCTTTGAAGGTTCAACTTTGCTTCCTCGACTATTTTCAGGAATGGCCCGTAAAACTTCTTTAATAGATCAACCCAATCCAGTTTGCCTTCAGCGATATCATCAAGTTGTGCCTCCATCCTGGATGTAAAACTTATATCTATGAGATCCGAGAAATATTTCAATAAAAGCTCATTTGCAAGTTTGCCAAGAAAAGTTGGCACAAGTTGTTTGTTTTTTCTCACAACGTAATAACGGTTTATTAAAGTGGAAATCGTCGGTGCATATGTGCTGGGTCGCCCAACACCTGACTCCTCGAGGAACTTCACAAGGGTAGCATCAGTATACCTTGGTGGAGGTTCGGTAAAATGTTCGAGTTTTTCAACCTTTTTAGCTTTCAATTTTTTTCCAACCTCAAGGTTTTGAAATGCAAGTGTTGTGTCTTTCTCATCCTGATCCATAATCTTCAGGAATCCTTCAAACTCCACTTTCTGTCCCGTTGCTTTGAACAATCCATCCCCTGATTTAAATTCCACTGTAATATGATTTATAATAGCTGGAGCCATCTGTGACGCTATGAACTGCTCCCATATAAGTTTATACAATCTGTACTGATCCCTTGTCAGATACTCTTTTATACTATCCGGAGTCCTGTAAACTGAAGTTGGTCTGATCGCCTCATGGGCATCCTGTGCACCCTTCTTGTTTGAATAAAACGGCTTTTTCTCCGGCAAGTATTCATTACCAAACTGGGATTCAATAAACTTTTCCGCCTCAGCCTGAGCCTGGGCCGAAATTCGCACCGAATCCGTTCTCATGTATGTAATTAAACCTACCGGACCACCCGGCACATCAATGCCCTCGTACAACTGCTGTGCGATAAGCATCGTTTTACTGGATGGAAATCCCAGTTTTGTTCCTGCCGCCTGCTGGAGTTTTGAAGTTGTAAACGGCGCCTGGGGTCTTCTTTTTCGTTTCTTTTCGACTATGTTAACAATCTCAAAATCGCTCTTTTTTGCATTTTCGAGGATCTCATCTGCGAGCTCCTCACTCTCAATCTTTTCTATCTTCTGTCCCCTGTACTCGAAAAGTTTTGCAACAATACTCCTTTTTTCATTTTTAAGCTCTGCCTCAATTGTAAAGTATCGTTGTGGTACAAACTTCTCTATTTCTTCTTCTCGCTCACACAATACCCTCAGGGCAACAGACTGAACTCTACCAGCAGAAAGCCCCTTCTTTATTTTTTCCCAAAGAATCGGGGAAAGATTATATCCAACAAGCCTATCAAGAACCCTTCTCGCTTTCTGGGCATTAACCAGCGCCATATCAACGTCACGGGGATTTTTAATCGCTTCTTTTATAGCCTTTTCTGTTATTTCATTAAAAACTATCCTTTTTACCGGTACCCTTGGATAATCCTTCAATATAGCATTTTTGATATGATAGGATATAGCTTCCCCCTCTCTATCACTATCCGCCGCAAGGTAAACCTCTTTACTCTTCCCGGCTTCCTTTTTCAGTTCATTGAGGATTTTTCCTTTGCCCCGGATGGTTATATACTCGGGTTCAAAATCATCATCAACATTTACAGCTAACCTTGATTTGGGAAGATCGATCAAATGTCCCATTGAGGATTTTACCTTGTATTCTCTGCCAAGGTACCTGTTTATGGTTTTTGCTTTTGTAGGTGATTCCACAATCACCAACGATTTCTTGTCACTCATTTTTTAATTTACTCCTATTCTCCATATTTCAATATTCTTCTGTATGTTTTTCCAGGATATTGAATAACATGGCCCTGTATTTCAAGCCTTGTTAATACTGATGAAATAGATGAAACATCACACTTCAGTTTATCAACAATCTGCTCAATTGTTAGTGCCTCTTCACCAATTATGGATAAAATATCCCGCTCAATTCCACTATAAAATAATGTACCTCTTTTGGATTTAGAATCAAAGTCAATTCCAAGCACCGATAGTATGTCTGATGCTCCCTCCACGAGGTATGCACCTTCTTTCAAAAGTGCATTGTTCCCGCTGTACTGTCTTGAACCGGCCCTGCCGGGAAAAGCCATCACTTCACGCCCGTGATCAAGACCATAGCTTGCCGTGATCATGGCACCTGATCTGTCGGAAGCCTCTACAACAACCACGCCCCTTGCTATCCCGCTTATAATTCTGTTTCTCATGGGAAAATTTCTTTTATACGGAGGAGTCGATAATGGGAACTCAGAAACAATTACTCCACTTTTCTTGATTCTCTGGTAAATACCGGCGTTCTCTCCAGGATAGATAACATCAATTCCGTTTCCAAGAATAGCAATGGTTCCTGCTCCTCCATCAAGAGCTCCAAGATGTGCGTAGCCATCAACCCCCAGCGCCAGGCCACTGGCGACAATACAACCCGCTTCACTCAATTCCTTAGCCACGGTATATGCCATTGATAGGCTGTGGTTTGATGAGCGCCTCGAACCAACCAAGGCTATAATATTTTTTGAGAGCATAAGCTCTTTATTTCCATTTGCAAATAACACAAGGGGTGGATCATATATGTACCGCAAACGCTCTGGATATCCTTTTGCTGAAATTGGAATAATACTGATTCCGCTGGAATTGAGGTAATCCAGCTCGGTCTTTATCGATTTTAACAGACGTTCTGTATTAAGAATCACACCGTTTATCTTAAACGGTTTTTTCCAGGTTCTTTCAATTTCAGACCTTTGAGCAAATATTTTACTGAAGGTTCTATATTTTTTATATATCTCAAGTTTCTGGCTTGGATTGTAGTTGGTAACCCTGTTAAACATTAACAAACACTCTGTTTCACTGTTATTCATAATACCCGAGCTCTCTATTTATTTTTATTATATTCTCCTCGGCCTTTTTGTACCTTGGAGAGTTTTTTGGCAGTATCCTGGTTAATGTTATATATTCATTTAACGCTTTTCCCAGTTCATTTATTTCATAATAAAACCTTCCAAGAGCAAAATGCGCATCAACATCATCAGGATTCTCCTCCAGAATAATCTTCATCTGCTTTATCGCCCCAGAAACATCCTTAAACCCAAAAAAAAGTAATAAACCAAGACTGTAACGGGCTTCAATTAGATCTGGTTCAAGTTCAATTGCTTTTTCAAGGTACAACCTTGCAGAGCTGTAATACTCCTTTGCAGCCCTTTCATCCGTTTCTGCCCGCCCCAGAAAATAATAACACAGCCCTATATCCTTTTTAATAAATGCGTTCTCCGGTTTAAGATACTCTGCTTCTTTCAGTACCTCAAGGGCAAGATTATAACTCCCTATATCCATGTACTTTGCCGCGAGCAGCCTATCTGCTTCTTCAAGGAGCTCAACCGCCCTGATCTTTCGATTAATCACTCTCTTCAACTTTCCCCTTAACTCTTCTAGCTCATCAATGCTTTTCTTCTTCTTTGATATTACTCTCTTACTCTCATTTATTATTCTCACATCCTCCCTGGCAGCACATCCAAGCAAAAACAAAACCATAAAGAAAGAAAAAAACAATAGCCTATTCACTATTTTTCTCCAAAAACTCCAAGACATCTCTCTTCCTAAATCTCCTGTGTCTTCCTGTACCAATTCTGTAAACCTTTATCCTGCCCTCGTCGGCATACCTGCGCAATGAAGAACAACTAATACCGATTAGCTCCGCTGCCTCGGTTATGGTAAGCATCCGGTTCAGTTCTTTTTCAAGGAGCTCATTTTTCAACAATTCAGTATAATCATCCTTCCCCATTTTTTCCCTGCCAATTATTTTCTTTCAAATATAAGCCAATTAAGACAATTATGGTAGAATTTAATAAGATAAATCTATCATTATTATAATGCTATTCCGAACGATGTCAATCTTTTTTATCAAAAACCCATAAAAACCGGTTTTTTCTGAATTATACCGACACATCATAACCAGAAGGACAGTAATTTATGCAGAAATATCTGGAGGGAGCTACTTTTTGTTTTTTATATAATCCTTTGAAAGCTTTTCTTTTTGAAGTTTCTCTTTTGCTTTCATATCTGTTTCAAGTTTTTGAGCCCAGAGTTCAATTCTTTTTGAAACATTCTGAACCTCACCCTGTTCTTTAAATAAAAGATGAATTCTCTTAAGCGCTCTTAGAAGATCAATAGCCTTCTTCATGTCATCAGGGGTATGGTTGGTAAGCTCATATTTCTCCCGGTATCTATTACTGGCATCCACCAGAAGTTCTTTTACAAGGAAAAGGTAATCGTACCTTTCCTCGAACCCCTCAATCCTAGGATCATTCTTTTCCTGATACTCCCTGAAATTAAATAGATTCTTGGCAACCACTGCATACCTGCCTCTCAGTTCCACAAAACTCCATTTCCATTTTGAGCTCTCTCCGTATCTATCCTCAAGCAGCGAAATTGAATATCCTATTTTTCTTATTAACCTAAGTTTCTCGCTATCGGTAATGCCTTCAAGACTTTTAAGAAGCTCATAATTTTCGGTAAGAGGCATATCTACAGTATTTGAAACAACCTCTTCCAGTATAATTATTGCCTTATAAAGACATTTACGAGCCGTATCAAGATAGCTCTCATTCTTAAACTCAAGTAGACTCATACTAAGATCTGACATTCCCACATAAATAGAAACAAGATCTACATATTTCTCAGCCATTCTTATTTTTAGAAGGTTGAGATTTTCTTCTTCAACTTCACCCTTTGATTCAAGATCCTTTATAATTTTGTATACTTCCTCAGCTTTCTTTTTAAGCTTTGCAACTTCCGTGTTAAACTTTAATTTTTTTTCTTTATCAACAGGCATTTTTTATCCCCATCTACCTCCATTTAAATTAACGGCCTAAACCTCCATACTCTTAAAAATAATACCCTTTTCAATCTTATACTTTTTAAAGCTACAATTTGACGCAAATAAAAAAAGAATTATACTTCTTTTCTCGTGCTTCCTTTTTCAGAGGGGGTAAAAATTAAAAAAATACCTTTTCACATACCACCGTGTAGACCTGGGTTATACCTTTATATCGATGTGCTGCCCAAGATAATTCTCAACATCCTGCTGACTATTTACCCCTGAGTTATTTTCTACCTGATTATTACTCACCTTTTTACCCTGCTCTGCTTCTGCCTCCTCAACCGAATTCTCTTCATTGTGAGTTTCTTTAACGTGAGTTTCTTTAACGCGGGCTTCTTCAACCTTTTCTTCTGGTATCTCTTCTTCAGGAGGAGTTGGGGATTCTACCGGGGGACCTGCTACACCAATCCCATAAACCTCTTCAGCAGGATAACCACTATACCCTGGTATGAAGGAGACAGAATTAACATCCGACATTTGCTCCTCCTTTTTTTACTTCTCAAATAAAATATAATGCCGAAATTGGATTCCTGGTATCTATTTAAAAACATAATTCTTAAACTCAAAAGTTTCTTCAGTTCCTTCTCCCAGATACTTTAGTACTATCTTATCCGGCAGGTAATACTTGCCTATTTTTTTATACGAGTTTATAGCCTGAACATATTCAGCCCCTTCCAGGAAATATCTGGCCTTTACTATCACCCATTTTTCTGGATCGATATAGAATAGAGCATAGCTATTCTCCGATTTACCCTTCTCAGGATCCCACGCTTTCAGGATTTCAAATTTACCCTCTCTACCTACATATTCTACGAGACCTTTATCTATTATTTCCTTCAGTTCGGGGGGATTTTGCATTTTTGATATGCCTGAAAACCTGAAATAATCCTCATACATGGAAAAAAGACCGGCATACTCCTCTTTTACACCCGATATAACAACCTTAAATCCCTCACCCTTTTTGAATTTTATCAATACACTTGGTCTGGCGCCTCCAATCAAAACATCCTCGGGAAGCTCGGAAAGAGCCTCTGAAAAACGCCTGTTTTCTACAGTAACCGAATAAGTATCAGGAGTATTGATCGATGCATACTTTTCCACGGACTTATAAATTTCAGAAAGCCTATCACCTCCATACAGTAACACAAAAAGTCCTACCACAACCACAATAACAACAATTAATTTGAACAGCTTCACCCCTCTATCCCTCCATAGTTTGTAGATTATTGATCAGAGTTTCAAATACAGATAAATATTCAGAAGACTACATCAACCCTTTTTTATTGTTTCAACACATATCTATGATTATATCACATAACCACCCTAAACCAAAGCGACAATTATCGACGAACAAACCAGATATATCAATTACGCTCCAACACACAAGTATTGTTTACATCTATGCATTTTGGCTGTGGAACTTCTAAAGCCTGGGGATCCGCTGGTTAAACAAATATTCAGCTAAATTTTTTCTGCCTCTCTTATCATTTGATCAGCCTGGGCCTTGGCCGCCTCTGTTATTTTTTCTCCACTTATCATCCTTGCTATCTCTTCAGTTTTCTCTTTCTCATCCAATACCTTAACCCGGGTTATGCTCCTGCCATCCCTGGTAATCTTTTCAACTTTTATGTTAAGTTCACCACGAGAGGCAATCTGAGCCTGATGAGTAATGCAGATAACCTGCTTTATTTTCGAGAGCTCCTTCAGCCTTTTCCCAACAGCCCATGAAACCCTTCCACCTATGCCCGCATCGATCTCATCGAAAATAAACGTGGTTATTGGATCAATTTCTCCGAGAACACTTTTAACAGCAAGCATAACTCTGGACAACTCTCCTCCCGAAGCTATATTCCTCAGTGGGAGGAGTGGTTCGCCTTCATTTGCAGAAAACAAAAACTCTACACGATCAAGACCATCGGGTCCCACCTCGTATTTTCTGCCGTCGATCTCACATAACCCCTCTTCTGTCTCTCTGTACCGGATGTCAACTTTGAATCTCGCTTTTGGCATTCCAATATATTTCAGTTCTTCCGAAATTCTGTCCTCAAGCATCCTTGCAGCAACTCTTCTCCTTGCTGAAAGTTGTGCAGCTTTTTTGCAAACCTCCTTTACAACTTCCCCATACTCCCTCTGAAGCTTTTCCAGAATCTCATCACTCAGTTCTATCTCCTCAAGTTCTTTCTTACAGTTCTCAAGATAATTTTTTATTTCACCGATTGTCTTACCATACTTTTTCTTCAGAAGCTTTATCTGCTCAAGCCTGCCCAGTATCCTGTCAATCTTCCCGGGCTCATACTCAATGCTCTCTATATAGTTCTTTAACTCGTATGATATTTCATCGATTATCAACTTTGCATTTTCAAGCTCTGAAAGCGCCCTTTTAATCACATCAGAATACTCACTTACAAGTCCAAGTTCAAGAACAGCTTTATCAAGCAGATCAACGGATGAGTTCTCACCTTCCTTAAGGTAATGATAAGCCTTTGAGATGGCTTCGAAGATCTTTTCATAATTCTTAAGAACTTCATACTCATCTTCCAGAGCTGTATCTTCTCCTTCCTCAAGTGATGCACTCTCGATTTCATTGATGGAATATCTAAGAAGGTCAATTCTCCGTAATTTCTCGCTCTCATCCATCCTTGTATCTTCAATCTGTTTCCTTATCTCTTCCATTCTCCCGTAAGTATTCTTAAAATCCTCGAGTTCTTCGCTAAGTTTTCCGTATCTGTCGAGCAAGCCCAAATGGTTTTTCACTACAAGAAGGGACTGGTGTTCATGCTGTCCATGAATATCAACGAGAGCAGACATAACATCATGCAAATCCTTCATGGTAACCTGTATAGAATTAATAAAGCTCTTCGACCCACCATCCTTTCTTGAAACAATCCTTCTCACAATTATTCCTTCATTCTGATCAACAGGGATACCCCGCGCTTTGAGGAGGCCATACACTGTGTGGCCCTCTGGGGGGGTTAACCTACCTTCAACAATACAGAGCTCCTCACCACTTCTTACCTCCGAAATCCTGGCTTTTTCTCCCATCAGAAGCCCCAGTGCTCCAACTATAATAGACTTGCCCGCTCCAGTTTCCCCTGAAAGAATGGTAAGTCCTCTACTGAAGCCTATCTCAATCTCATCAATAAGAGCATAATTTTTTATGTAAAGGGTATTCAGCATACCTAATTTCAACCCTTCCAAGAAAGTTTTTCGCTTACAATATCAAAAAAGCTTTTACCATCTACAAGTACCAGTTTGGTAACCACTTCTGATTTTTTAACATATACCTCATCCATATATTCAAGATCAAAAGCAATTTGTCCATCTACCGTACCTATCACCTCTCTATCCTTTGACAAAACCCTTATTCTTAATCCCTCGCTTGAAGGCAAAACAATCGGTCTTACTCCCAGAGTGTGGGGACATATCGGACAGATAACAAGAGCATCAACAGTGGGGGTTACTATTGGACCACCGGCAGCAAGAGAATATGCTGTTGAGCCTGTGGGTGTGGAAATTATTACACCATCAGCCCTGTAGGTTCCCACAGTATGCTTTCCGCAGAATATCTCAAACCTTATCAGTCTCGAAATACCACCAGAGCTAACCACAAGGTCATTGAGTCCTATAGACCGATAGAGAGTTTCTCCCTCCCTGCAGATAGAAACATCAATCATCATACGTTCTTCATAGGTATAATCTCCCTTTAGAAAACAATCGAAACAATTAATCACTTCATCTTCTTTAAACTCGGTGATAAACCCCAGTCCTCCGAGATTTACCCCAATTATAGGTACACCAAAGGGAGAAAATATTCTAGAAGCAAACAAAAGTGTTCCATCACCTCCAAATGTGACGCATAATTTACTCGAAGCTATTTTTGCTCTCACATCGTCGCCTATCAGCTCTTCCCTCGAAGGAACCTTAAAATACTCGATATTGTTTTTTTCGAGATGGTTGATAAAAAGTTTTGATTTTCTTTCAGCTTCTCTACTTCCGTACTTTAGAACTATCCCCACAGGTTTCACTTTTTATACCCCTTATATATTAAAGATAATTGTTTTTACACCTATAGTATGGCCCTTATACCTTTCGCAATACCCTCAACGCTCCTCCTGTCAAGCGTGGGATAGATAGGGAGAGCTATAGTTTTTCTATAAAGTTCCATTGTTGCAGGGAATTCAATATCATCCATCTCAAGAAATTGATGCAAGGGTTTCTCGATTGCCCTTTTTACCGGAATTCCTTCTTTTTTAAAAAATTTCTCAATCTCGGGAAATGGAGTTTCTGTTGAAACAACGTAACAGGAGTAGGAAATCTCTCTGTTTTCTCTTCTTCCAACAAACCCACAGCCTGAGTTGTAAACGGCATCATCATAATACCTGCCAATTCTGATCCTTGTTTCAATATTCTTGGGCAGATTCTTCATCTGAGATACACCTAAAGATGCATTGAAATCGCTCATGAGATAATCAAGCCCATGGTTATAACTCATAAATTGCTTTAGCCATGGCGAAAGCTTATTAGATCTTGAAATTAATCCACCTCCACCTCCCGTGGTTATCTGAGAGTAATCATTAAATCCAACCACAGCATAATCACCAAAACTCCCCGCAAGTTTTCCATTAACCTTCGCCCATATACATCCATCAAGATCCTCTATTATTGGAATTCCAAACTCCCTGTAATCATCAAACTCATTTGGTATTCCAAACATCTGAGGGATAATCATGCAACCTGTCTTTTTACCAACCTTTGCCCTTACCTGAGATCTTTCAGGCATGAGGGTTTCAATATCAACATCAACTACGATTGGCTTCAGCCCTGATTTCATAATACTATGAAGTATGCCGTACCTCGCATAACTGGGAATAATAACTTCATCTCCTTTTGAGAGGTCAAGAAATTGAAATGCCACTTCATAGCAAAAAAAGTAACTGTTAAAAACAGCAATATTTCTCGTTGAAAAATGGTCAGACAGCATTTTTGTAAATTCTCTAAGATAGTTCCCAGGAGTCAAATCATCCCCAATCATACAGTAAAGTACAGATTCCAGATCCCTTTTTCCTATAGTTGGTTTATTAAATCTTATCATACCTTAAAACCCACCTGAACAAACCATTTTTCTATCTATATTAATAAAGATTCTCCCGCTTCAAACAACTTTTTGTTCCTAAAATGATTTCTTCCCATTCCGCTGGGAATATAACAATTCTCAGCCAGCCTCACACCCTTTGGAATCTCAACATCCCTTCCAATAAGGGTTATGCCCCCCTTTATATAATCAGGAAAATCCCCGTTGGAACCCTTTCCAGCTACCCCACCAATTACCACACCATCCGCAAAGTTTGGAGTAATTCTGGATATTGGTTCGCGATTTTCACAGATTATAGAGTTTTGAATTACACATCCGCTTCCAATATAGTTATTTTCCATTATGATAGAGTTCTTTATAATAGATTTACTACCCACTTTGGTATTTCTTCCTATTATGGAGTTTTCGACAATACCATCAATAGTTGAGGAGGGTAACAGAAAACTTCTCCTCACGAAACCCGAATCACCGATCAAGGTTTGACCTTCCACATCAATCCCATAGTATGATATAAATCTATATAACCTCTCACACCTTTTCAACATATCCATGTGAAACATGTAATAATCAAATACACTGGCCAACCTCTTCCCCTCAACTCCCAATTTTATTTTATTAAAACTGGACAGAGGTCCACTTGAAATGTAATTATCAACCGGTTTTCTTTTCAGAATTGATCCAATAAAATCGAGCATACCTGATAACAGTGAAGTATTAACTAGTACAATTCCAAAGATTTTCCCGTCAAAGGTTTCTATTATACAATTCTCATTTGATTCTATAACGGCAAGCATATCATTTATCCAGAGAGGTTCCACATAATAATCAGAAAAAATAAGGCATACCCTTCTATTCTTGCCCAGCTTCAATAAAAGAGAGACAAGCTCTTCAGGAGAATTATAGCTATATACATTAATCCTGAAGGATGAATATTTATAAATAATGTACTCTTTCAGGATCTCAGCATCTGAGTTCGCCAAAAAACTGATATTTTTTCCAAAAAAATCTGTAATCGGTTTTAAGTAAATATCAGCAAGCTTTAATCCTCCAAAGATGGGCATCAAAGCCTTCGTTTTTTCATCAGATATCGAAAGTAATCCATGTTCGGCTTTAAAAGAAACCAATACAATCTCATTTTTCATGGTTCATCTTCTTAAGAAAATTCTTTCTCCAATCACCATAATAACGAATAATGGCAGGTACCATGCCCGTCTCAAGGGTTTCACAAGAGGAATTTCAGCCACTCTATTTATTCTAGTAAATCTATCCCCCGATTTGTAACTCTCCCTCCTAAACCTCACACGATTTCCAGCAACAAGTTCGAAGAAACCCTCTACAGGGAACACTATTTTTGCATTAATCGAACCGAGGTTCTCCGCCAGCCAGAATTGTTCCTGTGGCATTCCAATCCCGATAAAAAAATAATCCGGTGAAGCCTTTCCTATTGCCTTAATAACATCACTCATTAGCTTCCTATCGATATCTGCCCTGTATCTACCAACAACAAAGAGCTCTTTGTTTTCTTTAATGAGATTTGAATATGCCCTGTCAATAGTTCTTCCATTACCACCGAAAAAATATACCGTTTTACCAAGCTCTGAAGCCTGTTTCAATACAAGCTTGACAAACTGAGAATAATCTATCGGCTCCCGAAGTGGCCTTTTTAGGATTGAAAGTGCCCAGTTAACCCACCGCCCAGATGGAATTATCAGATCTGCTTCCTCAATAAAATACCTTAGAAATTTGCTTGATCTTGCTCTTATAACTACCTCGGGAGACAGATACATAACCACAGAGGTTTTATCTTTTTTTAAAAATGCTTCAATCCGTTCGAGAGCCTCCTGGACTGTAACATTATCATATGGAATTCTGAGTATTCTCTCTCTTTTTTTCAACTCTCCAACTCCATCTCTGGAGTATTTCCAGGCACAGCACCGAAGTCGAAAACTTAGAAGCTTTTCATCATTATTACCATAGTTAATTAAATATTACTCCATTAATTACTATAACTCCTACCGAGAATTACTTTTCGACCCTTTCATTATTTTTGAGAAATCTTCTCCAGAATTATTTTAATAATACCAGTACCTATAATTGCAGCTGTATCTGATCTGAAGGTAATAGAACCCATGTTTACCACATTTCCACCAATTCTACTAAACATTTCTATCTCTCTTTCCGTAAAACCTCCCTCTGGGCCGAAAAAAATATTTACAGATTCGAAGATTTTTAAAAAGTTTACATTCAGGATATCCAGAATATGGGGATAATTACTACCTGGCGTAAATAAGATGGCAGATTCTTTCTCCTTACCATCCATATTTTCAATAATTTTCAGGAATTGTGCAGGTGGCTCTATTTTCATTAATCTGAGTATTCCGCTAGATTTACCTCCCTCAGATGCAAGCCGCTTCCACCTTTCTAATCTGGTTTTACCTGGCACATCTCTTGGAACAGTCCTGTCGCAAATCACAGGAGTAAATGCCTCTATCCCTATTTCACCCAACTTGGAAACAACCAGATCCATCTTTTTAAATTTTAAAAGAGATTGATAGACATTCAGCCTTATCTGGAATGTATCGCACTTTTTATCAATACTTACAATCGAACAAACTATTTTATTTTTTTCGATTTTTTCAACACATAGCTCGTAAATCTTTGCAGAGATTATGGCCGTTAACCTTGAACCCTTTTTCACCCTGAGGACATTCTTTAGATATGGATAGTACTCGCCATTTATTATTACTTTACTCTTTCCCACTATAGAAGAAGGGTCAAGAAATAAGTTTCTCATAAAACTCAACCTAAATTAAAAATCTTAATTCATTAAGTCAATTTAAACTATAATAAACACACACAATTATTAAATCATTATTTCAGGAAAAAAATTTCAAACTTTGCCAAAAAATATAAGTATTGGTATTCAATATTGATAAAATTTCCAAGATGGGATAAATTAATATTATGAAAAAAGTATTATCACCAAAGGAAAGACTCCAGTTAATACGGCATGGTAATGAACTATTCAACAGGGGTGAAATTGAAAAAGCGGCAAGAATATTTGTCACCACATCTTACAAAGATGGCCTGATTCGTATTGGAGACTACTACTACTTCGATAGAAAAGAACCCTTGAGGGCTTTAAAATACTATATTGAGGCCAAATACGAAAAAAGAATAAAAGAACTGACCGAAAGAATGGCTGAAGTATTAAAGAAATGGTTAAAAGAAGACAAAAAGGTCACTGAAGAGCATCAAAAACCAGAAGACTCAAAAACTTAAAGTAGAAAAAATGAATTAACTATTCGTCAGTAATTTTTACTAATATGAGACATAAAAGTAATTCTAGTCTTTCAGAGGAGAAACTTCCTTGAACGAGAAGAAATATCATAACAATATAAACATACCTGAGGTTTCTAAAAAAGGATATGCCCTTTTAAAAGAGGGTAAACATCAACTGGCGAAGGAATGTTTCTCAAAAATACTCGAGATAGATAGAAAAAACCTGTACGCACTGGTTGGAATGGGCGATGTTTTGAGAGCGCAGAAAAATTTCAACGATGCTATCGAATACTATAACACGGCACTTTCTATAGATCCATCAAATAAGTTTGCAATGATTGGTCTGGCAGATGCATTAAGAGGGTTGAACAATCTCGATAGCGCAATTAAAATCTGGGAGGAATATCTCAACTACAACGAATATGACATTGCAATACTCTCGAGATTGGGAGACTCGTATCGTAAAAAGAAAAAGCATGAAAAAGCCCTGGAAACCTACCTCAGGGCTCTTAAAATCGATCCAGAAAATCCATACGTTCTGTCCGGGTTAGGGCTACTTCATTTCGACACAGGCAAGTATGAGGACGCACTTGAATACTGGTTCAGGTTATTAAAAATAGAGCCAGATGATATAAAGGTTTTGACAAATATAGGAAACTGCTACAGGAAACTCAAACGATACAGTGATGCTTTAAAATATTTCTATAAGGCACTGAGAATTGACGAGAATAATTTTTATGCTCTCTATGGTATAGCTGATTCATATCGTGGGATGAAGGATTATGGGAAAGCAGCCGAATACTGGAAAAAAATTCTTGAAAATGATCCGTATAACAAAAAAATACTCACCAGGTTGGGAGATTCATACAGAAATATGGGAGAGCTGGAAACAGCGAGATTCTACTACAAAAAAGCAATTGAAAGGGACTTTGATTACTATGCTATTCTTGGACTTGGAATTATAGATAAACTTGAAAACAAATTTGAATCTGCCCTTGAAAACCTCAAGCAACTTAAAAATATCTCTGGTATAAATGTACAGCTTGCCCTGCTGATTTCAGACTGTTACATCGACATGAACAAAAAAGAATTGGCCATTGAGGTGCTGAAAGAAGCGGTTGAATCGGGATATAAAAATGAAGAAATAAAAAAGAGGTTAAAATTACTCACCCATGCCTGAGATATTAACACTTGCTGCAATTTTTTATAGTAAATTTATTATAGAAACATTTCATCTGGAGACAAAACCTCAAATATAACTTCCGTTAAAAAATCTAGGATCAAATTGATTCATAAACAAAACCGACTCGATCTGGGGGAAAATCGTTACGAAGAAGGCGGGAGAAATGACCAAAACAGGAATAGTAGGCATGAGCGAGAAAGAAATAAGAGATATCGTTGAAAAGCTGGGCTACCCTCCTTTTCATGGAACACAGGTATTCAACTGGATATATCACCGATTTCCAAAAAGCTTTTTCGACATGACCGATCTCCCCAAAAAGCTTCGCTCAATTCTTAATGAAAGATACATTATCGATTATTTCAGGTACTCTGAGAAGATAATTTCCAGGGACGGACTCACCATCAAATACAGATTTCCACTTTCAGACTCCTTGGGCATCGAATCGGTTGCTATGAAAGACCGAAGGGGAAGGTTGAGTTTTTGTGTTTCATCCCAATGTGGTTGTCCGATAGGATGTATGTACTGCACTACGGGTACAATGGGGTTTATCAGGGACCTTAAAAAATCCGAGATAATCAATCAAATTTTATGTATGATTATCCAGCATGGCAAACCCGATAGCATTTTATTCATGGGAATGGGAGAACCCCTGCTCAATTACGAAAACCTGATTGAAACTATTAAACTCCTGAAAGAGATGGGATTTGGAGAAAGAAAAATTACCGTATCAACATGCGGTATAGTGAAAAATATATACAAACTGGCAAATTCTGGATACAGGCCCAGGCTTGCCGTTTCAATCGGCTCAGCGATAGAGGAAAAAAGAAAGATACTGATACCAAAAGTCAAAACCTCTCTTGAAGAATTAAAAGAATCACTAAAATTCTACCGGGAAAAAACACGGAGGAGAATTACTCTTGAATATACAATTATCGAAAACATTAATGACACTGAAAATGACGCAAAAGCACTGGCCGAGTTTGCAGCGAAAACCAAATCACATGTGAACATAATAAGATTCAACAGATCCTGCGTTAAGCAATTCAATCCACCACCACCAAAGGTTATAAACAAATTCAAAAATATCCTCATCAGCAGGGGAATAGAGGTCTCAGAGCGATATAGAAGAGGAGAAGATATTTCAGCAGCTTGTGGTCAGCTTATCTGGGATACAGCAAACTCCAAGAATTACACCATGAAGCTCAATTTAAATTGATATTTATACAAACCAGAGTCCTTCTGAAAAATATAAATACTAATGTTATAAATCCTAATGTAAAGTAGAACCAAAAATGTTACAGTGCCGGCGAACTTCAAACAATTTAAATTAACATCTGTGGATTTTTTTAATTCGCATCAAAAATTTGCGTTTCACAATGAAAACTCGAAGTTCGACTTATTTATACAATTTTTATAATTTTTGTTGGCTTTTCTACTTTTTAATACTATACTTATTCATCAAGTATGATTTATCCAGATCATTTATAAGATTGGGTAGAACACTTACCAATAATTTTATAAAAAAAGTACTGGTTAAAATTCTGGTGTCTGATACTGATTCTCTTTACCTAACTATCAAATCAATCAATTGAAATAAAAACTGATTCAGGAGGACTATAAGATGAAAAAGAAGTTAATTGTTTTGACAATGGCATTGGTCATCTTTGCTTCACCTGTATTTGTTAAGGCTGATTACTACTGGATGAGCAGCGGTTTCATTGAAAGAGCCGAAGTAAAGGATGGAATTACAGCAACGGCGAGTGGCTGGTTCTGGACATGGCCAACTTATCTCAGTGGTTTTGGGATAGGAGGTACTGCAGAAATAGGCAATATGTTTCTCAACAATCTCGCAGTAGGTGGAGGGGCTTACTATGATAGAATAAAATTCCCTATCTATAACGACTCAAAATGGCAGGATATAGCAATTGCGGGTTTTGCCAAATACCAGATAATTAGTTCTGAAGAAATGTATAAAAAAATAGAATTCCTTCCACTAACAATTTCTGTACTTGGGGGATTAAAGTTTAATATATATACATTTACAATTAACGGAGTAAAGTACGGGATCGGAGATACAGTAACGGGCACTTACTATGAATTTTATGATAATTTTATTACCATAAATGCTCTGGCACTTGCCGATTATCCGCTTTCTTACGTAGTTGATTCTGAGTTTTTCAGAGATACTACAATAACCTATTTTATCGGCTTAATTAATAGCAGAGTTAACACTGGAATATACTTATGGTATACCCCAGAAGAGCAAAATTTCAGTGTAAACGTTGGCTGGTTCCCAATACTCGGCCTGAACGGTAGTGTATACTTTAATTTCTAAATAAAAAAGCAAACAGCCCATTCCACTAAATTACTATTAAGAATCACAGGTATATTGGTGGAGTGGGCTATTTTTATTTTTAACATTCATTCCGTTAATGGACTAAGTATAATCTCATCTTGATTATAAATTCTAAAAGCATTAATGTTTAATGCATGAAAAGAAGGGATTTTTTAAAAGCAGCCGTTGGAGGAATCTCTCTACTCTTTCTCGGGGAAACTGCCCTCCTTTCAGAACCTGACGAATATGAGGTTGGTATAGTTCAAAGCCAGGATTATGAAAAAGCAGTTATTGAAGCAATTAATTTAGTAGGTGGAATTGAAAAATATGTAAAGCCCGGAGATGTGGTTGTAGTAAAACCTAACATCGCATGGAACTCACCTCCGCATCTAAAGGCAAATACAGATCCACTGATTGTGCGTACCATTGTTGACATGTGCTACAGGGCACTTGCTTCAAAAGTCTACGTATTCGACAGGGCATGCAACAATCCAAAGCTCACCTATATAACATCAGGAATAAAAAAAGCAGCAGAGGAAGCAGGCGCAAAGGTACTTTACGTAAATAAGATCACTGCTAAACTTTATCCATCAATAAAAATTAAAAATGCAACATTTCTAAAATCTACCACGGTAAATAGATATGTTCTTGAATGTGATACATTCATCAATGTTCCCGTAGCAAAACACCACAGTTCTGCGGGATTAACTATAGGCATGAAAAATCTCATGGGAATTACAGGGGACAACAGATCAAAATGGCACTGGAATCTCCATGAGGCCATCTCTGATATAAATATAGCTGTAAGGTCTCATCTGACAGTTGTTGATGCCACAAATATTATGATAATGGGAGGTCCCACCGGTGGGAAGCCAGAATACCTGAAAAAACTTGACGCTGTGATAGCCTCCTCAAACGTTGCAAGTGCAGATGCTGAAGCCACATATCTCTTCGGCAAAACTCCCGAATCTATCGGATACATAAGACTTGCCAGGGAAAAAAATATTGGGAAAATCAGGAATTATTCAAAGAAAAAAATAACAGTATAAGAAAATAATCCGCCAATCCTGTAAAAACACAGGGCCATATAGGATATTCAGGAGATGAGAAATTTTGTGTATTTTTAGATATTTGCTACATGGTAATCCAGAAAAATCACGAGATGGAAAAAATTTTGCCATTCCCCAAAACAGGCGGAATAAAAAGTCCATTAAATTCATTATAATATGGTAAATGCCCGGGCCGAAGATTTCCGATTGCATATATCAATTGAAAACATCAATGGAGAAACATTACGTGAGATTTAGAAGATTGCGCATCCTGAGAATCCTGTCGCAGGGAATCTTCGCTGGATATTTTGTTTTTGTATTCATAAGGTCACTCGACCCCTTTTCTAAATTGACAAACCCATTCCTGAGATTTGACCCAATAATCTATCTCTCCAACACATCGCCTGATCCGATAAGAATCGGCATAATCTTCATGCTTATAATCTTAACAATAATATTTGGTCGATTCTTCTGTGGCTGGATATGTCCACTTGGTGCCTTAATAGATACGATAGACCTGATCAATTCAAAGCTCTCGGTGAACATTAAAAAGCTATTTCTCAAAATGAAACTGGGAAAATATGTCCGCAAAGCCGGAAATTTGGGCACGAACTCGCATGAAACGAACCTCCGGGTAAAAAAAACCGGAAGACTTTCTGATATTTTGATAGAATATCCACCCTCGATGTTTCTTTTGGGACTTGTAATGGTAACCGTATTTTCCCCAATACCCATATTTCAATTCCTTCATCCCGGTATATGGATCATAAGAATATTCGCACTTCACAATACCGGAATTGCCTTCCTGATTTTTCTTGCACTGGTTTCTGGAGTTACGAGGAGATTCTGGTGCAGGTACATATGTCCGCTCGGCGCCCTGTATGGATTAATTGGAGAATTTTCTATCCTGAAACTAAGAATAAATGGATGCTCAAATTGCGGCTTATGCTCATCCTGTCCAATGGGAGCTATCCAGGAAAGAAGGAGCCGTATAATTTATTCACGGTGTATCCTCTGCTTCGATTTTGAATCGAAGTGTCCAAGAGAGTCATTCACATATTCATATATAAGGTTACATGGAAATACTGAAAATGCCGAAACTGACTTGGCCAACATGGTTTCATTAACAAGAAGGCGGTTTATAACCACCGGTATTATACTTTCCGGTTCGGCCGCTCTTGGATTTATCCTTCCCGGCCGCAGTTTTGCGGGAACCACAAATCTGTTAAGGCCACCAGGTGTAACAGACGAGGCACTTTTCATCAAAAGATGCCTGAGATGTCAGCAATGTGTTAGAAGTTGTCCCAACGGGATAATCAAACCGACAGGCATATCCCAATCCATCGAAGAAGGCCTTGTAAATCTCTACACACCACACCTGGAGTTTAGCGAGTATGGATGTGATTATTACTGTCAGGTATGCCAGATTGTCTGCCCCAATAATGCGATCCCGTTGCAAAGCCTTGAGGAAAAACAAAAATCCAGGATTGGAATTGCAAAAATTGATGAAAAACTCTGCATCGTTTTTAAAGAAAAAAAGAACTGTATTGTGTGCGAGGAGTTCTGTCCTGTTCCCGAAAAAGCGATAAAGCTAAAGGATAAGTTTTATTCTGGACCCGGTGGAACGATCAAATTGAGGTATCCCGAAGTCGATGAAGAATTATGCATTGGATGCGGAATATGTGAGGCTATGTGTCCGGTGGAGGAAAAGGCCATAAGGATCTTCAAGGAGGTATAGAACGTTAAATATAAAAGAATTGTTACTTAAATAAGATTGAACCAAACCGGATTTTAAAAAATGTATTTACCCTTTTCTTTCTTGTAAATTGTTTTTATTTTTAATTCAAATGAACCGGGCAATTAGCTCAGCTGGATAGAGCGCTGGCCTCCGGAGCCAGAGGTCGAGGGTTCGAATCCCCCATTGCCCGAAGGATTTTTCCTTCTATAATAATTATTTACCTGCCTTAAAGCCTTCGGAAGAAAAGGTTAAGATTGTCACAATGCAACAAGAATGTGACAAATTTGGCCCGAAGGAAATGCCATGCGACGGCCATACTATCTTATAAGACGTGGAGATTTTTGGTACTACCGGCTCAATCGAGAATCAGGTCTTGTTGAAAGCGATGAACGTACATGGCATACTACAGGCTGTAAAAATAGAAAGGGAGCCGAAGGTTTTATGGAGGACCTCCTTTTCTCAGGTAGTCACTCTCCAGGGAAGCCTACCAGACATCAGTCGTTTCGTCAATATGCTATACCATTTTTCAATTAGGACTATTGTTCTCACATCCGACGGCTTCGCGAAGAAGGAAAGAATATCACCCGACGTCATGCTAAGATACAGAGGCAAC
>CAZFGQ010000018.1:0-41304 GCA_964518675.1 uncultured Spirochaetota bacterium
CCAGGCTGCGCCATTTCCTTAAATATTTTTACAGGAATATACCTACATTACCTTTGGTGTCCACGATGTTGTGCTAATTGTCAGTTACTCATTGAGAAATACTAATAAGTTTTCATTTTCTTACAATGACTCATTGATGATCTAATTAATTTTCCTGAGTGATCTTTTAAATGATTGTATTTTTTTCATATAACTTAACTATCTTGATTAATTGATTTTTGGATTAATAAATACATTAACTAGGTCATTTTCTTAAATATTATTACAAGAAAATATCTATATTCCCTGGTTTTAAGATATAAGGATTAAAAAGATTATTATTGACAAAATAACATTATTAATAGTAATATAAATAGTTGTTATTCTTAAATCTGTAAATTGAGTTTTATCATAATTAAAATCTTATTTCAAAGGGCTTTTTTGGATATCGTGACCAGGTTGAGAAGTAAAAGTGAAGGAATTATTTGTTCATGGAGGCAAAGTAGATGAGACGAAAAATATTCAATTGGATTATGATGTTATTTTCACTTATTATACTGTTTCATTTTAGCTCATGTTCATTAAATAAAGAAAAAGATATGGATGATACAAATAATTTAGAAGTAGATGAAATACTTCCCCCGGAAGCTGTAGTTCTTATAAGCCCTGTAGGGTTTATATATAATAGAACACCTACACTAGACTGGGAAGATTCCCAACAAAAAAACGTTACATATAAAGTTCAGGTAGCTAGTGATAAAACTTTAATATTTTAATTGAGGAAAGTACCTGTGTTACATCATCATATACTCTTAAAACAACATTAAATAATTTATCAACTTATTATTGGAGAGTTGCAGTAATTGATTCCAATGGAATTATGGGCGAATGGTCAGAGACTTTATCATTTTTTACATGTGAAAGTACAAAGATTACACCTAAAGCTATAGGTGACACGTTTGGTATCAGTGTGTCGGTTTCGGATAATGGTAACACATTTATTATAGGGGCACACAGTGATGATGATATGGGAGCTAATGCAGGTGCTGCATATATTTATAGATGGGATGGTA
Source organism: uncultured Spirochaetota bacterium (assembly GCA_964518675.1). Classification (GTDB taxonomy): domain Bacteria; phylum Spirochaetota; class B62-G9; order B62-G9; family CAZFGQ01; genus CAZFGQ01. The sequence goes on from CAZFGQ010000018.1 coordinate 1,053, forward strand.
GCGACTGGGTGGAGACGAAGATTGTGGCATCTGATGGTGCTGCTGTTGTTCGTTTCGGTCATGATGTTGGGTTATCTGGCGATGGATACACAATAGTGGTATCTGCCATCGTTGATGATGATATGGGTACTGATTCTGGATCTGCATATATTTATAGATGGGATGGTAGCAGCTGGGTAGAGACAAAGATTGTAGCATCTGATGGATCTGCCGATGATGGTTTTGGTAGTTTGCTCTCAATGACTGATGATGGTAGTGAGATTGTTGTAGGTGTAGGGGCAGACGATGATAATGGGACAAACTCTGGTTCAGTTTATATTTACAGGTGGGATGGAAGCAGTTGGGTTAAATCAAAGATCCTGGCATCCGATGGTAAAGCTGGTGATAGGTTCGGTCGCGATGTTGGGATATCTGGTGATGGGAGCAGGCTTGTGGCAGGAGCATATCTCAGTGATGCTATGGGTATTGATTCCGGGGCCGCCTATATTTATTGAGGGATTTGGTTTGCCAACCCTGAAAATCTCTCTAGAAATAATACTTTGAGCTCTTTCCAGGTGAATGGTTAAAGTGAGTAATGTGCAAGAGGGTTTTTATAAATCCATGTTCGGGGATTTTAGTATATTAATCTTTTCGGGCGAGTTTCTGTCTCTTTCTTTCAAGAAGATCCATCTTTCTGTAAAACTCGACCTGTTTTTTCAGTTCTTCCAGATCTGTAACTACTATTTTCCCATCCTGGAGTTTAAATCTCTTGTTTTCGAATAATTTTTGTATTAATAGGTTTCCTTCATCCGGGGTATATCCAACCATTTTTATCAACTCATCTGGGCCAAAATCGAATACATATGTTCTGTTATGTTCTATTGGCACTCTATTTTCTTCGACAACGGTTAAGAGCATGTCATACATTCTTCCGAGGGGATCTGAAATCATAATGTTTGAAAGCTGTCTGTAAGCTTTCCATATGCGTTCTGATAGAAGAGTGATAAGTTTCGTTCCAAGCATAGGATTGGTTTTTACCATTACTTCGAAGTTACTTTTACTTACCGCCAATAATTCGCTTTCGCCGAATGAGATTGCAGTTGCGCTTCTTGGTTTGTTTTCAAGAAGTGCCATTTCGCCAAATATATCACCGGGTTTTAGAACAGCAAGAAGTACCTCATTATTGTCGACTATCTTTGTAATTTTGATTTTGCCTTTCTGTATTATGTAAAGCTCTTCCCCGGGTTCGTGTTCAAGAAAAATTATCTCATTATCCTTATATTTTCTGTTGAAACCTTTCTGTTGTGTGTAGGAAAAGTCTTCTTTGATGTAAGGTTGAAGTTTTAAAAGTTTCTGTTTTGCCTCCTGAACTTTATCTCCGTCGGGACAGTATTTTAAGTACTTCTTGAAAGCGTAATAAGCATGGTTCAGCTGTTTTCGTTTGAGATAGTATTCACCAATATTGTAGAGATATTTTGGATTTTCTTCTACATTTCCTTTAAATGTTAGCCTTGTTATTGCAGAGTCGAAGTATCTCAGTTTCTGACTAAATGAACGAATTATTTTCATGGCTATTGGGGAGTGTTTTTGTATCAGCAAGCCAAACTGATCTCTGTAAACACAGATAACGGTGACATCAGTTAGTGCTTTGGCCGACTCTATACTTGGTCTATTGCTCATGCATGAGACAACGCCAAAAAAATCTCCTGGATACAGTATATTTCCCGTATCCTCTTCGATTATTTCTGCTTCTTTTGATATCTGGACCTTTCCGGACTTGATTATATAGAATCTATCTGCGTCCTGTTTTCCTTCTACATTTATATATGAGTCCTTTTTGAATTGCATTATTGATAGCTGAACCTGACTCGTTTCTGGCATGAATATTTCCTTAATTTTTCCTTACGGGGAATTTAAGCGTTGTGTATTATAAATTACAGTTATCTTTAAATTAGTATGAGAAATATAATAGTCGTCCATAAAGAAATTATACAACTATATCCGATGATTTTCAATCAATAGATTATGAAGTATTGAGATTTTTTCGATTTCAGATAGAAATTCAAACATCTTGACTGAATAGTATAAATTAATTACATTCAGAAGAACTTGAAAAGTTCTGAATTGGTGGAGATTAATCATTGTTGTATGGACAGTTTAATATTGGCATCCCGATCGCCGAGAAGAAGGGATATTTTAAATCAATTAAAAATACCTTTTATTATTCATGAAGTTGACATCGATGAAAGTATAAAATTCAAGAAATATATAATTCCGTCTGTTATAGATATTTCCAGGAAAAAGGCAGAGGAAGCAGGCAGGTTCTATAAAAACGGTCTGGTTCTTGGGGTAGATACGGTAGTTTTTTTCCAGAAAAAGGTTTTTGGTAAGCCAAAAGATGCTGAAGAGGCTTACAGGTTTATCAGGCAGTTAAGTGGAAATAAACATACCGTTATATCAGGGATTACTATTTTAGACTCGGCGAATGGTAAATCTCGATCGCTTGTGGCCTCAACAGAGGTTTACTTTTATAAACTGGAGGAGTGGGAGATAAGGCAGTATATAGAACAGAACGAGTGGGTGGATAAAGCTGGTGGTTATGCGATCCAGGGACGGGGTGCTGCGTTTATAAAAAAGATAGAGGGAAGCTTCCATAATGTAATGGGTTTGCCGGTAGGAGAACTTTTTATTCTCCTAAAAAAATTTGATTATTTTAATAAAAATGGTGAATACAGACCGGTAAGAAAATTGTAAGTAAAATCCAATATATTTAGAACAGATAAATTCCGGCAGTCTTGGCTGTACGAGAAATAACACCTGTTAAGGTGTCTTTCGGGCCAAATGACTCCGGAGATTAAAGTAAACTAAATCAGGGAGGTTGAGCATTGGGAATAGTTACTATGAAGGAGCTGCTTGAAGCTGGAGTTCATTTTGGTCATCAAACCCGCCGATGGGATCCCAGAATGAAACCCTACATATTCACGGAAAGAAATGGGATCCATATAATTGATCTTCAAAAAACAATAGCCGCACTTAAGGTTGCCTACAATGCTATAAAGGAAACGGCAAAGAATGGTGGTATAATTCTTTTTGTTGGTACCAAAAAGCAGGCTCAGGCTGCTATAATTCAGGAAGCGACTAGATGTGGAATGCCATATGTTGCTAATAGGTGGCTGGGAGGAATGATAACCAACTTTAATACGATAAAAAATAGTATAAATAGATTAAAAAGAATTGAAAGAATGGAGGTTGATGGAAGTTTTGACCTGTTAACGAAAAAAGAGGTGATAAAACTTCAGAGAGAAAAGGAGAAACTTCTGAAGAATATAGGTGGGATCAAGGATATGGAACGGCTTCCCGATATGGTTTTTATCGTTGATCCAAAGAAAGAAGCCATTGCACTTGCTGAAGCGATGAAGGCAAAGATTCCTATAGTGGCTATTGTTGATACGAATTGTAACCCTGAAGGGATTGATTATCCAATTCCGGGAAACGATGATGCTATCAGAGCAATTAATCTTTTCTGTGCAATAGTATCTTCGGCCATTATTGAAGGGCAGAATGAGGCTGGAAGATTTGAGATTACTGAAGAAACAGAGATAATATCTCTTGCTGAAACAGAAGAAGAGAAGAAAGCAAGAGAGATGGAAGAAGAGGAAGAGGGTTATATTGAGGAAGAAGTGGAGATTTCTGATGCGGAGATTGATCTGGAAGTAAAGAAGAAGATAGAAGATAAAGAAGCTGAGAGTGAATTGTCCGGAGCCGATGAGTCTTCATCCTCCGATGAAGCGAGTGAGTCAGACTCCATAAACTCAGATGAAAGTAAGAACTCTTCAGCCGATGGATCTTCTCTGGAAGTTCCTTCTGGTGAGGAGAGAGAAGAATAAAAAAAGAATAAAAGTAGATTAATTTAGATACTGTTTTTTGTACAACCAAACAAGATCTGGAGGTATTTAAAGTGGGAGTAAGTGCACAGGATGTAATGAAGCTAAGAGAAAAAACAGGTGCTGGCATAATGGATTGCAAAAGAGCCCTGGCCGATGCCGGAGGTGATTTTGAAAAAGCGGTGAAAATTCTAAGAGAAAAGGGCATTGCTGATGCTAAAAAGAGGACCGGTAGAGAGGCGAAGGAAGGATTAATTGCCATTGCTTTTAATGGTGATCGTTCTGAAGCTGTTATGGTAGAGATGAACTGCGAAACGGATTTCGTTTCCAGAACAGAAAAGTATCAGAAGTTTGTCGAGGAGTTGTCTGAAGATATTTTGAAAAGCGGAATATCAAGGCCTGATGAGTTGTCAGAGGATATTAAAAAGAGAATTCAGGAAATGGCTGGCTCGTTTGGTGAGAATTTAATCCTGAGAAGAATTGCAAGGATAAAAAAATCAGATCCAGAAAGAAGTTATATTGGTTCATATGTTCACCTTAATGGAAGAGCTGGAGTAATTGCAGAAATTGTGGTTGATAAGCCTGAGATTATCAAGAAGCCTGAATTTGAGGAACTGGTTAAAAATATCCTTCTTCAAATAGCTTCGATGGCACCTATCAGTGTCTCAAGGGATGATGTGCCTGAGGATGTGGTAAAAGAACAGAGAGAGGTCTTTGTGAAGCAGGCGAAAGAAAGTGGTAAACCAGAAAAAATTATTGATAAGATAGTTGAAGGAAGGCTGGGCAAATTCTTCTCCGAGGTATGTCTGCTTGAACAGAAATATGTTAGGCAAAATGACATTACAGTTGGTAAATATATTGAAGATGCTGCCAGAGAAATTGGAGGAAATATTAAAATAAAGAGTTTTGTGAGGTTTAAACTTGGAGAAGAATAACTCTTTAAAGTTTAGAAGAGTTGTTTTGAAAATAAGCGGTGAGGCGCTTAAAGGAGAAGGAGAAGTTTTTAATCAAAATGTTTTTGATCATGTAGCATCTGAAATTGAAGATGCTCATCGGCTGGGTGCTCAACTTGGGGTAGTTGTCGGAGGTGGCAATATACTGCGGGGTGAAGAACTTACAAGGCTTGGTCTTGACAGGAACCGTTCGGATTACAGTGGCATGATTGCCACAATTATAAACGCATTAGTGCTTCAGAGCTACCTTCATTTGAAAGGAATAGATGCAGAAGTTCAATCTGGTCTGGAAATACCAGCTCTTATAGAACCTGTGGATTTGAGAAAGACTTTCAGTTATTTAGATTCTGGCAAGGTTGTGATTTTTGCTGCCGGTACTGGACGTCCATATTTTACAACAGACACAGCAGCTACCCTCAGAGCATGTGAGATAGGTGCAGATGCTGTACTTAAAGCAACAAAGGTTGATGGAGTGTATGATAAGGATCCTGAGAAATTCAGAGATGCGAAGCTTTTTCAGGAAGTCTCTTACAATGATGTTCTAAAATACAGGCTTAATGTAATGGATATGACTGCTATAAGTATGTGCAGGGAAAATAATATACCGATTGTTGTATTTAATCTTTTCAGAAAAGGAAGTCTTGCAGGCATTTTAAAAGGTGAGAAAATCGGAACATTAGTGAAAGGAGTTGAGTAATGTATGAAGAGTTGAAAAAAAAGGTAAGAAAAAGAATGGATAAAAGCATCACCAGTCTGGCAGATGAATTCAAGAAGATCCGTTCGAGCAGAGCAAATGCCTCACTTGTCGAAGGTATTATGGTTGATTACTATGGCAATAAAATGCCTCTGAAACAACTGGCAGGAATAAGTGTTCCTGAACCAAGACTTATAGTTATCCAACCGTGGGATAAGAATGCTCTTTCGGCCATTGAAAAAGCAATAAATACATCGGATCTGATGCTTACGCCAAACAACGATGGAAAGGTAATAAGGATTAATGTTCCTCCTTTAACTGAGGAGCGAAGGAAGGAACTTGTCAAGATAACCAAAGCAAAGGCTGAAGAGGCAAGGGTGGCTATTAGAAATATAAGAAGAGAAATCAATGAGGAGATCAAGAAACAGGAAAAGGATGGAAGCCTTGGTGAAGATGAGGCCAAAAGATTGCTTGATGAAGTTCAGAAGATAACGGATGAATACATTTCAAAAATAAATGATATGTTGAGTGTAAAAGAAAAAGAAATAATGGAAGTTTAGAAGTCAGTATATTTTAATCGTCCTGCTTTCATGATAAGAGTCCCCATCTGTCCCCATTACTCCATGTTCATTATATCAAAAAAAACTTATATTTTTGGTAGAATATAATTTGCTAATTTTGTAGATTATTTTGTAGACGAGATTCAAAGTAACCCAAAGGGTCTATTTGATGAAAAATGATAGTAAAATTCCACATCATATTGCCATCATAATGGATGGAAATGGAAGATGGGCCGAGAAAAGAGGTTTGCCACGAAATGCTGGGCATATGGAAGGTGCCAAAAGAGTAAGCGAAATTGTTGAAGGATGCCTGGAGATTGGTGTTGAGTATCTTTCGATATATGCTTTTTCAAAGGAAAATTGGAGGAGACCTCGCGAAGAAGTAACCGGGATAATGAAGCTTACCGAGTATTTCTTCAAGCACCAGTTTCGAACGTTGCGGGATAAGGGTGTGTATTTTGTTCATCTTGGTGAAAAAAAAGGCCTTCCTGACTTTGTTTTAAGAATTATCAATGAGATTGAAAAAAATAATGTTGAGAATCCGAAGATGTATTTATGTATAGGATTTAATTACAGTGGAAGGGATGAAATAGTAAGGGCCTGTAGAAAGATGTTTAATCAGCTCAGCCGTGGAGATATAAGCCCTGAAGATATTAGTGAAAGAACTTTCTCAAATTATCTCGATACGGCAGGTATTCCCGATCCAGATTTGCTTATTCGGACAGCTGGTGAAATGAGGGTAAGTAATTTTTTATTATGGCAGATTGCATATTCAGAGTTCTGGATCACCGAAACTTTATGGCCAGATTTCACAGTTAAGCATCTCAGGAAGGCAATATCGGAGTATCAAAAAAGGTACAGGAAGTTTGGGGGTCTGTAGATAGAAAACTGAACCAATGGTAATATTTGATGAAAAAAAGAATACTCATATCCTTAATAACCCTCCCAATACTTTATTTTATCATCAGGCTTGAGTTTTATAATGCTCTGGTTTTTTTTATCTTTATTCTGTTTCTTTCTGTGCTTGCAACAAGGGAATTGTTTTTCCTTTTCAGAAATATTTTTCCAGGAACTTTAGGAGAAAAATATCAAATAATTTTTATTTTACTTTCAGCTCTTGTACTGGTTTTGCACTACTTATTTCTAAATTTTCGGGGATTCAATTTAAAAACGGGAATTTTTTTAATATTTTGTGCCCTATTAGTAGTATCCATGGTATCTGGTTTTCTCAAAAAGGAGAGAAGATTCCTTACCTTTTCTCTTCTTGTTTCTTCTTTGATTTATTCAGGGTATTTCCCGCTTTTTATGTATCTTATCAGAAGGCAAGAATACGGATACAGTCACATCTATCTGCTGTTTTCCATTTGCTGGTTAAATGATGCTGCATCATATTTTATAGGAAAATATTTTGGTAAGAGGAAAGGTATTATTAAATGGAGTCCTAATAAAACCGTTGAAGGACTGCTAGGAGGCTTTATTTTTACCCTGGTGTCGTCTTTTTGGATAAGAGCTGTATTTATGAATCTTCATCTGAGTTACATGAACGCATTAGCTGTTGCAATTTTGGCGGCATTTGTTGCTCCAGCGGGTGATATCCTTGAATCCTGGATTAAAAGAAAAGCAGGAGTTAAAGATTCCTCGACATTATTCCCACAGATGGGTGGGATTCTAGATATTTTTGATAGTATATTACTTACCTCGCCGTTATATTATATTTTAATGGTTCATGTATTTAAAATTGGTACTATGAGAGTTGGTTTATGAGTTTAACAATTTTACTGGGTATAATCTCTGTTGGAATATTGATTTTCATACATGAGCTCGGTCATTTTCTTGCGGCCAGGATGGCCGGGATCAAAGTTGAGGTTTTTTCTATTGGATGGGGAAGGGGACTTATAAGTTTTAGGTGGAAGGAGACTAAGATCCAGCTTGGATGGATACCTTTCGGTGGTTACTGTAAAATGGCTGGTGAACTTCCCTCAGAGACAACCCAAGAAGAACCTGGAAATTATTACTCAAGTGCACCTATAAAAAGGATTGCAGTTGGGTTTAGCGGGCCGGTAGCAAATTATGTTCTCGCAGTGGTGCTCTTCATCCTTATAGCTTTAATTGGTTACGATATTTATACCTATTCGAACAGGATAGTGCTGGTTAAGGAACCACTTGGTTTTTCTTCAGGTATTACTCCAGCAATGAAAGCGGGTTTAAAAGACGGGGATGTAATTCTTGAAATTAATGGAAGAAAGATAAGTCACTGGGATGAGATCACGGAGGTGATTTCGCGGAGTCCCTTAAAGCCTTTGAAAATGAAGGTTTTAAGGGATAATAGGGTGATAGAACTGACAATTGTTCCTGAGATAGATAGAGAAACAGGGAGAGGGTTGATTGGAATATATCCATGGGTGGAACCTGTGGTGGGAAAAGTAGTTGAAGGTGGCCCTGCAGATAGAGCAGGGTTTAAGGAAGGCGATATAATAGTATCTGTTGATGGAAAAAAAATCAGAAATCAGATAGAGTTCTACGAGGCCATAAAAGGTAAGAGTTACTACACGGTTAATGTAGTTGTTAATAGAAATGGAAACTTGCTTACTTTAAAGCTTGTTCCAGAAAAGGTTGAAGAGTTTGACTCCCCTGGATTTTTCTTCAAACAAATCAAAGTAAGAACACCCAGTTACCCGTTTCCCGATGCTGTTTTAAAAGGGGTGGATAAATCGGTTGAAGCACTGGTTGATACGATACGGGGAATTGGACTTCTCGTTTCGGGTAAAATAAAGGCCAGAACCGCGATTGCAGGCCCTGCGAAGCTGATTTATCTATCTGGTGTAATTGCCAGGGAAGGTATAGTATACTTTTTACAGGTAATGGGGTATATAAGTATAGCCTTTTTCATAATTAATCTTGTTCCGTTTCCGGCCCTCGATGGAAGCCATATTACAATTGCCCTGTATGAAATGATTACAAGGAGGAAACCCAATCTCCAGCTTGTGCACAGGATTCAGACCTTCGGGTTTTTGTTTTTGCTGGTTTTGCTGGTTTTTGTTACGATAAACGATATAAGCAGTTTTTTCAAGTAGTGTTCTATTAAAAACTTCTAGCGCTTGCCGATAAGTGGTATAGATATCCATCTAATTTTGTAATAGAGCGAATGACGAGTTTTATGAAAAATAGAAATCCGAATGCAAGATAAAACTTAAAATGTTGCTGTGCCGGCGAACTTCGGACAATTTAAATCCATATTTATTAATTTCTTTATTTTGTATTGATAATTTGCGTTTCTTAATGAAAACTCGAAGTTCGCCTTAACAATTTGTTGCTCGTGTATAGATCAATTATTCTGCTGGGATGGAGATTTTGATAATCCTGGAGGGTTTCTTTTGGAAATTGAAGCTTTTCGAATAACAGCTCCCACACCAGGTCAGATTGTTATACTGATTATACTTGCAGTGATTGTAAGTATTGCATTTGTTATTGCTGCCAGAAGAATGGGGCCTGCCGGCACGGCAAGGAAAAAAAAGGCTAGAGCAGCAGGAGGGTGGAATTCATTCTACCAGATTGCCAAGATGAAGGGATTGACTAAAGAAGAAACTGAGGTTTTGAGAAGGATCGTGACCGCTTATGGTTTGACCAAACCGACCCTTGTTTTTAATTCGATAAATATTCTTGATGGTTGTATCCAGAGAGCAATAAGAAGGGTCAGTATGCAGGAATTAAAAGGAGAATCAAAAGATGACCTGATAAATATGTACTACAGGTTGAGAAATAAGATTGTAAGGGCAAGAAGTGCTGGAGCTATACCGGACACAAGTGCACTTCCAATTGGAGCGAGTGTGCGGGTTGAAATCCAGGGATTGGGTTTTTTTACAACAAATATTGTGAGGAATGAGCCTGAATATCTTGGACTTAAAATACCAAATCTACCACCAGGTAGACTAGGTTCTATCGGGAAAAGAAGGGTAAAGGTAACCTACTGGCGTCCCAACGATGCTGTATATGTGTTTGAAACAAAAGTAAAGGATGTGCTTATTGAAGATGATGTTCAGTGTATATGTTTAAAACACACCGACAAGGTCAGAAGAATCCAGAAGAGAAGGTACCCGAGAAAATCTGTGAGGATGCCGGTACTGTATACAAGATTGAGAGTATATGAGGAAGGTGGAAAAAAGAAGGCAGTGCTTGTTAGAAAAGATTCGCACTGGGGCACCATTACTGATATATCGGTCGGAGGGCTTTCGATAGAAACGATGGTTCCATTCGAGAAAGATACATACATGAGGATTGAATTTGAAATTCGGGAGGATTATAAAATTATTGCAATTGGTAAGGTCAGGAGAATAGAAAGAAACTCTGCAAGGAAGATGTACATTATGCACATACAGTTTACAAAGATAGAAAAAAAAGATAAGAATGAGATATTTGCTCTCCTCTATAACTACCAGATGATTTAGACCATCCATAATATTCCCGGTTTTAAGCGAATTGTTTCCTTTTCGAGTTTGTAATAGTTTTATAAATTATCTGTATGATTTCGGAAGATATGAATAAACAAAGTATGATCGTGCATACCCCGGAGCAAACAATTGAAATTGGAAAGGAGTTTGGATCGAAACTCAGGGGAGGTGAGGTTGTTCTTCTCATTGGAGTGCTGGGTTGTGGAAAGACTACATTTGCCAAAGGAGTAGGTGAAGCGCTTGGGATTAAAGAAGATATACTTAGTCCTTCGTTTTCGATTATGAATGTATATGAAGGAGAAAAATTGGAGTTGTACCATTTTGATTTTTACAGATTGGATGATGAAACTGAAATTGACGATCTTTTAAGCGAGTACATTTATCTACCCGATTCTGTAACTCTCATTGAATGGGGTGAAAAAGTTAAAAACCTTATTGATAAATATATAGAGATAAGCTTCGTAATAAATGATGGTGAAAGGTTAATAGAAATAGATACGAGGTGTTGGAGTGAAACTCTGTATTGAAACCTCAACAAGGATGCTTTCCCTTTCTCTGGTGAATAATAGCGTGAATAACAGGGAGATAGCGAAAGTTGAGATTCTTGCTCAAAAACCATACTCTCAGAATATAGCCCTTGCTGTAGACTTTATGTTGAAATCTGTCGCGAGAAAAATCCAGAACATCTCTGAGGTATATGCGGGTACTGGCCCCGGTTCTTTTACCGGTATAAGGGTTGGTCTTACATTTGCCAATACTCTACATCAGTTTCTTGGTATTCCGCTTCTTGGTATACCAACACTCGATTTACTTGCTTTTAGCTCTGGAAAATGGTACAATCCAACCATCGTTTTCCTGAAATCTAGAAGGGATGAGGTTTTCTGTTCGTTTTACTGTAATGGAAATAGAAAAGCGGATTATATGGTTGTGAAAATGGATGATTTTAGAACGTTTATAGAAAAGAATAATCCTGAGTTTCTAGTCTCTACGGAGGATGGATTTGAGGAATTTGGCGAACTAATTAATCAATTTCCTTCCTGTCATATTATAAGAATATATCCACATGCTTCTGCACTTGTATTGCTTGCAAGAGAAAAGGGATTAAAACCTCGCCCCGAGTTTCTCCATCCAATGTATCTCAGAGGCTTTTGAATGAGTAAAAAAATATAGTTTTTTGTTAATAATTTTGCCGGGTTTATATGTCTAAGGCGTATATAACTGGTTTATCCTTCTATTACAGGATGATGAAGATATATTTTCAGTGGAGTTTTAAGTGTCTTTTCTGATTTTGTCAGATACCCCTGGTTTGGACAGATTAAAAGCCACCGGAGTGTTGCCCATAACTCAAAGCGAGCAGAATAATCAAAACAGTATGGAGATTGTGACCTTAAAAAGTGGAGATAAGATATTTCTTTATAATGGTGATACAGAAAAAATATATGGATATGGAATAATAACTGGCAGCAAACCTCCCCCTAAGATTTTATCGTATAGATCAAAAAAGAAACAAAAATCCATCTTGCTCAGGGTAGACATGAGGGATTTTATGAAAAGAGGATTTAGAACCAATTACATTTCTTCATCCCCCGGTATTTTAAATATGATTTCTGGTGATGAAGAGAAATGGTTTTTGGAAAAGCTTTGGTATGTAAACAGAAGGCTTTCAAGTATATTTATAGCTTTCCTCAATGATGAGAAAAGGAATAGCTTTGCTGACCACTCAGGGATTTTTTCTGTATTGATATACAGCCCGGGATATCCCTCTGGTATGGGCAGGGTTAGATTGAAGATAGGGAGAGCTTTTGCAAGAGAAATATTTGATAAAATAAAAATGATAGAGGATTATCAGCGGAGGGATGGATTTAATCGACTATACGATTGTATCGTTGAATTAGGAAACAAAATATATTCAGAACTATTTAAACCTCTCAATCTTGAGTTTCTGTGGCAGAGAGGTAATTATCTAATCGATTTTTATATAGACAATTATAATTTCTTTTTTCCCCTTGAACTTGCATATGCGAATGACAGGTTCCTGTTTGAAAAGAATATTATCTCATTTTTAAGCTCTAAAGATTGGGAAAATTGTTATAATGGCAGAAAAAATCGAGTAAAACTCAAAAAAGTATTACTTTTAGCCTCTTTGGCTAACGGGATTGAGAATTCACTCAGCGAGGTGGACGAACTGTACAGGTTTTTTAAAAATCAGATGAATGGTAAAAACTCCCAGGTTCGTCTCATAGCAAGGGATCCAGGTTATGGGTCTCTGAGAAAACAGCTTTTTGATGTTGATATTTTTCACTTCAGTGGCCATATGGCTAACAGCGGAATAAAAGGGATGAGGGATAGCTTCTTATTCAGGACCCTGCTAAACTTAAATCCCGAGCACAGACCTCGAATGATTTTTTTAAACAGTTGTGGAAGAGGCTATAGAAATGGGTTTCAAATTACAGAGCTCGGGGTAAGGTGTTGTATTACACCAAGGTATAAAATCCCCGATACTCAGGGTGCAGGATTTATCTCTAGCTTTTATGCATTTCTAAAACACGGATTTTCGGTTGCATATGCTTTTAATAGAACTATAAATATGGAGTTTTCTCGGAGAAGGTTACTGCCACTTTCTTATTCTTTTTTTGGCGATAACAGGATGAGTTATGATTTGTAAAATTCCAGATGATAGAATTAAAAAAGCAATTAGAGATTATAGGAACGGGAAGATAAATGCTTACGGCCAGGTTGTTGATCTGGTTTCGCCATATATTTATAACTTTCCTCGGATTGTATTTAATCAGGAAGCTGATATTTGTGGAGATTTTTATCAATATATTATTGCAGATCTTAAAAGTATCATGGATGGTTACAGGATCTCTGATGTAAAGTTTGTTACATGGTTTACCGTGGTGCTGAGAAATAGGTATATCAGTTTTATTCGAAAAAGTAAAAAACAGCAGCAGGGAAACCAACCTCTTGTTTATCTCGATGATGATTCAGGTGGCGTACCATTGTATGTTAAGATACCAGATAGAAGAAGGTATGGTGAAGTTGAGTCCAACAGGTATGATGAAATGATTGAGAGAATTGTCAGTAATCTGAAACCCGGATTAAGGGTATTTTTTCATTTTTATTATATTGAATCTCTGCGACCGGATGATGTGGTTTTTCTTTCCATACATCTTGAGAAATCACCTTATGAGATTATACATATGCTTGGGAGTCTGAGGGACTCATTAGATGAGAAGTACAGAATAAAGAATAATCTGTATAAAAGGATTAGCAGGATATATGAAAAGATAATGGATGCCCAGAGAGAAAAGAATGGTTCGCAAGTTTTTCATTATAGAAAAATCAGGGAAAAACTGCTTGAGGAATACTTCAGGGTCAAATTAAATCCCAGTTACCAGGTTATAAGCAGGGTTCTTAATGTTCCTGCTGGGACTGTATCAGCAGGGATATTCAGAATGAAAAGGTGTGTTAAAGAAATTATTGGAGAGGCCAGCTATGACACATTGTAATTATGGTACTCCAGAAAAATTAGCCAGATACTTTGAGAATAAAATGGGCAATGAAGAGAGGAGGAGGTTTGAGCGTCATCTGGTTGAATGCAAGAATTGTCTTGAATCCCTTCTTTTACTGGAAAAAGACCTTTTTCTCATGCATGGAACACCATTCAAGAGATTACCGCAGCATTTAAAGGTGAAAAATGCAATTTTTAATTTATCGAGAAATGGTTTAAAATTGGTGAGAAATATTCTGGATTTAAATAATTTTACGCCCATTTCCTATGCTCCTGCCAGGGGTCAGGATCTTCGAGAGGCAAAGGGCTATATTTTAATAAAGAATAAATTTTCTCTAGAAATTATTGCAAAGGAAAAGCGAGACTTCATGCTGGAAATTTCAGGTAAATTGCTCGAAGAGGTAAGGGTTTATAGAGGGGATAGACTGATAGATGCTATCGCACTTAGTAAGCCCCAGGTTGTGACAATCGAGAATCTTGCTCCTGGGGATTATTCTATATGGATCAATGGTCGGGAATTTGTCAGTTTTGAGGTTAGATAAGTATGGTAGAATCAGATAGAAATTATAAGCTCAAGCCTGATGAGATTCTCAGAATATACGAATCTATAAAACCGGCAATAGATGAAAGATTGAGTTCATTCAGGCGAATCTGGGATGCAGGCTGCATTGAAATATTTCAGGAACTCATTTTTTGCCTTCTCACTCCTGGATCCAAAGCTAAAATGGCCTGGGTTGCTTGTGAAAAATTGAGCGAAAATGGTTTATTATTTTCTGGAGATGAGGATGAAATCTCTAACTCTATACGTTGGGTAAGGTTTAAAAATAACAAGGCAAAAAATATAGTGCTTGCAAGAAAGCGCTTTATTGAAGATGGAGGATGTATATTAAAATCGGAGCTTGTAAAATTCGGTAGTGTTTTCGAGAAACGGAGATGGCTTGTTAATGAAGTTAGGGGATTTGGGTTTAAGGAAGCCAGCCACTTTTTAAGAAATATAGGTTTTTTTGAAGAAATTGCCATTCTCGATAGACATATATTGAGGGGCATGTTGGAGATTGGGTTAATTTCGGATATTCCTAAGAGCTTAACTCCTTCCAGGTATCTAAGACTTGAAAAACTTCTTTCTGATTATGCGAAAGAGATAAGTATACCTCTAAGTGCCCTTGATTTTGTCCTTTGGTATAGAAAAGCAGGGGAGATTTTTAAATAAAAGTGTTTTTATGATAAAAAAAGCTGGGTTAAAACCCAGCTCTGCGTTTTGTAGATAACGGAGGGAATTATCTACAAAACCTATAGCGCCACCCACTTTAAATTTTCGGTATTATGTACCTGAAATTTTAGCCTATCGAGGGACTTGAGTGATTTTTTTAGGATAATTCTGAGATATTTTCCTCCCTCAACTATTGAGCTGTACAGAAATTTTGAATTATTTTGCCAATTTTGTGCGTCAACTTTTTTTTCAAGGATGTGGCCAATTGGATTTTGCATAACCATACTTATTAATCTATTTTCGATTTCATGGCTGAGAATTATTTTATCGTATTCCTCGAGTATTTTGATGATTTTTATTGTTTCATCTTCGCTATCAGGTACCCTCTCAAGAGTCTCAAGGGCCAACGTTGCTATTTTAATAATTTTCTCAACATTTGTGAGTGCTCTTAAAAGAAACTCTTTAAACTTTGTATGGACTTCGGGATTGGTTTTAAATGAGAGGAATTGAGCTAGTATTTGATTTTTGGTTTTCTCTTTATTTTTAGATTTCTCTGATCTTGTATTTCTAATAAACCATTCTATCAGTTCTTTGTTACCAGGCTGTTTAAAGCCGTTGATGGGTATCCCTTCTGATAGGTTAATAAGTTCTCTTTTTTCGTTTTTGATGTTTTTCTCAAACCAGTTTTTGTACAGAAGTAATCTTCTATCTGTGTGGAGTGTAATACCATTTTCACATTTGATTTTTATACTTCCTCCACTAAGCATGTATCTGGTGATAAAAGAAAGGTAAGGGTTTATTCTCGTTTGTTGTTTGATTATATAGGATTCTATCAGGCTGCCGGAAAGGTGCGTTTTTGTTTTTTTATAGGCAAGATCAAGTCCTGAGATGATGATTGGATTGCAGCCAAGTATTCTTGCAAGATCGAATGCTGAAACGGATACAGAGCCGCCTGCTGCAAGATAACCTTTTTTTTCCACAAATTGTTCAATTATACTTCCTGGTGGAAAGACAGATGAGCATATAAAAATAGGTCCGTTGTAACTTAATGCTGTGGTAGGATATACACCTGGGTCCAGAATGAGAAAGGGTTTGTTTTTAGCATTTTCCCCCTTCAGGTTATTGAGCTTTTCGATGGAATATCTCAGTCCAACCGAGTTTATGTACTGGGGGTCAACGGAGACAATAAAATCCGGATACAGTCCTTTTTTTATCATTGGTAAAGCTGCAGTATCGACTGCTATTGTGCAGAGTTTATCTGAAAACTTGCTGATGAGGTTAAATGATTTTTCTGCCGAGGGTCCGCCACATACAACCAGAGCCGGATAATCTTTAAACCTGTTCTCAAGGATCTTTACCCCGGGTTTCGTAAAGTACATAAAACTGTTTCTAAGGATATTTTTTGTCCAGAGCCGATCAAATCTTTTGAGGGTTGCTCTGTTTATCCTTTCATTTTCGATGAATGCTGCAAACTCATTTTTTATGTTTTCTATTATGTCTGGGAATAATCTTGCGTAAGAAGGCAGTATGACAAGATCGATTTTTTTAAAGACATTTCCCTGAATAGACATGGTTACTGGAATGAGCGATTTTGCAAGATAGATATTTACATTATGATTGATAATCAGATTCAATATTTCATCGCTTTCGATGACTGATTCGAGTATCTCGGGTATGGGTTCAATTATTAAAATATTTATACCAGGAATTTTTTTTAAGATTTCTCTTATGTGGTATCCGTATCCCAATCCGACCACTATAACCAGATCTGTATTGTCTTCTTCAAGTTTTTTTTCGATGAAAAGCTCGGATTCTTTTTCTGGATCCAGCCTTGAGTGAAGTGCATTCCACTTTCCATCTTTTTCAACCTCAAGTGAAGTTAATCCACTCCTTGATTTAAACTTTCTTACCTGGAGTTTTTTTGATTTTCTACCCTTCAGTGCACTTTTAATGTGTGGAAACCTTGCCTCGAGAATTCTGAGATTAAGCTCTGCTTTATCGGGTTGAGTCATTTATTTTATATCCCTTTTAATAATTAAGTACATATATTTCTGAGAATGAGGGGAGTATGTTCAGATATGGTGCTATCCTTTCAACTATTTTTTTGAAAATTGGTGCTGCTGTTTGCCCACCGTAGACTTCACCTACGGGACGATCAAGTGTAACGAGAATGGCAATTTTTGGCTCGGGTACTGGAAGAAATCCTACGAAAGATGCGTAAAACTGGTTTTCCAGATAGCCCCCGTTCTCAGTATCGGCAATCTGGGCTGTGCCAGTTTTTCCAGCGATTTTGTACCCTTCTATATAGGCCTTGTAACCCGTGCCTCCTGGTTCCAGCACCTTTGTGAGCATTTCTAGCATTTTTTCTGAGGTTTCTGCTGATATTACCCTCCTTATAGGAATAGGTTCGTATCTTTTTATTATCTTGCCTTTACTGTTTTTGATTTCCTTTACAATCCTGGGTTGCATTAGTATGCCACCGTTTGCAATAGCAGAAGCTGCTGATATTAATTGGAGTGCAGAAACTGCGACCTCCTGCCCAATTGCAATTTCATACTTGCTGAGTTGACTCCATTTTGAAGGTTTTCTTAAAATGCCCTGCGCTTCCCCTGGAAGGTTTATTCCGGTTGGTGATCCGAATCCAAAACTTCTCAATCTATCGTACATTAGACTGTTATCAATATATTCTACTGCTTTTATCATCCCTACATTACAGGACTTCTGGAGTATTTTTTCAAGATTAACTGTTCCGTGGATACCTGTGTCGTGTATTATAGTGTTGCCTATTTTAACAGCCCCTTTGCATATAAACTCCTCGCTGGTATTTATTATCCCCTCATCGAGGAGTATTGAGGCAATGAATATCTTGAATGTTGAACCAGGTTCAAATACATCAGTTATTGCCCTGTTTCTTCTTGATTCTGGAGGAAATTCTTTGAATCTATTCAGGTCGTAGTCAGGTTTATTTGCCAGGGCAAGAATTTCTCCTGTTTTAACATTCATCACTATTGCTGTTACCGATCTTGCACCTGTACTATTCAGGGCACTATCCAGCTCTTCCTCCACTATTTCCTGTACAAAGCTGTCAAGAGTCAAAATTACATCATTTCCCCTTATATACTTGAAATTTGGATCTGTGCTTTCTGGCATGAGAGCACTGTTAAAGTAATATTCTACTCCTTCCAGCCCCACATTATCCGTACCGGCAAATCCAACAACATGGGAGGCCAGGTTTCCAAATGGATAGTATCTTCTGTACTCCTTTTCAAGATAGATACCGGGTAGTTCGAGCTTTTCAATTGATTTTCTGTATTTGAGATCTACCTGTCTTATTATCCATACGAATGATTTTTTTGAATTCAACAGGGTAATGATTCTTCTATAATCCACAGGCAAGATTTTCGCCAGTTCTTCAGCCGTTTTTGTTTTATTTTCAATTTCCCGTGGTCTGGCATAAATAGAAAATGTTTCAAAGCTTAAGGCAAGTTTTTCTCCTTTCCTGTCCTTAATAAATCCTCTTTCAACTTTGGATATATTCTCAGGAGCTTTTATTGAGATATTGCTGAAAAATATCAGATTTGCTGATCTAATGATTAGAATGCTAAACACGAATGCAGTTGCAATTAAAATAATTTTCAGGCGTTTTTCTGTTCTGGTTGTCATAAGTTGTGTATTCCTATCTTTTTCTAGCATAACCTAAAGAGAATACTACCCTTTTGAGAGGTAAGGCATTCAACTTGACTCAAAGTTATACCATGGATATATTTTAGCAACATTCCCACATAATTATTTTCGGGATTTTTCGATGACATTACAGGAGATTATTTTTCATCTCGATAGATACTGGAGCAATTGTGGTGCTATTGTTGTTCAGCCATATGATATAGAAACGGGGGCAGGAACAAATAATCCTGCTACCTTCTTGAGAGCACTGGGACCGGAACCCTGGTTTGTTGCTTACGTAGAACCCAGCAGAAGGCCTACCGATGGGCGGTATGGGGAAAATCCAAATAGGCTTCAGCTGTTTTACCAGTATCAAGTTTTGATAAAACCACCCCCTGAAGATGTACAGGATCTTTATCTAAAAAGTCTCAGCTCAATGGGAATTGACTTCAGAAAACATGATGTGAGATTTGTCCATGATGATTGGGAATCGCCAACACTGGGAGCAACAGGGCTTGGGTGGGAGGTATGGCTTGATGGTATGGAGATAACACAGTTTACATATTTTCAACAGGTTGGCGGCCTGGAGCTGGATCCTATATCTGTGGAATTGACATATGGACTGGAAAGAATAGCCATGTTTATTCAGAACAAGGATAACATATTTGATGTCATGTGGTCAGATAAGTTGACGTATGGTGATATCAGAAAACAAGAAGAATATGAGTTTTCATGCTACAATTTCGAGATTGCTGATGTTGAGAGGTACATAAAGCTCTTTAGAGAATATGAAGAAGAAGCGAGAAAGTGCCTTGATAGGGGTCTGGTGCTTCCCGCATATGACATGGTACTGAAATGCTCCCACCTGTTTAATACCCTTGAGGCAAGGGGGGCTATAAGTGTTACTGAAAGGGCATCTTATATAATGCGAGTAAGGAAGATGGCAAGGGAGGTTGCAGAAAGTTATGTTGAATCAAGGCGAAAACAGGGTTTCCCATTAATTAATAGGTTTTCCCGGCTTTAAAGTTCAACGGTATGCAACTTTTGTTCTGATTGTTTGCTGAGGTTTTGTGGAGTGTTAAATTTTAATTAAAAGCTTCAGGGGTTTAGATGGATAAAACCAGAACAGTTCTGGTAGAAATAGGTGTAGAAGAACTTCCACATGAGATAATACCTGATACAATCTCCCAGTTCGCCAGGGCTTTTTCAGATAATCTTTCCGAGTATTATATTTCTTTTGAGAGCATGGAGTCGTTTTCAACTCCCAGAAGGTTGGGTTTGCTTGTGAAAGGGGTTTGTGAGGTTCAGAATGTATTTGTAGAAGAAAAGAGGGGCCCCGGTATTGAGAAGGCGTATACCAGTGAAGGGAAACCCACCAAGGCACTCCTAGGATTTTTGAGAGCCAATGAAGCTGATGAAAAGGATGTTATTATCAAAGAGAGTAATGGTAAAAAATATGTTTTTATAGAGAAGAAACGTGGAGGAGAGAAAACTATAAATCTATTACCGGTAATTTTAAAGAGATCCCTTGAAAGAATTAATTTCCCTAAAACAATGAAATGGGAAAAAAGTGGTTTCCTGTTCTCGAGACCGATCAGATGGATTATATACATGTTTGGTTATGAAGTGGTACCATATGACCTTGCAGGGGTTAAAAGCTCTAATTTTACGTTTGGTCACAGAATATATTTTGATAAACCCGAGAGGATAAAAGAATCCAATTTATATAAGCAGGAACTTTTAAGTTTAAAAGTTATTGTTGATAGAGATGAGAGAAAGAGTAGAATTCAGGATGAACTTAACAGCATTTGTGAAAAGAATAATTTCGAAGTCCCTGGGTCAGCTTCGATTCTTCTCGATTATAATACGGATCTGACAGAGTACCCTCATCTTGTGCTTTGCAGGTTTGAGGAAGAGTTCCTCGAACTCCCCGAGGAAGTTCTTATCTCAGAGATGGTTCACCATCAATACTATTTCCCATTGGTTGAAAAGAGTAGCGGGAAATTATCCAACAATTTTGTAGTTGTTTCGAACATAGAGGATAACAGAGAAACTTCTGGTGGCTATGAAAGGGTACTCAGAGCGAGGTTGAATGATGGAAAGTTTTTCTTTGAAGAGGATAAGAAAAGACATTTTTCGACTTACAGAGAAATTTTGAAGAAAGTGACTTTCCATGAAAAATTGGGAAGTATGGATGAGAAGGTTAATAGAATAGAAAAAATCTCTGAGATTTTGTGCTCACATCTTGGTCTTGATGATAGAGAAAAAGAATATTCCCTTACAGCAGCTTCTCTGTGCAAAAATGATCTTGTCACGCAGATGGTCGGTGAGTTTCCTGAGCTTCAGGGGATTATGGGTTATTACTATGCCAAGGCATCCGGGTATCCTGATGAGGTTGCTGTAGGAATAAAAGAACATTATCTTCCGAGATTTGCAGGAGACGATGTACCCAAATCTATATCCGGGATGATTGTGGGTATTGCTGATAAGCTTGATAATATTCTGGGTATATTTTCTATTGGAATAAGACCCAGAGGTTCAAAAGACCCGTTTGCTCTACGAAGAAGCGTTTTTGGTATAATAAGAATAATAATTGATAAAAGACTCACTTTATCTCTAAGAAGATTGATAGATGATGTTTTGCCCCTGTATAGACAGAGTACGGGCATGATCGATGATATTCGTGAGTTTATAACTACAAGGATCAGGTCTATTTTTGAGGAGTTTGGTTTTAAATACGATGAAATAGACGCAACTCAGATGAAGGTTCTGGACGATGTTTATGAGAGTTATAGAAAACTCGTGGCATTACATAGTATGCGTGACAATCCAGAGTTTAATGATCTTCTGATAGCATTTAAAAGGATGGCAAATATTATTGAGAAACTTGAAGTTTATAAAGTTGATGAAGATCTTTTTACAGAAAAAGAGGAGATTGCTCTGTATAGGTATTTTAAGGATAAGAAGGATGAGATTGAAAGGCACATTAGGATTGGAGATTATGAAGAGGTTTTTAAAATCCTTTCAACGTTTAAGCCTTATGTAGATAGTTTTTTTGATAATGTACTTGTAATGGAGGAGGACGAAAAAGTTCGAAATAACAGGTTATCGATGTTGAAAGAGATTATAGATGTGTTTTCAGATGTAATAGATTTCTCAAAAATTGTGCCATCATCCACTACCTGTTGACCAATTAAGTATTTCTAAAGTATATTGTTCTGAAGTTTTAAAATGCTAAATGCTTGACGATAAAATGTTAAATACATTCAAAAATTGGAGGTAATAAAGATGGCGGGTCAGAAGTATGTATATTTTTTCGGTGAGGGTCGCGCTGAGGGCAATGCGAAGATGAAGGATATTCTCGGTGGAAAAGGTGCAAATCTTGCTGAAATGACAAATCTTGGGATTCCTGTTCCACCAGGTTTTACGATCAGTGCAGAGGTATGTGATTATTACTATAAACATGGGAAGAAGTATCCAGAAGGACTTGAGAAAGAGGTAGAGGAAAATCTAAAAAAGCTTGAAAAAGCAATGAATAAGAAGTTCGGTGATACAGAAAATCCCCTCCTTGTTTCTGTGCGTTCTGGTGCAGCAATTTCCATGCCGGGTATGATGGACACAGTTCTGAACCTTGGCCTAAATGATGAGAGTGTCAAGGGCCTGGAAAAGATGAGTGGTAACAGAAGGTTTGCTATGGATTCATATAGAAGATTTATCCAGATGTTTGGAAATGTTGTTATGGGTATTCCTCATGAGAAATTTGAAGAAATCCTTGACCAAAAGAAAAAGGAAAAAGGCGTTAAGCTCGATATAGAGCTGGATGCCGATGATCTTGCGGATGTGGTTGAGAGGTTTAAAGAACTTTACAAAAAAGAGACGGGCGAGGAGTTCCCACAGGACCCAAAGCAGCAGCTTTGGAAGGCCATAGATGCGGTATTTGGTTCATGGAATAATGAAAGGGCAATTAAGTACAGAGAAATACATGATATTAAAGGGCTTCTCGGTACTGCGGTAAATGTACAGGCAATGGTCTTTGGTAATGCAGGTGAGGATTCGGGTACCGGGGTATGTTTTACCCGTGATCCTGCTACGGGAGAGAACAAGTTTTATGGCGAGTTTCTCATAAATGCCCAGGGGGAGGATGTAGTTGCGGGTATAAGAACACCCGAAAGCCTCGATCAATTGAAAGAACACTGGCCAGAGATTTACAAGCAACTTGAAGAAATAAGGAATAAGCTGGAGCAGCATTACAAGGATATGCAGGACATGGAGTTTACGATTGAGAAGGGCAAGCTCTATATGCTGCAGACAAGAACCGGTAAGAGAACGGCCCAGGCAGCGGTGAAAATAGCCGTTGACATGGTTAGAGAGGGTCTGATTGATAAAGAAACAGCGGTTCTGCGTGTTGAACCACAGCAGCTTGATCAACTTCTCCATCCAATGATAGATCCGAATGCAAAGGTTGAGGTAATAGCAAAAGGGTTACCTGCCTCCCCGGGTGCAGCGGTTGGTCAGATTGTTTTTACCGCCCAGCAGGCGGAAGAGGAAGCGGCAAAAGGGAAGGATGTTATCCTCGTGAGACTTGAAACTTCCCCTGAGGATATAGGTGGAATGAGCGTGGCAAAGGGAATACTTACCGCAAGGGGAGGGATGACTTCACATGCAGCAGTGGTGGCCAGGGGCATGGGCAAGTGCTGTGTTGCCGGGTGCTCGGCAGTTCATATAAAAAATGAAAGAGAATGTGAGATAGGCGGTATTGTATTTGAATATGGTGATTATATAACTCTCAATGGTTCCACCGGAGAGGTTATTAAAGGCAAGGTCGATCTTATTGAACCTGAATTAACTGGTGATTTTGCGGAGCTTATGAGCTGGGCGGATGAGCTGAGGAAGCTAAAGGTGAGAACAAATGCTGATACCCCGAAAGATGCCAGGAATGCCAGGAGACTGGGTGCCGAGGGAATTGGTTTATGCCGAACGGAGCATATGTTCTTCGAGGGCGATAGGATTGATAGTGTTAGAGAGATGATACTTGCAGAGGATGAAGAAGGGAGAAGAAAGGCCCTAAAGAAGCTTCTGCCCATGCAGCAGGGTGATTTTGAAGAAATCTTTAAGGAAATGGATGGGCTTCCAGTTACGATTAGGCTCCTCGATCCACCTCTCCATGAATTTCTACCAAAGGAGGATGAGGAGATAGAGGCACTTGCCAAAAAAATAGGTGTTCCGGTAGAAAAGCTGAAAAAGAAGGTTGAATCCCTCCATGAGTTTAACCCAATGCTTGGTCACAGAGGTTGTCGACTTGGAATTACCTACCCGGAAATATATGAGATGCAGGTGGAGGCCATTATAAGGGCTGCATGTTCGGTAAAGAAAAAGGGTATAACGGTTGAGCCGGAAATAATGATACCTCTTGTGGGCACAAAAAAGGAGCTGGCTATTCTCAGGGAATTGACTGTAAAAACTGCCAACAGGGTTATGGAGGAGGAAGGTGAAAACATTGAGTATATGGTTGGAACGATGATTGAAATTCCAAGGGCTGCTCTTGTCGCTGATAAAATAGCGGAGGTTGCTGAGTTCTTCAGCTTTGGAACTAATGATCTTACCCAGATGACGTTTGGATATTCAAGAGATGATGCAGGTGTTTTCCTTCCCGAGTATATCAATAGAGGAATACTCGAAAAGGATCCATTCCAGGTTCTTGATCAAGAGGGAGTTGGGCAGCTTGTCCAAATAGGGATAGAAAGAGGAAGAAGTACCAGAGCTGAATTAAAGGTTGGGATATGCGGTGAGCATGGTGGTGAACCATCGAGTGTGGAGTTCTGTCATAGGGTTGGAATGAATTATGTGAGTTGCTCACCCTTCAGAGTTCCAATAGCAAGGCTCGCAGCAGCCCAGGCTTCTGTGAAAGAAAAAAGGTCAAATTAATAAAGGTTATAAATAGCGGGTAACAGAATGGCTGTTACCCGCTTTTAATATTTCATTAGCCTCCTCTAAAGAGCACGCTTGCTAAGATACCGGATTTTAATAAATTAGATAAGACAATGCCAAATATAAGGAATTTTTCCATAATTGCTCATATAGATCACGGAAAATCTACCCTTGCCGATAGGTTTCTGGAGATTGCAGGGGTATTGAAACCGGAACAGGGAGCAGAGCAGTTTCTTGATAGTATGGATATCGAGCGTGAAAGGGGAATTACGATAAAGTCTCACCCTGTAACAATTAATTATGATTATAAGGGAAGTGAACATTTTCCTCCCGGGAAGTATAAATTGAATCTTCTCGATACACCGGGACATGTGGATTTTACCTATGAGGTTTCCCGTTCTCTTGCCGCGTGTGAGGGGGTTATTCTACTTGTTGATGCAACCCAGGGGATTGAGGCTCAGACACTTTCAAATTATTTTATGGCTCTTGAGAACGATCTTGTAATAATTCCCGTAATAAATAAGATTGATTTACCTGCGGCTGACATTGAAGGAACGAAATCACAGATCATTGATGATCTTGGATTCAAAGAAGAGGAGATTCTTCTTGTCAGTGCAAAGGAGGGTACAGGGGTAAGGGAATTACTGGATGCAGTTATAGAGAGAATACCCCCACCCGAGTATAGCGTGGATGCTCCTCTCAAGGCTCTTATATTTGATTCTCATTATGACTCCTACAGAGGTGTGGTTTTTAGTGTGAGAATTTTTTCTGGAATTGTTAAAAAAGAGATGAAGATACTGTTCATGGCAACAGAACTATCCCATATTGTTGAGGAGGTGGGTGTTTTCAAACCCCAGATGGAACCCTGTGATGAGCTCAGAGCTGGTGATGTGGGCTATTTAATTGCTGGTGTAAAGGAGATTGATAGAGTCAGGATTGGAGATACAATAACGACGGTTTCAGGCGGCGCAGATTCACCTCTGCCAGGCTATAAAGAGGTGAAACCAATGGTTTTTTCGAGTATCTATCCTGTGTCCTCTGATGATTATGAGGAGCTTGCAAAGGCATTACAGAAATTGAAGCTGAACGATGCCTCTCTTGTATATGAACCCGAAAGCTCTGTAGCTCTGGGGTTTGGTTTTAGATGTGGCTTTCTGGGATTGTTGCATCTGGAAGTGGTACAGCAGAGGCTCGAGCGTGAGTTTGGGTTATCTCTTGTGATAACTGCTCCTTCGGTAAGGTATAAGGTGAGGATGAAAAATGGAGAGGTTAGAGTGGTCGATAATCCGGTTAATTTCCCTGATTATGGAGAATACGAATATGCTGAGGAGCCCTACGTTAAGGTGAGTATAGTAACGCCGGATGAATATGTGGGTAATATTCTCAAACTCCTTTCTGATAGATATGGAATTCAAAAATCCATGCATTACATTGGTGAGAAACGGATTGAACTTGTTTATGAGATGCCATTGGCAGAAATAGTGTATGATTTTCACGATAAGTTAAAATCTGTAAGCAGGGGTTACGCCTCGTATGACTATGAGGTTATTGATTACAGAAAGGCAGACCTGGTTAGACTTGATATACTGGTTTCAGGAAAACCGGTTGATGCATTATCCCAGATAGTAAGAAGGGATAGGGCCTACCAGAGGGGAAAGGAGATAGTAAAGTCTTTAAAAAAGGAAATACCAAGACATTTATTTAAAATTCCCATTCAGGCTGCAATAGGTAAACAGATCATAGCCAGGGAAACCATAAGTGCAGTTGGAAAAGATGTTCTTGCAAAGTGTTACGGGGGTGACATTACGAGGAAGAGAAAGCTTCTGGAAAAGCAGAAGGAAGGAAAAAAGAGAATGAAGATGGTTGGCAGGGTTGAAATTCCCCAGAGGGCTTTCATGTCTGTTTTAAAGAGGGGATGAGATACATGTATGAATATCCTTAATTTCTTGATAATTAAGGGAAAACTTATTAAACTTAAATGATACAAAATTATCAACTATGGAGGGAAAAATGGCGATTAAAATTGCTATTAATGGATTTGGTAGGATAGGGCGGAATGTGTTCAGGATTGCTGAAAAACGAGAAGGCATTGATATTGTTGCAATCAATGATATGTTTTCTCCAGAACAACTTGCAATATTGCTTAAGTATGATTCAATATACGGACGTTTTGATGGCACCATAGAGGTTAAAGGGGATGGATTTGTTATAAATGGTAAGGAGATAAAGGTTCTTTCAGAAAAAGACCCTTCGAAATTACCATGGAAGGACCTTGGTGTACAGCTTGTGGTAGAATCAACAGGTGTTTTCAGAGAAAGAGCGCAGGTAGCAATGCATCTCGAAGCGGGAGCGAAAAAAGCAATACTTACGGTACCTGCGAAAGATAAAGTTGATAAAACAATTGTACTGGGTGTTAATGATGAAATGCTTTCTCCCGATGATCAAATCGTTTCAAATGCTTCATGCACAACTAACTGTCTTGCTCCAATAGTGAAGGTTCTTCATGATAACTTCGAGGTCAAAAGAGGCCTGATGACTACAGTACATGCATACACGAATGATCAGAGGATACTTGATCTGGCCCATAAAGATCCAAGAAGAGCAAGAGCAGCAGCCATAAATGTTATTCCCACGACTACCGGTGCTGCAAAGGCTATAGGGCTTGTTATTCCAGAATTGAGCGGTAAATTGCACGGAATAGCGATGAGGGTTCCTGTGCCTACTGGCTCAGTGGTTGACCTTGTAGCTGAGCTTGGTAAGAATGTAACTGTTGATGAGATTAACGATGCCATGAGAAAAGCTGCTGAAGGTCCAATGAAAGGTATACTGGAGTATTGTACAGATCCTATTGTCTCGTCCGACGTTATAGGCAATTCACACTCGTCTATATTTGATTCACTTCAAACAATGGTTCTTGACAATAATTTTGTTAAAGTTGTTTCCTGGTATGACAACGAATGGGGATATTCAAATAGAGTGGTTGATCTGATAGAAAAACTCTTCTAACAGGGGTGGTTGAAATGATCAACAAAAAGACGGTGAAAGATATAGATTTGAATGGTAAAAGGGTTATAATGAGGGTTGATTTTAATGTTCCCCTTGATAACGAAAGGAATATCACAGACGATACGAGGATCCGGGCAGCATTACCCACGATTGAATATGTACTCTCAAAAAATACAAAGCTTATACTTATGAGCCATCTTGGTAGACCAAAAGGACAGGTGAAAGAAGAGCTGAGAATGACTCCCGTGGGTAAGAGGTTGTCGGAGCTTTTAGGAAAAGAGGTTATCGTTACGAAGGACGCAATTGGGGAAGAAACCGAGAAAATCGTTTCAGGAATGCAGACGGGAGATGTTGTTCTTCTGGAAAATCTAAGGTTTCATAAAGAGGAAGAGGAAAATGATCCTGAGTTTGCAAAAAAGCTAGCCTCTTATGCTGATATTTATGTTAATGATGCATTTGGAACGGCACATAGGGCTCATGCGTCTACCGAAGGAATCACGAAATACCTGCCTGCAGTTGCTGGTTTTTTAATGGAAAAGGAGATAAACTTTCTTGGCAAGTTACTGTACCAGCCTGATAAACCTTACATTGCTATTATTGGTGGTGCGAAAGTATCCACAAAAATAGGTGTACTGGAAAAACTTCTTGAAAAGGTTGATACCCTGATTATAGGTGGTGGAATGTGTTATACCTTCCTAAAGGCAAAAGGGTTTGAGGTGGGAAAATCGCTTGTGGAAACTGATAAGGTGAACCTTGCATTTGAACTTATTAAAAAAGCCGATGAGAAGGGCGTTAACTTTATGTTGCCGGTTGATCATCTGGTTGTAGAGGAGGTAAGCGAGAATTCAAGGCCGAGAACAGTTGATACGAACTCAATTCCACAAGACATGATAGGTGTGGACATAGGTCCAAAAACAATCAAGGCATATAAGAAGGAGATAAAGAAGGGTAAAACGATTTTCTGGAATGGACCAATGGGGGTATTTGAAATTGATAAGTTCGCCAGGGGTACAACGCAGATTGCTAAGGCGCTGGCTTCGTCTAAAGGTACCACAGTGGTTGGTGGTGGGGACTCGGTTGCTGCAGTGAACAAGATTGGAGTTGCAGATAAAATTACACATGTTTCTACGGGTGGTGGAGCATCACTTGAGTTTCTTGAGGGCAAGGAGCTCCCAGGAATTGTAGCCCTTCTGGATAAGTAGGTATTGGTTTTTTATGAAAGAAGTTTATGTTATATCGAATGGGAATGTCAAAAATAAGGACTGATTCAGAAATCAAAAAAGCTGTTTTTTATTCACACTTTATTCACATTTTAAGATACACAAGATAGAAATTAAGGGGTCTTAAATGAGGCGACCACTTATTGCCGGTAACTGGAAGATGAATCTTGATGTTAACAGTGGTGTCGAACTTGCACGATCACTCGTTGAGGTTACTACGGACGTTGAAGATAGAGATATTTTAATATGTCCGGGTTTCCCTTTACTCAGTGATATTTCAAGTGTTATAAATGGTAGCAGGATAATGCTGGGTGCACAGAATATGTATTTTGAAAAACAGGGAGCATTTACCGGTGAAGTTTCCGCTGATATGTTAAAATCGGTAGGATGCAGCTATGTTATTCTCGGACATAGTGAAAGAAGACATATTTTTGGTGAGGATGATGAGCTGATAAATAAAAAGGTGTCGAATGCAATAAAGTTTGGATTAAAGCCAATCCTATGTGTTGGTGAACTTCTCGAAGAAAGGGAAGCTGGGAAAACAGAGGAAATTGTGAAAAACCAGGTTATCAAAGGCCTTAAAGGGATTACCGAGAGCATGGTATCTTCTCTTACGATTGCTTATGAACCTGTGTGGGCAATTGGGACTGGAAAAACTGCTACACCAGAAGATGCAAATGATGTGCACATATTAATAAGAAATGTTGTTTCTGATCTATACGGTACCAGGGTTGCTGAGAACCTCAGAATACTGTATGGTGGTTCTGTAAAACCTGAAAATATAGATGCCCTGATGGCTATGGATAATATAGATGGCGCACTTGTTGGTGGGGCATCACTAAAACTTGAATCATTTGAAAGAATAGTTAAGTTTAAAGTATGATCTGGGACAAAAAGAATAATTTTTGAGAGGTAACAATTTAATGTTAGTTGCAATGACAGTTATATTTTTTTTAGTGGCTGTTCTTCTTGTGATTGTGGTTTTGATACAACCGGGTAGTACGGGAGGGCTTGGATTTATCGGTGGTGGGAGTCAGTCTGTATTTGGTACGAAAACGGGTAGTGTTATAACAAAAATAACAACTATACTTGCCACTCTGTTTTTTATCATCAGTCTTGCACTTGGTTACATGAACTCAAAGGCCAATAGGGTCGAAACAGAAGAGATGTTAAAGGCCAAGGAAGCTGTAAAAGAGTTGCCTGAAAAAAAGCCACTTCCGGAAAGCGGTGGATTTGAGGAAATAGGAGTTGATATTTCTGATACATCAAAAAAGTGAAATATATGTGCCCGCTTTGTCCTTCTCTAGATTATATCAAAACGAATGTCGAGTTTTCCGAAAAATAGAAATCCGAATGCAAAGTAGAACTAAAAATGTCGTAGTGCCGGCGAACTTCGAACAATTTAAATCAATATTTTTTTCATAATGAAAACTCGAAGGTTGCCCTATCAGTGAAAATTTATATTATGTAATCCTGTCAAATATGTCCAATTTATTAAAATTCTATTATTATTAAATGGCAGAGCCACTGATCGTGGATTTATATCTGACCTGAAATTATTGATACATTTAACATGTATTTTATACTTACTATAGATTGATCTTTTCAGTATTCTCTTTTTGAGATTTATCTGGAATAAATTAGAGCAGGTATTCCATGAAGATAATTCACACCTCTGATCTTCATCTCACTGGTACCGATAACGAAAGATGGGAAGCTCTTCTCGATCTATGTAACAAAGTTGAAGAACTTAAAGCTGATCTTTTTTTAATTTCCGGTGATCTTTTTGATAGAAAAGGGTTTTCGAGCAGATTGAGGGGAGAGGTAAGGAGGGTTTTCCGAAAGCTGGATGCAGAAGTAATTATTATTCCGGGAAACCATGATGCAGGTGCATTTGAAGCTGGTCTTGATTATGGAGCTCACATTCCGGTATCCCCGGATAAACCTGTAAGTATAGGAGATGTTGATGTTTGGGGAATGCCTTACCTCAGTTTTAACGAACGTGAAACATCCGAGTATATCTACAGCCTTGCAAAACGAACAAAAGGTGATAGGCTAAATCTGCTTCTTTTTCATGGAGAGCTTCTCGATAGTTTCTTTTCAGGTGGGGATTATGGCGGTGAGGAGAAAAACCGATATATGCCAGTAAGGCTTTCTGTATTTGAAAATTGTGGATTTGATTATATTGTAGCAGGGCATTTTCATACCTCCTATCAGGCGTACAAGCTTACAAATGGTGGATACTTTGTATACCCTGGGTCTCCAGTATCAATTACAGTAAAGGAAGTAGGGCAGAGGTATGCCGGTGTAATAGATACATCAAGTGGTGAGGTGTATGAAACACCCCTTAATACCTTATATTATGAAAAATGTGTGATAAGGCTTGATCCTTCTGAGAGTACCCCACCTGAGAAGATCGTTTCTGAGAAACTTAATAAAATCCCTCTAAGGGCAAGGATAATTCTTGTTGTAACCGGATTTGTAAATGCGAGGGCATTCGGAATGACAGAAGAGCAAGTGATTAGAAAGATCGAAGAGGTTTCAGCCAGCAGGTGTCATTTACAACCTGAAATACTATTGAGAGATGTTGGGATGATATATGAAAATCCTCTTTTTAGTAAGATATGTGAGAGAGTTGATGAAATTATAAAAAACTATGATCGGGATGAAATTGATTCTGACAGAATAAAAGAGCTACTAATGAGAGCTTTTATGGAGGCTGAAATTTGAGGTTGAAGGAGTTTCATATTAACAGTTATGGTCCGATATTTTTTGAATCACCCTTCAAGCTTGGACAATTTAATCTTTTTTATGGAAAAAATGAAAGAGGAAAAACCCTTACAATCGAAGCACTTATAAAGCTTCTTTACAGAAAATTTTCGGAGTTTGATAAAATTGAAAGGGTGGAGGAATTACCGCTGGGGTACATCATTATTGAAGATGATGATGGAGAAAGCATTAGAGTCCCAGGTAAACGGGATTTTATGAAATTGTTTCAGATTTTACCTTCAGAATTCAGGAACATTTTTGTTATAAGAAGCAGTGATCTCAGTATTCCTGAAGAGAGCAAATTCTACGCTGCAGTTACCGATAGAATCACTGGCCTTGATATAATGAAACTTGAGAAAATACGTCAAAAGCTATTTGAGATTGCAGCAATTACTCCAAAAGCCAGATCTTTTTCTGATTCTGGATCTGAAAAACTCAGAACCCGTATTGAGAAGGCAAGAGAAATTATCGAACAGAAAATACCACAGCTTATAGCAAGATTGGAAGAGTCGAACTACGATAGTGCTGTAGAATCATCAATAACTATAAAAAATGAGATTGAGCTTTTGAGGGAGAAAAAGAGGCGACTGGAAGATGCAAGGAAAGGGAAGAGGTGCAGGGATGCTTTGGCATATCTTGATAACCTTTCCAGTGCCAGTAAGAAGCTTGATGAGTACAGAATATTTGATGAGCAGGATTACAGGCAATGGTCGAAACTTGAGAGAGAGAAAGAAGTCCTGAAAGAGAATTTTGTCAGGATTGAAGGTGAGATTACGAAGCTGGAAGAAAATCTGAGAAGAGAAAAGGAAGCTCTTGATGGTTTAAAAAAAGATATTGAACATGTAAAGAAAATATATGACATTCTTGAATTAGAGCTCAGACCAGAGATCGAGAGATTAGCTGCTGATGATGTAAAACTAAAGACATCAAAGGGTAAAATTGGATTATTCAGGCTTCTCCTTGTTCTGTTCGGTGTAATTGCTGTAATATTTGGGGTCTCCTCTACAGTGACCGATGATTCGGTGGTGAAAATGTTTTTTCTGGTGCTAACGCTTGTGTCATTTTTATCCTGCATGGGTTCCTTTATTTCGATGATGTTTCATGTGTTTAGAAGATCGCGTTACCATAAGAGAATTGTGTTTATTTCTCAGTGTTTTTCTAGGATCGGTCTGGAAGCCAATAATCTGGACGATTTTCTCAGGAAATCCCAGAGGGTAAAGACAGAATATGAAGAACTTCAGCAAGAGTATCCTGAGGTTTTGTCGAGGGTTAAATCCACTGAGGAAATGATCAAAAATAAAAATAATGAGCTTCAAGAAATAAACCGGAGGTTGAAAGAGCTGGATGACAGAATTAATAACTATAGATATAAATTTGGTGTTGGAAGCCTGGATGAGTTTGCTGAGAGACTCGGGGAAAAAGAAAAAGTTACGGCTGATATTGATAATTGCAGGAATATGCTTGGAAATATTTTCCCGTTGCCTGAAGGTGAGAAGTCAAACCCTGAAAAATACTGGATGAAGAAGATCGAAGAATTAAAGCCTTATCTCGATAAAGCAGATGGAATAGATTTCAAAGAGGAGGAACTGGAGGAGATTGAAAGTTCGATTTCGAGAAAAGATGAAGAGCTTGGAATATTGAACCAGAGGATGGATCAGTTTAAGAGCGAGTTTAATGAGCTCGAAAAGGAGGTAAATGCCATTCTGAGAACGGAAGAAGATTACTACTTTTTGAGCACGAAAAAGGATCTGGAGTTTATTAGGGATATTCTTTCTGATTTTATCAATGAAAAGGAGAGATTGAGAAAGGATGTTATATTGCTGGATGAAGTGCTTGAAGAGCTCAAGGCAGGTGAAAAAAGGAAGGTTTCCCAACTATTTGGCCCCAAAAACCCCGTATCCAGATATTTTTCAGGTATTACCGGTGGAAGATATAGTGAAGTATCTTACGACCCCGCAGATGGGGTTGTAATGGTAAAAATGTCAGATGGAACAACCCTTGAAGCGTGGAAGCTTTCTTCAGGGGCTTACGATCAGTTGTACCTGAGCATAAGACTTTCGCTTGCCGAGGCATTGCTTGAGGGAAGAAAGGGGTTTTTTATATTTGATGATCCTTTTGTTAAATCCGATCATGAGCGGTTGCGCAGGCAGCTTGAATTACTAAAAGAACTCTCATTGTGGGGATGGCAAATATTATATTTTACCTCCAAGGATGAAGTGCCAGATGCATTGAAAGATGATATAAACAAAAATAAACTCCTGTATTTTGAGCTTAATAACGTGAAATAGAGGTTTTCTCCTATTTGGGTTTTTGAAATGTATTTTCAGGGGCAGGAAGTTCTTTTGGAAGTCATGTGGTTTGAATAAAGGAAAGAGAGGTATTGATTAATGAACTCAAAGGAGAGGGTATTAACAGCTCTCAATCATGAGGAGGCCGATAGGGTTCCTTTGGATCTTGGAGGGACAAACGTTACTTCGATACACAGAGAAGTGGAAAAGAGATTGGAGGAATACTTGGGGATATCCGATGGCAGATCAGAAATAATATCGAAAAAAATGGGAACTGTGGCTCCAGATGAAAGACTTCTGAAGTATTTTGGTTCGGATACAAGATGTCTTCATCTTAAGGAATCGAAAGAATGGGAAGCTCGTGATGATGGAATTTTTATAGATGAATGGGGAATAGGTTTTCGCAAAAGTCCTGATTCATGTTATTACGAGTTTTGTTATCATCCTCTTGGAGAAGCGAAAAAAAAGGACATTCATGATTATCCATGGCCCGATCCTTTTTCAAAAAAGAGGATTGAGGGATTAAAGGACAAGGCTGAGAGCTATGGTAACCACTACTGTATTGTTCTTGAGGGAACCAGAGAGCCTATATTCGGTCTTGCAACATGGTTGAGAGGATATGAGAGACTTCTTATGGACATGATAGAAAACAGGGATTTTGTTGAGGAACTTTTCGATACCCTTCTTGACTTCTGGGAAAAGTGTCTTGGATTTGTTTTTAGTGAGATTGGAGAGTATATCGATGTTGTGAAAGTAGCGGATGATCTTGGTGCTCAGAATAGTCTATTAATATCACCTCAACTTTACAGAGAGCTTGTTAAACCAAGGCATGAAAAACTTTTCAGATTTATAAAAGAAAATACAAACTGCAGGATACTTCTCCATTGTGATGGAGCAATTGATGAAATAATTCCAGATTTAATTGAGATAGGTATTGATGCATTGAATCCCATCCAGCCAACTGTTA
Organism: uncultured Spirochaetota bacterium; assembly: GCA_964518675.1. Classification (GTDB taxonomy): domain Bacteria; phylum Spirochaetota; class B62-G9; order B62-G9; family CAZFGQ01; genus CAZFGQ01. The sequence goes on from CAZFGQ010000018.1 coordinate 36,136, forward strand.
AGGGAATGGAGCCGGAAATTTTGAAGAAAAAATATGGAGATAGGCTTACGTTTTGGGGTGGCGGAATTGATACACAGAGTACACTGGTGTTTGCGAGCCCTGAAGAAGTCAAGAATGAAGTTAAGAGAAGGGTAAATATACTGAAAAAGGGCGGGGGTTTTGTTTTTTGTCAGGTTCACAATATCCAGCCGGATGTTCCGCTGGATAATATAATTGCCATGTATGAAGGCTTCAGGGAAGTAGCGTACTATTAATCTGGTTTTTATTTTTAAGTAGTTTTAGCCGGCAGGTATATTTCTACCTCTGTACCTTTTCCCTCCTCTGAATTGACAAATATTTTTCCTCCATGAGATTTTATAATAGAGTAGGCGATAGTAAGTCCTAACCCCATACCTTTTTTAGTAGCTCTTTCCTTTGTGCTGAAGTATGGATCAAATATTTTATCAATGTGTTTTTCTGGAATTCCACATCCTGTATCTGTAATTGTTATTTTAACCCATTTGCCAGCTTCCAATGGAGGAAGCTGATCATTTTCAAGATTGATATTTTCTGCTGTTACGATTAATTTTCCTTTTCCATTCATGGCTTCTTTTGCATTGACAAGTATATTTGTCAGTGCCCTTTTTATCTGAGTTAAGCTGCATTCAATCTCCCATAGGTCATCCTGAACTGAAATGGATTTTTCAATGCTTTGGTTTTTAAAAACCAGTTCTACAGTTGTTTTCAATGTTTCTTTGATATTTATCCTCTCTCTGGTTTCAGAGAGTTTACCTGAAGAAAATTCTAAAAATTCGTATATGAGATCTTTTGCTTTAATAGATGCATTTTCTGCTTCTTCAATAAACTTATATATGTCACTTTTTTCCCCTAGTTTTGTTTTTGTAATGGCGAGGTTTCCCATAATTATTGTTAGAAGGTTATTAAAGTCGTGTGCGATTCCCCCGGCAAGTATCCCCATTGACTCAAGCTTTCTTGTGTGAAATCGTTCTATTTCAAGAAGTTTTCTCAATCTAATATCTCTTAATATTAAAAGGTTGGCTATTTCGTTTGAAAATGCTATATTTCTTACTACCACTTCAACATCGATTTCTTCACCCTTTCTTGTGATTATCTTCGTTTCGCAGGTTTTTTCAGAGCATTCTTCGCTTTTGGATTCAATTATCCTTCTCAATTTTTCTTTTATTAGATCGGGGAAAAAACTGATTATATCAATTCCAGTCAAATCTTCAGAAGTATAACCAAGAATATCTTTTGCCTGTCTATTTGCAAATACAATGTTTCCGTTTTTTACTACAAGAATCCCATCGGTAATGTTTTCAACGAGTATCCTGTACCTTTCTTCTGATTCTTTTAGTTTTTTTTCTGCCTTTTTTCTTTCATTTATTTCTTTTAAAAGTTCTGAGTTCTTTACTTCGAGCTCTTTATTTTTATTTTCCAGTTCGTGAGTAAGAGCAATTATTCCCCTGTTTGTTCTGTCTAGCTCCCTGTTCATTTCCTCAAGTTCTTCAATCTTTTTAGCAAGTAACTCGTCTTTTTTTCTTAATTCTTCAAGCAACTGTAGGAGTTCTTCATTATGTTCTCTTATCATTTCATAGCTTGAGGAAGGTCCTCTTCTGTGGAGTTCTTCTCTTATATTTAATACTTTCTTGAGCATCTGTGAGTCGCCCGAAGGTAGGTAGGTGCCAAGAAATATAGTTATTGAGTTTGGATCATTCATGTTAATGTTGATTATTTCAACAAGTTTTTTGACTTCATTTTTAATTAATTTATCTATTTCTATTATTTGATTTTTATTTTTAATATTATTAGCTTTGAGAGCAGAACCCAGAATTCCTTTTGCTCTATCATCGACATATTCAAAGCTTATCTCTACTGAGCCGAAAAGGTTAAAGAGTGTTCTTAATATTTCTGAAATAGCCGTTATGAACCTGGATTTTTGGATGATGGAAATACCAATGCTCTCGCATATTATGCTGGCTTTCTTTCTCACCAGTGATATGTCTTCTTCATAAATGAGGTTTAGTTTCTCGATGTGGTATCGCATTTTAAGAATTCATTATTATTTATTAAGCACTTCGGCAACTTTTTTGGTAAGTTCCCTGGGAGTAAATGGTTTTGAGAGAAAATCGATCCCTTTTTTTACTATGCCTTTTTGTGAAACCACTGTTTCAGTGTAACCTGAAATATACAGGACTTTTATATCATTTATCAACTTTTTTATTTCGTCGTATAGTTCTTTTCCATTCTTCTCGGGTAGCACTACATCTGTAATGAGAAGATCTATGTTTTTTTGAGATCTGCAAATGTTAATGGCTGCAATGGAGTCGGATGCTGTAATAACTTTGTATCCTAATTTTGAGAGGCTTATTTTTACAAGTTCTCTTATTTGGTCGTTATCTTCAACCACCAGAATAGTTTCTGTTCCCTTTTGCTGCTCAATGGGACTCGCTTCTTCTTTTATCTTTGTCACTTCTTCTTTAAGTGAGGTTTTGGGAATGTATAACTTAAACGTTGTACCATTCCCTGGTTCACTGTAAACCCATATATATCCACCGCTTCTTTTTACTATTCCATAAACCATGGAAAGCCCAAGACCTGTTCCCCCTTTTTCCGCTTTCGTGGTAAAGAAAGGCTCGAAAATGTGAGAGACCGTTTCTTTATCCATTCCTATTCCCGTATCTGTTACCGCAACGAGGACATATTCCCCTTTCTTAATTGAGGTTTCCCTGTGTTTTTCTATATAATTATCATCTAAAACCACATTTTTTGTCTCTATTATGAGCTTTCCTCCCTCAGGCATTGCATCTCTTGCATTGATAACGAGGTTCATTATTACCTGTTCAAACTGGCTTCTATCAATATAAACCTTTTCAAGGTTTTCATCTAGTATCTGTATTAATTCGATGTCTTCTCCAATAACTTTGTCAAGTAATTTTGTCATATCCATGATAATATTATTGATGTTCTCAACCGATGGTTCCATGATCTGTTTTCTGCTGAATGTAAGGAGGTTTTGAACCAGATTTGAGGCCCTCTTTCCGGCTTTATTTATTTCTTCGATAATGTTTCTATTTTTGTCATTTTCTGACATACTCAGTAAAAGCATATCTGTGTAACCTATTACAACTGTCAGCATATTATTGAAATCATGAGCGATACCGGCAGTTAGCCTTCCGATAGACTCTAACCGCTGGGCCTGATAGAGCTTTCTTTCAAGATTCTTTCTTTCTGTTTTATCGTAGAGTACATATATATACCCTTTTGTTTTTCCCTCTTTGCTCTGGATTTTTGTTACGGTGAGAAGATACTCTTTTTCATTGTGCTCGAACTCAAAGAATTCCTGTTTTTTATCTTTTTGATCGATTTTTTTCCAGTAAGCTTCGGGTGGGAAATTTTTATCCTTTAAAAAGTCGTTAATAAACATTTTAAAAATATTTTTATTATTTATATTGAATAGTTCAATGGCGCTGGAATTAGCATTTATAATCTTGCCTTCATTATCAAGTAGGAAGATTGGAAATTCTATTGAATTAAATGTCTCTTCCCATTCGAGAGCTTTTTCACGAGCTGTTAATTCTGCTTCTTTTAATCTTAAAAGGGCTCTTATCCATGCTTTTAGGATTTCTGGATCTATAGGCTGGGTTAGGTAGCCATCTGCCCCAATCTCAAGTCCCTTCACTATTGATTGCGACTTCTTATGTGTCGCTGAAAGGAGAAGAATTGGTATATGTGAAGTTTTAGGATCTGATTTTAACTTTCTACAGATTTCAAAACCACTAATATCGGGAAGATTTGCATCTAGAATTATAATGTCTAGATTTTCTGTTACTTTTGAAAGTACCTCTTTTCCATTTTGGGCTTCTATTACTCTGAATCCAGCTTTTCGGAGAATATAGGTAACAGCATATCTGTTTGCATCATCATCATCCACATTTAATACCGTGTATTTCTTTTTGTCCATATTCTTTTCCGGTAAGCCACTTGTATAATCTTTCGTTTATTTTTGAAATTCACACTTGTGAAATAAAGTAATCTTTGATAATGGTTTCTCTTAGTTTTTTTCAATTATTGCCTATACAGAAGAGCCATGATCTTTTTTAAAAGCACTTAGATATAATAATATGTTAAACTCAAATTTAATATCTTGTTTTAAAAAATCAAGGAAATACAAATTTAAGGATTATGCAATTTATGTATATTAATTTTATTTTTTTAGTTAAATTTTATCATTAATTTTTGGAATCCAGAAAAGAAATATTGATCCTTTTCTTAGCTCAGTTTTTATAAGTTCAACATCGCCTCCAAGCAATCTGGCGATGTATCTTGCAATCGATAACCCCAACCCTATTCCGGCTTTATTTTTTCCGTTTTTCACGTATTCATCAAAAATGTGCTCTTTAATTTCTTCAGGAATCCCGCAACCTGTATCTTCTATGTAGAACTCAGCTCTGTTTTTTTCTTCATTGTATCTTGATTTCAATGCTACGTATCCTTCATCTGTGTATTTGAGACCATTCTCAATAAGATTCCTAAGCACCTGAACAGCCCTACTTTTGTCAGTATATATTACTTTGTCCTTTTCAGGATTTTTGATTTTTAATTGTACTTTTTCCTTTTTCAGGGCTGGAAGCATTAAACTTTTAAGCTCTTTTATTATTTCGCACAGACTCGTTTTTGTTGGGTTGATTTTTAGTTTTTTACTTTCGATTTTGCCCAGGTCGAGAAGGTTGTTTACCATTTCATGAAGTGATTCGGCAGATTTTTTGATGAGTGCAATCTGTTTCCTCTGTTCATTTGAGAGTTTACCTTCACATTCTTCCAGTAGAATAGATGTCAGAGAAAGGATGGCACTGATGGGTGTTCTTAAGTCATGGCCTACGTATGATAGAAATTTGCTTTTCATTTCATTCATTTCTTTGAGCTGTACTAATCTGTCCTCCAACTCTCTGTGTAAGTTTAAAATAGCCCTATTTTTTTCTTCAAGTTCAGAATTCAGTTTCACTAACTGGTTTTTTTTCTTTTCTGCATCGGCGAGGATACACATGAGTTCCTGATTTTGATTAAGAACCTCTTCGTAGGCACTCTCAGGTGCTATGGATTCCAGTTTTTTTACAAGTTTATCTATATCTTTTACGGTAATTTTATTTCCTGAAGGGAGCCTCTTTCCCA
>CAZFGQ010000019.1:0-41276 GCA_964518675.1 uncultured Spirochaetota bacterium
CCATACTGTTTTCATAATTAACATACTCTCCCACCAGTTCAATCAAAACACAGTCAGTTTATATCTCTAAGTTCCCTTTATTAGGCCAAAATTATGCAACCTATCTTACTTTATGATTTACAAAAGAATTATATTTTAAATTAGTCAAACACAACCAGTTTGCTGGAGTTAAACCATATCATTGAACACCAAGAAGAGCATGGGCCTCTTTTAACATATCGATAATGGGGAGTCCATACGGGCATTCGGGCAGACAGAGTCCACACTCGGTACAATTAGCAGCATTTATCTTAAATCCCTGGTACCACCTTCTTGCCAGCTGGAGATTTTCTGGAAACTGGGCTTTTCCATAGAACTCAAGGATAACACCTATCCTTATATTTTCAGGACACACAGGATGGCAGTAATAACAGCGCCTGCAAAAGTACTTATCAAGCTTTGATGCAATCTCATCAAGAGCATTCATCTCATCCGTTGAAAGGTCAAAAGGAGGAGAGCCTGCAGCTACATTTTGCTCAACCTGCTCCACATTACTCATACCGGGTATAACGGTTGAAACAGGAAAATGAAGTATCCATTTTAACCCAGCAACCCCATTTAAAATGGCACCGCCAGCCAGAGGTTTCTGACATATAAAACCTATCTTGTTCTTATCACAAAAATGTATAAGATCAACAATCTTCTGTTCTTTCTCCAGAAAACTGAATGCTCCTTGAATTGTATCAAATTTTCCTGTCTTAGCTGCTATCATGAGAACAGAAGCATCATGTCCGGTAATTCCTATATATCCAATTTTACCCTCATCTCTCAATCTGTATAGAACATCATAAGGTCCACCAGGCTTCATAACAAGCTCAAGTTCTTCCTCCGTATTTACATAATGGATCTGATAAAGATCAAAATAATCCGTTTTCAGGTACTCGGAACTGATTCCATACTCTTTCAGAATACCCTCTTCGTCTCTTGCCCTTGTCTTTGTTGCCAGATAAAACTCCTTTCGTCTTTTCGAAATGGTGCTGCCAATAAGAGATTCACTCTCTTTATATCCCCTTGCAGTATCAATGAAATTTATCCCGAGATCAAGGGCTCTATTCAAAACTTTTCCAGCCTCTTCAACAGTTAGCCCTGCAAGAGGAATACCCCCAAAACCAACACAGCTAACCTTCAAACCTGTCCTACCCAGCGTTCTGTATTCCATAGGCCCCCTCCAGAATTATGAGATGTCTTAAATATCACCATCCTACAATACGAGTGGATCATTATAATGAACACAATTAATACTTATACCAGTATGAATCTTAACAGCCAGGCTGCATTTAAATGCATACCATCTATATTACCACATGTCTTATTTATATTTCAATAAAATAGGAGAAGTTTTAAAGTTAATAATTCACAAACAGACTGTGGATAAGCAATCTCTTAAAACTTTAATATGACAGAGGAAGATGAAAATAATACATTATAAGCGAGAAAAATGCCAGAGCCAGGAGTGAGTTTACCCAGTAAAGGAAAAGTGCCCTCAGAATAAGCTTTCGATCCTCAAGCCTGTTGTTATCCACTCTGTTTTTACCCAACCATGGTTTCACATGTTCTCTCCCACCATAAAAAGATGGCCCTCCAAGGGCAATTCCAAGGAAAGCCGCAAAAGCTGCTTCGGCCAGTCCACTATTGGGGCTTGGATGTTTTTTTCCATCCCTAAGAGCAACTCCAAGCAATCCTATCTTAAATCCACTTGCCAGAAATAAAAACGGGAGATTAATCCTGGCAGGGAGGTAGTTGAAAACATCATCAACACGGGCAGGGATTTTACCAAATCTTTCATATCTTTCATTTTTGTATCCAAGCATAGAATCCAGAGTATTAACTGCCCTGTATAAAAAACCACCTGGCAATCCAAAAATCGTAAGATAAAACAGAGGAGCTATAAAACCATCAACTGTATTTTCTGCAATAGTCTCAACTGTTGCCCTTATTATAGCTTTTCTATCAAGCGATTCTGTATCTCTACCAACTATCCTACCAACCATTCTTCTAGCACTCTCCAGCGTATCCTGTTCAAGTGCTCTGTAAACAGCCATGGCATGCCTGTGCATATCCCTGTTACAGAATAAAAAATATATCATAACTATAAATACAGGATTCAACCCATACGGCAGATTTAACATGCCAGCGAACCTCGATATATAGAAAATCACCAAAAACACTATTCCAGTTGTGAATATTGACACCAGAAATCCACCGAGTAGTTTATTCCGAAGTCTGTAAAAAAGTCCTTCGGCAAATGATACCAATCTACCAATGAGTCTTGTTGGATGAAAACGTATCTCTGGATCACCGAGGAGTACATCTACCAGATAGGCAACTAAAACATTTATCCACATCTTACACCCGACCACCCTGGGATTATACTCAATCCTTTCGGGATAAAATTTAACTGAACATTATATAGGTATATTAATGTATCACAATACCATCATCACATACCCAGCAAACAGGAGAAAAACCTCTGAAATCTCAATTCCGGCACCCATTGTATCACCATTAACTATCCCAAGCCTGTTTTTGCAGATCAGATACCAACCCATCCAGAAACCAATATTCAAAAAAGGAAGCGCAATGATAGTTAAAACACCGAAAATAAGATAAAAAACAATTGAAAATAAAAGTGTAATGAAACTGGAGGTGAAAAATTGAAGTATCCCGGAGGAAAGAATAAACTCTCTACCAAGCCCTTCTCCAATAATAGATTTATCATCTTTGCCTCGTGACAACATGTATTTTCTGGATAACAGACAGATAAAAGAAATACCACCCCTGCTAATAGCCGGAATGAGGGCAATCAGCAAGTAATCAGGAAAATCGAGCTTCAACACCTCAAAAAGCCCTGCAATTTTCAGAATGTAGAACGAAAAACCTCCAACAAATCCCATGGCACCAACGCCTGGATCCTTCATAATCTTTTTAATCTTTTCCGGACCGTATTTCATCGAAAAAAAACCATCAAAGGTATCGAGAAGGCCATCCGCATGGATGCCCCTTGTAATAAAAAGGAAAAATACACAGACCATTACCGCCCTGGTAAAGGGATTAAAAAACCGGGGCACGCCCAGCAACATTCCAGCTAACCCTATCAGCAACCCAATAATCGGAAAAAATGACGTTGATCTCCCGGAATCAGATAAATCAAATCGGATTTTCCCGGAAACAGGGAAAACCGTCAGAAAAGAAAGTGCAAAGGTAAACTGTCTTACTATTCTTCTCAAAAACAAATCTCCTTAATTAAAATAAATTATTGATGAAAATATCAAAATAAGGGTAAAATTACAATTGAATTATAACTCCACAACGAACCTATAAAGAAGTGGTTTTATTGCAGTGAAAATTCAGAGATCAGAAACGGAGATAAAATGATGAAAAAATATATACTATTGGTTCTTTTGATCACATTATTCACAACCGGAGGATCATTCCTGTACTCTCAGGAAGGTGGTATTGGTAAGGTTGTCTTCATTTCAGGTACGTGCTTTGTAAAACCCGCAAATCAGGTATACATCCCTTTAAAATTGGGGGATGTGATAAAATCATCAGACACAATAAAGACAGATCCAGACTCATCTGTTGAGATAAAACTTCATTCGGGAAACAGGATACTGGTAGAAGGAGATACAATTCTCAGAATTGAAAGCTCCCTGCTTGAGAATAATTCCTACACCAGCCTCGGGCTATTAATCGGAAGAATTCAGTTACTCGTTACCAAATTAATGCCCAACAAGGAGGTATTCAGCGTTAACACACTGGCAACTGTTGCAGGTATTAGGGGTACCAGATTTACCGTTTCTGCAGCCGAGGATGGAACATCCCTGATTGAGGTCACAGAAGGCATTGTTCAGGCTGAAACAGACGAAAAATCCTACATCCTTGAAAGAGGGGCTATTGCTGAGTTTTATATTACAGGCGAAAAGAAAGATCTGAAAAAAAGACCAAACTACATGAAATGGCGCGAAAGGATTACAGAAAAAATAAAAAAGGATCCTGAAACCGCACTTTTGAGAATACTTCAAATAGAGAGAAGATTAATAGGGAAGCTCAGAGAAAAGAAGGACGATATTGAAAGATACAGAAAAAGCTGGGCTGTTTTCATTAAAAAAATAAATCAGCTTGAAAAAAGAGGTATGTATGATGAAGAAAAAAAGCTCATCCAGAGACAGATAATCCAGACGAGGAAAGCGCTTGTTTTCTTCACAAAAGTAAGACAGAATCTTCAGAGACTCAGGGCAGTTCTGGTTATAACTGCGAGAATAGAAAAAGAGGTGGGAAAACCAGATAGAGGAAAACTCAGAACCCTCGTCACAATAAGAAAGGAATACAACAGGATAACATTTCTTATCAAGAAGATAGAGGATGCTGAAGCAAAATTGAAAAAAGCGTTGATTATACTTAACAGGAAATACAGGGAGATTCAGAAAAAAAGCAGCCTTAGTTAAAATTATTCAACCTTTCTATCGACCCCCGCATCTTCAAAGGTCGCCATTTCATAGTAAAGATGCATGGCTGCATCAATTACTTCCATGGCAATAGCCGAACCTGTTCCCTCTCCAAGGCGGAGACCAAGATCAAGAATCGGTTCTTTCCCGAGATAAGCATAAAATATCGAATGTCCCTTTTCAGCAGAACGGTGCGACAAAACCATGTAGTCTTTTGTAAAAGGACATAGAGAAGCAGCGATCAGTGCCCCCGCCGTCGAGATAAATCCATCAACAACAGAAACACTCTTTTTAATAGCGGCTCCAATTATTAACCCGGCTATACCTCCTATCTCAAATCCACCTACCTTTGATAACACATCGAGAGGGTTATCCCTATCAGGTTTATTCACCTCAATGCCCCTCTTTATAACATTAACCTTTTTCCTCCACCCATCTTCAGAAATACCCGTTCCAAATCCTGTTATTTCTTCCACCGAAGCTCCTGTAATTACAGCTCCTATTGCCGATGATGCTGTGGTGTTACCGATACCCATATCTCCGGTCCCAAGCAGATCGTAATCATAATCAATTGCAAGTTCAATTCCCGTAACAACAGATTTTTCTGCCTGCTCCAGCGTCATTGCCGGGCCTTTTGTGAAGTTTCGAGTTCCAAAGTCTATTTTTCTATCAATATATCCCTCAGCTTCAATTCTTGAAGCCACTCCCATATCAACCACCACAACATCAGCGCCACAATGCTTTGCCAGAACATTAACTCCAGCACCCCCAGCAATAAAATTAAGAACCATCTGGGCAGTGACTGATTGAGGGTATGCGCTTACTCCCTCCTCAACCACCCCGTGGTCAGCAGCCATTGTAAATATTATCTTTCTTTCATACTTTGGATGTGGAGTTCTCTGGGCCATCGCCATTACCCTGCAGAGTTCCTCAAGTCTTCCAAGGCTTCCCTGCGGTTTGGTCTGGTTATCCAGCCTCCTCTGAACCTCATCCAGAACATCCATGCTTACAGGTTTTACCTCAGCGATGTAATCTGAAAGTTTTCTCATCCCATCCTCCAGATTTTTTCCAGGCCATACAGTATTTTTATATATAGAATCTCCTCAGTTTTCTGAGAGTTTCAAATCTCTCTACAGCAATTTCAATAAGCCTTCCTACGAGTTCATGCTGTGGTATCCCGCTAACCTCCCATAGCTTTGGATACATACTGATCTGAGTAAAGCCCGGGATTGTATTGAGTTCGTTTATAATAATCTTAGAATCTTCAACGAGGAAAAAGTCAACCCTGGCGAGCCCAAAACATCCAAGTACCTTAAATGCTTTAACAGCAATAGACTTTATTTCTTCTATCATGTTATCATCCAGCTTCGCCGGCACCACAAGTTCAGCCCCATCCTCATCAAGATACTTCGCCTCATAACTGTAAAACCCCTTCCTGGGAATTATTTCACCTGGGAGCGAGGCGATAGGATTCTCTCCTCCCAGCACTGAACATTCTATTTCCCTACCTTCTACCCTCCTTTCAACAATGATTTTTGTATCATAGGTAAAGGCATCTTTAACTGCCTGAACATACTGGTCTTTGTTCTCCACCATACTTATCCCCACTGAAGAACCTAGGGAAGCCGGTTTAACGAAAACTGCATTTCCGAGTTTTCTGCTTACATCCTCGTAAGAAGGAACCTCCCCTTTTTCAAAAACAATAAACTCTGTGATGGGAAGCCCCCTCTCCCTCAAAAGTCTTTTTGAAAACTCCTTATCCATATTAACAGATGATCCGAGAACCCCAGAACCAACATATGGTATCTGAATATGCTCGAAAATACCCTGTATCGTTCCATCCTCGCCAAAGGTACCGTGAAGGATTGGAAAGGCACAATCAATACTCAGGTAACTTTTTTTCGATAAATGATAAAGGGCCTTCCCAGCACCACCGCCAGGTACAGGCAACACAAGCCTTTCGTCGCCAAAAGAAACCACCCTGTTGTCGTTGAGAAATTTTACAAGCTCATTTTCAGAAAATGCCCCCCATTTGGCCTCCTTATCGATACCAATCCCTACCACCCTGTAGCCTGCTTTTATAAGACTGTTCACGATGTTTCTGGCGGATAATACAGAAATCTCATGCTCCACAGAAAAACCACCAAAGAAAACCCCTATTACTCCTTTAGAGCTCATAAATCCACACATCCCCTGAATATATCTTCTATTGTTTCTCTTTCTCTTATCAGCCTCATTTTACCATTTCCAACCAGAACCTCTGGTGGGCGGGGCCTGGAGTTGTAGTTTGAGGCCATACTGAATCCATAAGCCCCCACATTACAGATGCATACAAGATCCCCCTCTCTAAAAAGTGGTAGCTCCCTCTCAACAATACCTTTTTCATCCCTGGTAAAAACATCACCTGACTCACAAATATTACCAACCACAACCTGCCTGACCTTTTTTCCATTTACACAACCAGCATTAATTATTCTGTGGTAACTACCATACATAGCAGGGCGGATCAAATGGTTAAATCCTGTATCTGTACCCACAAACCTGTATTTTTCTTCTTTTTTAACAGCAGTGACCCTTGCAAGCAAAAATCCACTCTCCGCAACAAAATACCTTCCCGGTTCCAGGCAAAGCTTAATCTCTCTTCCGTATTTTTTACAGAAATCGGCAAACTTTTTGGTAATTTTTTCCCCCAGGTCTTCTATATCAATTGGTTTTTCACTCTCTCTGTATGGAACCCCTATACCTCCACCAAAATCTATAAAATCAAGAGAGTCGAAAGCCTCTGCAACATCAAGCAATACTTCTACCGCCTCGAGATATATCTCGGTTTCAAGAATCCCCGAACCAATATGCTGGTGCAATCCCTTAATCCTGAGTGAATACTTTGATGCAATCTCCTTAATTTTCTCAACATTCCTGTAGCTTATTCCAAACTTGCTTTCGGGTCCTCCCGTTATAACATGCTGATGATGACCTGCTCCCACATTGGGATTTATCCTCACACATAGCTCAAGCCCCGTGTACTTTTTACCAACCATCTCAAGCTGTGAAAGGGAATCAATATTAATGAGGATTTTCTCCCGAATAGCGTATTCCAGCTCTGTAAAAGAAGCATTATTTGAAGTAAACAGTATCGCTTCTCTGGGAAAACCACATCTAAGTGCACAGTATACCTCCCCGAGGGAAACTGCATCTATTCCAATCCCGTATTCTTTCAAAATTTTAATAATAGATGGATTCGTATTTGCCTTGCAGGCATATTTTAGCTCTTTATTAGGCCATTCTATGCTCCTCAGTAACCCCTCTGCTCTTTCTCTTATAATATTTTCATCATACACATAAACCGGAGTCCCGTACTTTTCTGCTATTTCAATAGCACTTACCCCGCCTATATACAGTTGATTATCCCTCACATCCATATCAAGCTCCTGGTCATATTTTTCAGCATAAATTAAATATAATCCATCTCTAAGTCTATTAATTTATAGAATGAACTTCGGGTTTACAAAAAGCATTTAAACAACTCCCTGTGTCCAAAACCTTTACTGGACCCTGTGGTTTAGTTAATATAGATTCTGAATATTCCAAAAACACTCAACATGAATTGTTCCTTTGAGAATTAAACTTATTAAATTGATTCTCATCATTCCATCTCAGAGGTTGCTTAGAAAACTGAGCAGCCATGTGAATATTCAGCATAATCAAATTGATTCAGCTAAATGTATGGTTCATTATACAATTTGTATAAATACTCCTGAAGGCCCATGGTAACAACCGAAAAACTGTAAATAAGTTTCAAAGAAAGGTACATATGGATCGAAGATTATATCCTACAACTCCAATTGTCGGTGTGGGGGCTGCTGTTTTCAGAGGTAGAGAGGTACTCCTTATAAAAAGAGGAAAACCTCCTCTGCAGGATGTATGGACTCTTCCCGGGGGAAGGGTGAAGGAGAGTGAAACCCTCACAGATGCAGTGGCCAGAGAAATCCTGGAGGAGTGTAACATAAATATTGAGATAAAGGATCTGATAGACATTTTCGAATATATAGAAAAAGACGATAGAGGAAAAACAGCCTTTCACTATCTGGTCTTCGATTTTCTTGCAGTTTATAGATCCGGGAGAACAACTCCGAAAAGCGATGCTCTCGAAACACTTTGGGTTCCTATGGACAGAATAAACGAGTATAATGTCACGGATAAAGCAAAAGAAATAATTTTAAAAGGATTTGAAATGCTGGAGTATTAATCTATTATTTTTTATATTTTTTGTTCATATATCACGTAACTTTAGAACATTAACTATTACTGAAATAAAGGTTAATGAGAGGGTTCGACACCAGCACTAAAAGTTACAGTCTCATCACAATAGATCTAACTGGATTTTAACAGCTCTTTCAAGATCCTGTAGTTCTGAATCAGTAATTTGACCAATACAATTTATCAAACGTTTTTTACTCACAGTTGTAAGTTGGTCCGCCATCGCCTTATGCTTCTTGCCTTTTATTGTAATAAATGCCTCACAAGGATATAGCTTACTAATTTTTCAAATTATAGGTACAACCTGTACTCGATTAAGATATTTGTTGGATATATTATTACTTATTATTGTTGCAGGTCTCTGCTTTTTTATCTCACCTCCAACAGAGGGATTAAAGTTTACCCACCAGATTTCACCTCGGATCCTCTGTAACATCTCCTATGAGAGCTTCAGACCATTCCAAAGCTTCTTTTTCCCTTGCTTCATCTTCTGCCATTTCTTTGTATCCGGACTCCCATTCCTCTTCAATAACAAGTGGTCTTACCAGATTCTCAATAAAATTGCTGATTTTACGCCTACCAACTCTTTTATATAAACCTTCATATACCTTTTCATCTATACTTATAGTAAGTTTCTTATGCATCATTAGCTCCTATACGTATTAAATACGTATATATTCTAACCACATACGTTTTAAATGTCAATCGATAATATCATTTACTCTTATTAGCTCTTACTTATATAATATTCTGATAAATAACATTATTATATTTTTGTGCCAACACATTTTGATAGGAATCAGAAAATTTGGCTTTTATCTAATTCAGCCGATTTGGAGCCACCGAGATATTATCTATATGATAAGTATCAGAATTATCAAAAACCACTACCTTCTTCTACCTACTCCAATTTTTGGGCAGAACCCGGAAATGGGACATCTTGAACACCATGGAGAGATTGGCGTACATATATTCTGTCCAAAGGTTACCAGGATATCGTTTATTTCAATCCAGAGGTTTTCCGGTAATCTTTCCCTCAGGGCTTTCTCTGTTTTCTCAGGTGTCTTTGTTTTTACATACCCAAGCCTATTCATAATCCTGTGTACATGTGTATCAACACATATACCCGGCTTTCCAAAACCAAGCGTATATACCAGATTGGCTGTTTTTCTTCCCACTCCTGGAAGATGAAGCAAATCTTCAAACCTGCTGGGTACCCTTCCATTGTATTGCTCGACAATAATCCTTGAAATATTCCTTATTGTTGTTGCTTTCCGGTTATAAAATCCAGTTGGATATATAAGTTCTGCAATCTCATTCTCTGAGAGAAGGCACATTTCCTCCGGGGTCGACGCCGCAGAAAACAAACGCTGTGAAGCTTCTCTTGTCACATCATCCTTTGTACGAAGGGATATTATAGTTGATATAAGTATTCTGAAAGGATCTCTATTCTCGGCAATCTCAGTAACAGAGGGCTTCCGCCAGTTTTTTATTTCACTTCTAAGAATACCGACTACTTTTTCAATATCGAGTTCTTCCATTTACAGAATCTCCATATAAATCATTACGCCTATACTATAACACGCTGAATCTTTTAATAAACATATGCACAAACAATCAATGAATAATAAACTCGGTAAAATTAAGAGCAGCTGAGAAAGAAAACCCTGTCTTTTCACCTTTGAACAAAAGCAATTATAATATTAAATACGAACTTGTAAAACACGTTTTAAGGTCGAAAATATTTACAGAGACACCCTTGAAGGTTATCATATAAACAATGAAATACAAAGATTATCTCTGGATCGAGAACCTCATCCAACAAAATTTCCCACTTAAGGAACTAAGTACCTACAGAGTAGGTGGTCCGGCAGAATATTACATCGAACCGGCAGATGAGGAACAGGCACTGGCTGCTCTAAAATGGGCCGATGAAAAAAAGATAGAGGTTTACATCCTGGGTGGTGGATCAAATGTACTTATACACGATGAAGGGCTTAAAGGACTTGTCATAAATACAAAAAGATTAAATAAGATCTTATCTCAGGGAAAAAAAGCTCAAGCTTCAAAAAATAGTAACAAAGTAATAAAAAAAGAAACATCAGTAGCCGAGGAAGTGACCATATTTGCCCAGTGTGGAGCACAGATTGATCGTATTGTCGATAAATGTGCTGAACTTGGATATGGGGGTTTTGAGGAGTTTGCAGGGCTTCCAGGAACGGTTGGTGGCGCAATATTCATGAATGCAAGGGCATATGGAAAATCAATAGCTGATATAATTGAAACAGTTCGGGTATTCAAAAAGAATGCAAATGGTAGATGGATATCAAAAACATATAGGAGGGAAGGTCTGTCATTTGGATATAAAAGCTCCCCTTTCCAGAAAGAGAGAACTTTTATACTGGAGGCAACATTTAAACTGAAACCTATAAACTCCGGAAAGATAAAAAATCTTATAGAGGAATATCGGCAAAAAAGAAAAGAGCTGGGACAATATGCACTTCCAAATGCAGGGTGTGTTTTTAAAAACAATAGAAATTTTGGAAAACCAACCGGCATGATCATAGAAGAACTTGGATTAAAAGGTAAAAAAATAGGTGGGGCAGAGATATTTAACAAACACGCAAACTTTATAGTCAACACAGGAAATGCCACGGCACAGGATATTTATAATCTTATAAGATTTATAGAAAACGAGGTAGAAAGAAGGCTTGGTTTAAAGCTTGAAAGGGAAATTAGGTTACTGGGTAAATGGGAAGAGTAAAAATGTATTTCAAATTTGATAAATTCCCCGTATGTGTTATATTTTTTTCTATGATGAGGAGATTATTATTTATCGGGATTATCATAATTTTTCTATCATTCCCATTTGGAGCTTTTTCCTCAACAGGAGAAACAGGGGGAGTTGAAAACATATTCTCATACGGTGCAGGTCTAAGAGCCCTTGGAATGGGGGGAGCATTTACCGCAATAGCAGGAGATTCTTCTCTTGTATACTGGAATCCCGGTGCAATGGCTTTCAACCAGTATAAAGAAATAAGCCTCTTTGGATTGAGAACAATAGCCGATTCCTACTACGTAAGTGGATTCTACACAAATCCCACTGTAAGCCTTGGTGCTCTCGGTTTTGGAGGGCTTGGAGTATACACATCTGGAATAGAATCATACGACTCAAGCGGAGCTCCAATCACAACAGAAAAAAACTCATACCTACATTATCAGATCCTTCTGGCGTATGGTTACAATTTTAAGTGGGGCCTCGGGGTTGGAAGTACTGTAAAGATTGAACAGATAAATCTCCTCGATTACACAGGCACAGGTGCGAGCTTCGATATCGGGTTTTACTTTAATCCAAAAAGACCTGAATGGCTTTCTATTGGTGCTGTTGTACAGGATGTATACGGTACCGGGATAAAACTTGGAAGTGAATACGAAAAAAACACAAGAATATATAAACTCGGGATAGGAACAAGTTTTAAGTTAGGGGCAAATAAAAGAACAACCTTAACATTTGATCTTGACGGAAGAATGTTTACCGACAATTACAACCCAACAAAACCAGAGCTTTACTATGATTTGAGTTTCGGGACCGAGGTAAACTTCTCAGATAGGCTTATGTTTAGAGCAGGTTACAGGGAGTTTGAACCACAGAATATATTTCAATCTCTGCCACAGGGTCTCTCCTTTGGGATGGGAATAAGGCAATGGGGGATTGGAATTGATTACGCAGTTTCCTTTGAAGATCCAACATGGCAGGGAACAGCTGAACTTCTCATGCGACTTGGAATAAGCTACAGGTTTGGATTAAGTATAGATGAGAAAAAAAGGCTTGAAAAACAGAGGATAGAACAGGAAATACAAAAAGGTATTAGAAAGGCAACCGAGAAATATCAAAAACAGCTGGAGGAATTATCTGCAAAATATGAAGCAGACAAACAGAGGGTACTACAGGAACTAGAGCAAAAGTACCAGGAAAAGATTGCAAAAATCGATCAAACAATTGAAAAAACAAGACAGGAAATAATAGCAGACCTTACGGCACAATTCGAAGCAGAAAAAAACAGAGCACTTGAAGAATTAAGACAAAACTACGAAGCCCAGAGAGCAGCACTTGAAAGTCAGCTCAGCCAGGAAAGGGCAACATACGAGCGGCAAATAGCCACACTCCAGAGAAAGTACGAAGAAGAAAAACGAGCACTTGAACAAAAAATTGTCGCAGATGAAACCTTCAAATCAGAAAAATATGCCAAAGCACTTGAACTCTATGCAGCAGGTGAGTATGAGGATGCTCTTGCAGAGTTAGAAGCAATTGCGAGGTTTGATCCGAATTACCTTGACGTCCAGGATTACATAAATAAAGCCAAGGCTGCCACAAAGGATGTGAGATCCTATCCACCAGAAATAATGAATATCTACTATAGAGGGATTGATCTATTTGTTCAGAAAAAATATGAAGAGGCAATTGCAGAGTGGCAGAAAATTCTCGAAATTGATCCTTATAATCAGCTCGCTCTGAGGAATATAAAAGAAGCCGAACAGAGACTGAGAAAACTCAGAGAACTCAAGAAAAAATAATCAATGTGAATGCTTAATAAAAACCAGGGCTAAAAACCGCCTGGAAGCCATATTTGTGCAAGAGTTTCTGTAACTTTAAATCCGCAGGAAAGATAGAGTCTGTAAGCCGGTATATTTTCCTTTCTCACAAACAGTACCACTTTTGAACAATTAGAAAGTAGCCTTTCAGCATGAGCGGTTATTAGTCTTTTCCCATATCCCTTCCCTCTGTATTCTGGAAGGACAAACACATAACCAATCTGGCATATCCCATTGAAGCTTGCATTTATGCCGGCTATCCCTACAGGTTTATTACCGTCGTATAATGCTGTAATTTCCTCTTTCTGAAGCTTTCTTCTCACAGCGAGCAGAAGCCCGGTTCGCTCACTATATGTATGGTTGACATTCAGTTCTTCCGACTCATATTTAATAAATAATGGCAACAGATCCTGAGCTGAAGAAACGGTTGGAACTCTATGTTGAATCCCCGGATACTTCTTCAAACTATTCCTATCTACTTCCATAAAATAGAACTCTTTTACTCTTTTTATCCTGAAAATGGAGTTCTCAATTATCTGTCTGATAATATTCTCATGGCTGAAAATAAACTGGTTATCAGGATAATTCCTGCTTAGAAAACCCTTCAGCCTCAATCCAAGATATTCTGTAAAAGGTACATTTAAAAAAAGGTGGGTAAACATGCCTGCCCTTACATGAAGTAATCCAATTATTTTTCCATCTCCAATTACAGCATAATTTCTGTAACCTCTGTGCTTTCTTTCAAGTCCTTCTAGGAGATAAATATCCTTTATCTTCCACTTTAAAGCCAAACGAAGTGCCCTGGCCCTATGAGACTGCTTATTTAAGAAATGAAAACCTATTTTAATAGGCGTTTTTGAGATTACCATTGATAAAGTACCGGTAACAATCTTATATTTTTAAAGGATACCCCATCGATAAAAGCGGGTCAATACTGTTTTGATTCCAAAAGGTAGGCAGTATGATATATCATAACGGATTGAACTTTGAGTGTCAGAAATGCGGCAATTGCTGTAGTGGGATTCCAGGATATGTATACCTGACGATAGATGAGATAAAAAACATTGCCAGATACCTCGGAATAAAACCCGATGATTTTATAAAAAAATACACATTAAAGGTCATTATAAACGGAGAACCAAGACTCTCACTCATTGAAACACAGAACTTCGACTGCATATTTTACAGTAAGAATAAGGGATGTGAAATATATCCTGTAAGGCCATACCAGTGCCGTTCATTTCCCTTCTGGCCTGCAAATCTGGAAAATCATGAAGCATGGATAAAGGTAAGCAGACTATGCCCCGGGGTCAACAGGGGCAGATATTACTCAGCTGAGGAGATAAGAGAAATCCTCTTAAAACAACCCGATTATAATATGAACCACTTTAGATAATCCCAAGTTTTTTACCAGCTTTCCTGAAAACCTCAAGAGCATAATCAAGCTGTTCGTCAGTATGTGTCGCAATATAGCTTGTTCTTATCAGAGATTTTCCCGGCGGTACGGCCGGTGGTATTACAGGATTTACAAAAACTCCATTCTCAGTTACTTCTTTCCAGAGCATAAAGCACCTGTCCATCTCACCTATTATAAGCGGAACTATAGGGGTCACCGTCTCTCCAACATCGTATCCCATCTCTCTAAAGCCATTTCTCATCTTTTCTGCTATCTGAAGAAGCCTTTTCCTCCTTTCCGGTTCATTCTTAATAATCTCAAGCGCAGCATTAACAGCTCCCAGAACTGCTGGAGGTAGACTCGCAGTAAAGATCAGCGCCCTGGAATGGTGTTTCAGATACTCAATTACCCTTGAATACGAGACAACAAATCCTCCAATTGTGGCAAAAGATTTACTGAAGGTCGCCATCTGGATGTCAACCTCATCTTCCAGACCAAAATATTCAGCCGTTCCTCTTCCATTTTCCCCCAGAACACCAACAGCATGGGCTTCATCTACCATAACCCTTGCCCCATATTTTTTTGCAATATCAATAATTGAAGGCAAATCAGCAAGATCACCTGCCATGCTGAAAACACCATCCACCACTATTAATTTCCCTGCATCTCTATCACTCTCCTCAAGGAGTTTCCTGAGGTGATCCATATCGTTATGTCTGAACTTAACAATCTTCCCAAAGCTCAGTCTGGCTCCATCAATTATACTTGCATGATCGTCCCTGTCTATGTATACAATATCGTTTCTCCCCACTATTGTAGACAGTACACCCTGATTAGTCAGAAACCCAGTTGAAAAAAGGAGTGCCTTTTCCTTTTTCATAAACTCGGCAAGTTTCTCTTCAAGTTCTTCATGCAGATTCAAAGTACCGTTGAGAAACCTTGAACCGGCACATCCAGTTCCATGTTTTCTGATACTCTCAACGGCAGCCTCTATTGTTTTTTCATTGAATGTTAATCCCATGTAGGAATTAGACCCAAGCATTATCATTTTTTTTCCATTAATATAAACCTCAGTATCTGTTCCCGTTTCTATTGCCCTGAAATAGGGATATAACCCTCTTGCTCTATACTCTTCGTATAGGTTATAATCAAAAGCCTTCTGAAAAATATCCATTTTATCCTCTCCCGGATAATTTTTTGCCCTTTCAGCAAGAGTCAACAGAACCAACATGATACACAGAAATGTAAGATAGCATTTCCTGAAAGAATCGTTAACTACTTAAATTAGATTATACTATAATATAAAAATTTAAAATTTTTGACTGATTTTTTCCGATGATTGTAATATACTCAAATTGATAGAAATAATACTAAAACTAATTTCATAAATTGGGGGGTTAGATGTTTAAAAAATATCGTTTATTCGTACTGGTACTGAGTCTGATTTTAATTATCAATATTACACCTGCTTTCTCCCAGAGAGTTGTAAGACTGGGAGATTTACCAAAAAGTGATTTCACGATAAGCATATATCAGGTTGTTGGATTTCAGGAAGGAGCGGAAGGATACAAAATTACCTACCTGGATACAAACAATGAATTGAAACACCTCTATCTTCCAGCTGCAATGAGAGATAAATACCTCATCTACAGACCAAGGGAAAATACTTTTAACCAGAACTTTGTAATAATATGGCGTAAGGGGGATACGGTAGCAAGGGTTGAGTGGTTCATGCCCCAGAAAATAGACTATACTCTTCCGTTTTTTACTGTCAGCCCATTTGGAGAAGAAGATAAAAAAATATTTGAGCGGATAACAAAGAAGGGAGAACTGGTTCTGGAAGCTGAAGCACTGGGCGGAGCTCCAGTTATAAGAGCCCCTGGTGAATAACCGGGGAATAATAAAAAGTCGAGATCAGGTATAGTTAAAAAATGAAAGAAGTCTCAGTAAAAGGTCAATTTTTCTACGCTTTGGTAAAACCCAGGAAATGAAATAGAAGCAGCATCTGCATTTTTTATAATAACCTCCCCATCTGTGGCGAGTGCCATTATTGAAGAAGCCATTACAATCCTATGATCTCCATTCGTATCAATCTCACATCCACACGGAACATTGGGGCCTTTTATCTTAAAACCATCAGCATACTCCTCAACCTCACCGCCAAAAGCATTTAACATTGACACTACGGTTTTAATCCTATCCGATTCTTTAAATCTTAACTCACCGGCTCCAGATATCTTTGTTACTCCTTCAGCAAAGAAACCAGCAACTGCCAGTATGGGTATTTCATCTATAATCAGAGGAACCTCTTCTCCTGGAATTTCAATACCCTTTAAAGAAGAGCTTTTACTTCTCACATTCCCAGAGGGTTCGGGAGAGTCACCAAGCTTTTCCACCTCGATCTCAGCACCCATTCTTTTTAAGACCTCAAGAATATGTGCTCGTGTAGGATTTAAGAGAACACCCTCGGCCACAAACTCCGAATCTGGAAGAATAAGGGACGCAACAATAAAATAGATAGCCGAAGAGAGATCACCGGGAACATCAAAACTTACTGGTTCAAGCTCCTTTCTAGGTCCAACCTCAATCACCTTTTCTCCATTATTCCAGTTCTGAGCAATATCGGCTCTCATAATTTCAAGCATTCTCTCGGTATGATCTCTCGTTAAAAACTTTTCTATAAAAACGGATTTCTCGTTCAGAAAAAGGGATGCAAGAATCAACGCGGATTTTACCTGGGCACTTGGAACGGGAATCTCATACTTAATACCTCTGAGCTTCGAACTTTTCAATATGACAGGTAGCGTACCATCTTTGGAACTTATTTTCGCTCCCATTCTATTGAGCGGTTCCACTACACGATTCATCGGTCTCCTGGATAGGCTTTCATCTCCCATAAATACCGCACTTCCACCAGCTCCGGCCATAAGGCCCATCATCAACCTTGCAGTTGTACCAGAGTTTTCACAATTAAGATCAAACGTTTTATCCCTGAGAAGAGCTTCAAAACCTTCAAGACCCACCCCTGATATAATGAGTTTACCATCTCTACTCTTCATATTAACACCAATGCCAGTTAGAATTTTCTCTGTGGTAATAACATCCCTTCCGCTGGAGACATTCCCGATAATCGATTCCCCAGAAGCTATGCTCCCCAGTATCAATACCCTGTGAGAAACAGATTTATCTCCCGGAAAAACCATCCTGCCCCTGATTCTTTTTATTCCTCTAAGAGTAATGTTCACCCTCTCGATTCCTCCGTTTCCTCTGCCTTTCATAAGAATCAAAACTTAATATGCTTTCACTCATCCGTTGTTTCTGCTCTGTATGAGGATTTAAAAATAGCTCTGTATATATTTTCAATATAGCTATAGACTGAGTTATCTTTTATCATACTCCGAAATCTGCTCAGAATATTATCCTCTCTACTCTTATCAATTATACTCTGATTGTTCAACCTCTTGTATTTCCCAATCTCGGAGACAAGCCTGTATCTTTTCACAAGGAGCTTTAAAAGCTTGGTATCAATCCTATCAACCCTGAATCTCAATTTATCAATTTTATTTTTCCTGTTTTTCATCGAAAATATCCCTGAGGCCCCTACACTAATTTCCAGTAAAATATACCCAACAAACTATCATGGCAAAAATTATTTTCACTGAACTTCTGAATTACAAAAAAATCCTATAACTCAGCTTTTTCATTTTCATCCCCACAATATTAATCCATATATTGAAAAAATATTCAGATTAAATTAATATAAAAATGATAATTTCATAAAAGGAGACTATCTTTCAGTATTACCTTTAATTAAGGCTAATCTTATCCTCAACTATTACCGAAATAAAGCCGGAGATAAATATGATTGTTGGATATGGTATTGATATAATGAAAACCTCAAGAATAAAGAGAGCAATAGAGCGTTTTGGTACCAGATTCATTAAAAGAATATATACAAAAGGTGAAATTGAATTCTGTAAAAAAAGAAAATCACATCCATTTCAGGTTTATGCTTCATTCTGGGCTGTAAAAGAAGCTGCTATGAAAGCTCTCGGTACGGGGCACAGAAGGGGTGTTAGATTCAGAGATATTGAGGTCTGTCACCACCCAAGTGGAAAGCCTTACCTTAGGCTTTACGGAAAAAGCGAGAAAATCTGTAAAAATCTTGGAACAAAAAATATAGAAGTCTCAATGTCCCATCTCGATGATCTTGTTATAGGAGCGGTGATTTTTGAAAAATAAAACATATGATATAATGTAGCATAATTCAAAATCAGCACCCGAAGCTTCCAGGGGATAAAAGGACATAAGTTTGTTTAGGACCGGCTTGATGTATATAAAACGAAGATCGAGTTTTTTGAAATATAGAAATATGAATGCATAATAGAATTAGTAATGTTGCAGTACCGGCGAACTTAGAACAGTTCAAATAAATATTTGTCAATTTCTTTACTTGGGATTAATAATTTACGATTCAAAATGAAAACTCGAAGTTCGCCCTATATAAAAATGGAGGATGCAATGACCAGAGAAGAAGCAATGGAGCTGCTGAAAGAATATACAAAAAAGCCCAATCTGATAAAACACGCACTCGCGGTGGAAGGTGCAATGGCGGCATATGCCAGAAAGTTTGGAGAGGATGAAAATAGCTGGAGGATTGTTGGATTGCTCCACGACTTTGACTACGAAAAATATCCAGATGAAAAAAACCATCCATACAGAGGTGCAGAAATTCTGAAAGAGAAAGGAGTTCCCCAGGATTGGATTGATGCTATAATGGGACATGCAGAATATACCGGGGTTGAGAGAAAAACCCTCATGGCAAAAACGCTCTATGCAGTGGATGAACTAACCGGCTTCATCATAGCGGTTGCACTGGTAAGACCATCCAAGAAGCTGGAGGATGTTACGGTAAAATCTGTGAAAAAGAAAATGAAGGATAAGGCATTCGCCGCAGCCGTTGATAGGGAGGCCATAAAGAGAGGTGCAGAGGAGCTTGGAGTTGATCTTGACGAGCACATCCAGACTGTACTCGATGGATTAAAAGCTGTTGCGGAAGATTTGGGTTTATAGTCCGTTCTTTCACTTAGTTTCTCTATAAAACCTAAGCAAGCTCATTGATTTGTAATAATTCATTTGATCCATCTTCAAATAGATAATATCCCTCTAAATTTGTTCCACCTATTAATACATTAATACTAAGGGCTCAAGATAAACCCCAAAATAGAAAAAGCGGGTTTTAGTTTAGCCAGCAAGGTTTCTCGCCCATTTGGAGAGAAATTTTATCAAAAATATAACAAAAAAATCGAATGGGAAGCGTAAATTACCAGTATCTGGCCAGGAAAAAGTGGCTGAAAACAAACCCGTTTTTAAATTATCCAGTCCCGAGAAGTATAATAGTTGCAAATATCCCGGTAAGATTAATCACATCATCAACCAGAACATATTCATCGGCCCCATGGAGATTTTCTCCTCGCGGACCAAGCAGAACAGAGGGCATATGTCCCACCTCTCCATAAACACCAAGATCGCAGGAAAAAGGAGCCCCCTCTACTGAGGGTTCTTTACCTGAAAAACTCTTGAACGCCTGGATAACAAGTTTAACGCCCTTATTATCTATTGGTGTTTCGAAAGGTCTTACAAAATGGTATGTTTTTTCAACAGTTACATCATACTTTTGCAATTCGCCATCTCTTTTACATTCATCCCAGTATTTCAAAAATCTGCTGTAAAAAGTTTTCTCATCCATACCTGGATAACACCAGACAATCCAGGAAAGCTTTGAAAAACTTGGTATACCCATCTGGATGAACTCTGTTTTTTCAGCAGAACTCAGGCCGTAAAGAACAACCCTGAGTTTTTTTCCTTCCCCCGGGAAAAGGGGATGCCCATTGGATTCAGACCATTCTTTCTCAAAAATTTTGAACCTCTCAATTACTCTTCCGAGCCCATAAACAGGATTCGGAATTTCATGACCTGTGTACGGCATTCCTGCCTGACCCCTGACAAATATATCCCCGAGAAATGCCCCCATTGATGCAGGGCAGATCTGCATCCCTGTTGGCTCTGGAACCACTGCAAGATCAGCATTAAAACCCCTTAGCCTCGCGGCCAGTGTTCCGTTGCCCCCTGCATACTCCTCATCAACAACACTTTCAAAAACAACCCTTCCTTTCGGCCTGAATCCACTTTCTTTAAGCAGCTTTATTGCCCAGAACGCAGCAGCAAGCCCTCCTTTCATATCAGCACTCCCCCGGCCATAAAGCTTTCCACCCTCGAGAAGTGGATCAAACGGTGAGGTAATCTTCCATGGACCAGGCTCTCGTGGTGCAACATCTCCATGTCCGCTAAAGATAATACTCAGGGCATTCTCTGTTTCACCAGAAGTATCACTCACATCACCATCCCATACAGCATCAACATTAAACCTATTGTACTCACTATACCCTCTTCCCCTCAGCCAGAATGGATGATCCTCAATATCGGAAATATCTGTCGGAAAATACTCATCAACCTCAAGGCCAATGTTTTTACATTCCTCTGAAATAAAACGTTGAAATTTAGATTCGTTTCCGGCAGGTGGTTTATTCTCGCTAGGTATACTGATGGCTTCTCTAAGCCAATCAATGATTTTTTTCTTATTGGATTTTATCAGATCTTTTAAATCTTCTATCTCATGAAAATTTCTCATATCTTTTTTCATTATTACCTCTTTATTACTCCAAATAATTGTACTGAAAAAAGAATACAAAAATTAAAATAGTAAATCTTAAACTCTAGATTATTATCATCTAAAGTATTATTATCTCCCGCCTGTAACTCGTAAGTTCTTCTATACCATCATCCGTAACAAGGATACCATCCTCATATCTGAGGCCATATACACCATCGGTAAGCCAGATATCCACATTGAATACCATTTTTTTCTGAATAGTGAACTCGGCATTTTCAGAAAGCCAGAGGCCTTCAACCTCACTACTTCCTGTGCCATGAGCCGGGCCATACAGAGTAAACTCTTCAAACCCATATTTATGCAGAATATCGTAGTAACCCTTAAAAACTTCATTTGCTCTGATGCCCGGTTTAATATTTTCCAGAGCATTGTTCATTGCTTCAAGGGCCACTTCCATGAGTTTCCTGAAGTTTTCTGGTGGATTGCCAAATACAAAAGGTCTACACATGTTTCCACAATATCCAGAGTACTTTGCCCCAAAGGTGAACTGTACCGGTTCATTTTCATTTATTATTCTGTTGGTTGATCTGCACAAACTGAGCCTTGTGTTGGGACCCGAACAAACCCATGCTGGATAGGAAAATCCCTCAGCCCCCAATTCCAGCATCTTACTCCTGGCAATTGCCTCCAGTTCCCACTCCGACATTCCCGGTTTTACACTGTTCAGGGCTGTTTTCATTGCTTCCTCTGTAATTCTGTAAGCCTCCCTAATAAGTGGAATCTCCCTCTCTGATTTAATGGCCTGGACTTTTAACAACACATCATCAGCCCTGGTAATTCTTGCACTAGGAAACGATTCTGCAATCTCATTGTAAATCGTATGGGGGAATATATTATAGTTACATATTCCTATACTTTCAGGTTTCTTGCCGCATGCCTCAATTATCAGCTCTGAAAAACTTTTCTCCTCCACTTTGGGTACCCATTCGGGAGCTGAGGTTTCAACAAGCTTTGAGTTTATAGCTATCTTCGAGGCTCTGGAAAAATCCTTCGCAAACTCATAGGATTCTGGCCCCCCCGTAACAAGCACTTCCTCTCCTTCTACGGGCACTATGACAGATGCAAAGTCAAAAAATGGCCAAAAACCAACGAGGTACCTCGAGCTCTGAGATTCATTCTCGCTGCTGTAGGTCACAATTACATCAAAACCACTTTTTTTCATTTCATCCTGAAGCCTTTTCCTTCGAATAACATATTCCTCTTTTGGGAGCATCTCTCTTCCCATTTTTTCCTCCTGTTTTAAATGACTTTTTATGCCTTTAGCTATTTCAATAATACCTTTTAAGTTTTCATCATATACATTGCCTCTAAAAGACCGGATTCAATCTAACATATTCAACCTGAGGAAGAATAGAATATAAACCATTTCCTAAAAAAGAATTATACCAAAAATTACCAGAATGTATAGTTTAAAATTCTATATTTTCAATAGATCTAAAGATAGAGGCCATAAGTAGACTCGAGAAGTAGATGGATTAAAGTCAGATAATGTTTTTAAGTTTCATGGAAGCTTTATCGTGGGCCAAACCAGAGGAGATTTTTAGATTTGGAGAGTTACTTGAGAAAATCGAGGAGTTTTCCTATCTCAAACGGTTTTTTAACAAGAGAAACGGCTCCAGCCTCAAGTGCCTTTTTTGCAAGTGGGTCCATTGGATACCCTGTAAGTATAAGTATCTTGGCATCTGGTCTTTTTTCAATAATCTCTTTTGTTATTGCATCTCCTGTTTTACCTGGCATTCTGAGATCAACTATTATCAGGTCATAATTTCTCTTTATAGCTTCTTCAGCCCCATCTGAGGGATTCTGAAAAGTTGCCACTTCATATCCCATATCCTCGAGTATAACCTTTATTGCATTCAGAATCATTTCTTCATCGTCTATAACAAGTATTTTTTTTGGCATCTTTCACTCCGCAGGGATAAATAAAGAACGAAAATATTATAATACATCGAAAATAGATATTCTATTATTTTTTTATCAAACGTTTTATTATAAGCAAATTCCTCTCTTCATCAAGGAAAGGTACCTCCACGTTCTCCAAAGAAATTTCTAATTTCTCCCCATCCCCAATCCTATCTTCTAATACCTTAATCTCCTGATCGACCTTGCTCTTTCTCCCTTTGTAGAGAATCAGTCGCCCACCTGGTTCCAATATGTGTTTTGTATTCAGAAAAACCTCGAGAGAATCTCCAACCCCTCTCGAAAGTACAATGGGAACCTTCTCTTTAAACTCCCTTATATCACCTCTGAAAACCCTGTAGTTTTTTAGGCCAAGCCTTAAAACGACATATTCAAGAAATGAGGCTCGTTTCAGCCTTCTCTCCACACCTATAAAGTTTTTATCAGGACAGACAATAGAAAGGGGTATCGAGGGAAACCCACCACCAGGGCCAAGGTCAACAACAGGCTCTTTTGTATCAACAATAAATTTCATAACAGCAAGACTATCGATAATGTGTTTAATAATTATCTCTGCGGGATCATTGGTGCCTATAAGATTGATCCTTGAGTTCCAGGTAATAAGCTCATTCAGAAAAGAAACCATCTTTTCCACGATTACCCTACTGTGAGAAATCTCCAGAGCTTTCAGGCCTTCTATCAGAAGTGTAATATATTTCTCTGCGATCAAATTCCTGCTCGCAAATTGTAATATTCTTTTAATTTATAACTTTTAAAAGACTTATAAATTATTGAATATCAACAAGATATAGAATAAAAAAGATTTAAACCCTCAAATAGAGATTTTCCACTCTTACCCAGGTTATTTCCCACAAAAACCAGGTTATTATTTATTTCACAAATGGAAATGGGGAAAATTTACATCCTATACCGGTTTTTTCTCTTCTCTTTTCTCTTTTTCCCTTTCTATCGAATATCTCTTTAAATAATAAATAAGGTTAGTAATATCTGCAGGTTTCACACCCGATATCCTCGAAGCCTGGCCTATCGAAAGGGGTTTAATCTGGGTCAATTTTTGCTTGGCCTCGGTTGAAAGACCATGAACATTATTATAATCTATATCCTCAGGTATAAACATCTTTTCCATTTTTTTAAACTGCTCTATTTTCCTGTTCTGTCTCTCGATATATCCACTGTATTTCACCTCTATTTCTATTGTCCTCTTTACATCCTTTCTGAGTGAAGATATTATCTCTCCCAGCTCCGGAATATCACGAAAATCATCAAGGGTTTTTTCCTTCTGCTTTAAATGTGTATAAACATCCTTCCCCTCAAGTTTGATAGTTTTAAGTAGCGATACGGTTCTCTCAAGCATCCTTTTCTTTTCCAGCATCCTTCTGTAATCATCCTCTGGGAGCAAACCAACACGGTACCCGTACTCACTTAACCGCAGATCGGCATTATCATGCCTGAGATTGAGTCTGTACTCTGCACTTGAGGTAAAGAGCCTGTAGGGTTCTTTCGTTCCTTTTGTAACCAGGTCGTCTATAAGAACCCCTATATATGCTTCAGACCTGTCAAGAATAAGTGGAGGAAGTCCTCTGATGGAGCATCCGGCATTTATCCCGGCAATAAGCCCCTGGGCGGCTGCTTCCTCGTAACCACTGGTCCCATTTATCTGGCCCGCCAGGTATAGTCCGGAGATTTTTTTGGTTTCAAGTGTTGGTTTCAGCTCTGTTGGTGGAACAAAGTCATATTCAACTGCATATCCTGGTTTCATTATTTCAATTTCTTCAAAACCCTTGATTGTTCTTAGAAATTTGTCCTGGATCTCTTCAGGCAGGCTTGTTGAAACCCCATTGAGGTATGTTTCCTCGGTATTGAGTCCTTCAGGTTCAACAAAAATCTGATGCTTTGTTTTATCCGCGAAACGCACTATTTTATCCTCAATGCTCGGGCAGTACCTCGGACCAATCCCCTTGATCTGCCCTGTAAAAAGGGGAGCATAAGCAAGGTTCTTCCTTATTATCTCATGCGTTTTTTCGTTTGTATAGGCTATGTGACAGGGTATCTGAGGTGATTCGATCTTCTCGTGAGAAAAAGAGAATGGTATAGGTTCCTCAGTAACCTCCTGGACTGTTAATACATCAAAATTGATACTCCTCCTGTTAACCCTCGCCGGAGTACCTGTTTTTAGCCTTCCAAGAGGGAAACCAAGTTTCAACAAGCTTGAGCTCAATTCCTCAGCAGCCAGCTCTCCTATCCTGCCCGCCTTTTCATTGTATGTTCCAATATGAATAAGCCCCCTGAGGAATGTTCCGGTTGTAATAATAACCCTTTCAGCCTGGTACTCATTCCCCCTTTTGGTTCTTATACCTGTAACTTTACCGTTTTCAGTCAGGATCTCAACAGCTATGTCCTGCTTGATTTCAAGATGTTCCTGTTTCTCAACTGTGTGTTTCATAAGAAACTGATATGCTTTTTTATCTGCCTGTGCCCGCAGGGCCTGTACTGCAGGACCCTTTTTCGTATTGAGCATTCTAAACTGTATCCCCGTTTTATCTATTACCTTTGCCATCTGCCCGCCCAAAGCATCTATCTCCCTGACAAGCTGCCCTTTTGCCAGACCTCCTATGGCAGGATTGCATGACATCTGAGCTACAGTATCCATGTTCATGGTGAGCAGGAGTGTTGAAAGACCCATCCTGGCACATGCGAGAGCGGCCTCGCACCCTGCATGTCCAGCACCAACTACAATTACTTCGTAATGAGATGAAGACATCAACCAGCTCTCAATTTTCTAAAGATTTGTAATAATTAAAATACTGTAAAAAAACTTCAGGCAGAAGTACATCTACTTAAAAAGTACCAAAAAATTTATCCCTTACCAATAAATATATAAAAAGATGGGACTTAAATGAGGAAAAAGGCGGAAATGTCTTACCACTGATCCAGTAGGCTATCTCAAAAAAAACTCATTTTTCTTTTCTTTTAATATTTTTCTTCGGATATATTCTGACCTTTTTCAGAACCCCAACTCCTTCACTCCTGGTATCCACCAGTGGATCGTTCTGCAGCGTAATATGTATTATCCTTCGTTCAAAAGGATTCATTGGCTCAAGGAGCTGAGACTTGCCGGTTTTTTTCACCTTCTCGGCAATCTTAAGGGCAAGCTCCCTCAAAGTATTTTCCCTCTTATCCCTGTACTTCGCAATATCCAGTACAACCTTCTTCCATTCTTTCCTATCTTTATTTACAATCACGTTTACAAGCAACTGCAAGGCCTCGAGAGTCTTTCCTCTTTTTCCAATTATCAAACCAGCATTGTCAGAACTTATCTCCACGTATATCCTTCCCACTTCCTCTATTACATCAACTTCCACATTAACATCTATTTTTTTAAATAATTCTGTTATAAACTCCTTTACCCTATTTGCCAGTCTTTCCTCTTCATTCTCAAGGTAAACCCTTATCTTAACAGGATTACCAAAGCTAAAAAATTTTGATTTACCTTCTATAACCTCTATTTTTAATTTATCGCTTTCAACTCCAAGGTCCTCTACTGCTTTTCTAATTGCTTCTCGCTCGGTTCTTCCTTCATATTCCCGAATAACCATAGAGTTTCCTCCGAGATTTCAATAATCAGTTCAATTTTCGATATTCTCACTGATAGTTTATCTTCCTTTAACAAAAAATAATTTATCATAACAATAGGGCGAACTCCGGGTTTTTATAATGACACTCAAATTATTGAAGTAATATAAAGAAATTTAAGGTATATTAATTCAAATTGGTCGAAGTTCACCACCACTGCAACATTATTAATTTCATTTCTCATTTAGCTCTCTGTTTTTGAGAAAATTCGACTTTCGTTTTAACATCAATGAAAATATTCTCCACGTGCCAATTCATTATACCCTATTTTCTTTTAACCCCCTTACTTTTAACCGGCATCCCCTTAGGCTTAACAGGTACCTTCATCTTCTTTTTTAGCCTTATATCAATTATGTACTGTTGACCTATGGTCAGAATATTTTGAACCGTCCAGTAAAGGACAAGCCCAGAAGGCATATTCCAGAAAATGAAGAAGAATATTATAGGAAATAGATAAGTCATCATTTTTCCCTGCTGGGCTGATTGATCTCCCGAGGTTAGCTTACTCTGAAGTAGAGTAGTCCCAGTCATTATAAATGGGAGAATATTTATATCTGTATACCCCTGGCCTCCCAATCGATAACCAAGTAACGGAAGTGCAGTTTTAATAGTTGCAACTGTATCGGGTAGCGAAAGATCCTTTATCCACAGGAAAGATTCATTTCTCAAATCGATCATACTGGATAGCACTGTATAGAGAGCATAGAATATCGGTAACTGAAGCAGCATCGGCAAACAGCCCCCCATCGGATTAACCCGTTCTTTTCTATAAAGAGCCGTAATTTCTTTATTTAGCTGCTGGGGATTATTCCTATACCTCTCTCTAAGCTCATTTATCTTGGGCTGAAGCGCACTCATTCTTCTCATTGATTCAAAACTTTTTTTGGTAAGGGGATGTAGAATAAGTTTTATTGTAATGGTCATAAGAATAATGGCCAGTCCATAATTTTTCGTAACCCTGTAAAATACCTTTATCATCCATTCAAGAAAAATGACCAGAGGCTTTAGAATTTTACCACTCATAACCGATTCAAAATCATGACCGTAATGCTTGAGAATTTTTCGATCCTTGGGACCGGCGTAAACCTTAAAACTATCCTCAAACTCCTTACCCTTGAAATATGGATGTGATACCGCCAGCAGGAATTTATTCTGGGTTCTCTGATCAAATGAATATATATAATCTTTCTGATCTGGAATTATTCCGAGGAAAAAATACCTGTTGCTCATGCCAACCCATTCAACCACCTTGGAAACCTCTTCATACCTAGATTCGCCTTTCCTCAAAGTACATCCCGCAGCTCCTCTCATCACCTTCCTGAACTTTCCATTCTCATAATATCCCTGAGTCGTTATATTGTATCTGTTCTTAACCACACTGATAGGACCAAGAACAGGGCCCCATATCATGGTGTAGGATATGCCATTATTATTGAGAAAAATTTCTTCTGTGTTAATTGCTTTTATCGACACCTTCACATCAAAAACATAATCGGATTTATAAAATATGTACTCTTTCTGGAGACTATAAATATTACCTTTCTGATCCTTAAAGTTTGTGTAAAAAATATAATGTAGATCGTTTACCCTCTTCACATGATATATGGTTCTATCACCCTTGGATACATTTCTCAATCTGCTAAATTGTATTTCAAAAGGTTTTACATCCCCCTCTTCTAAACTTACAAGCTCTATTGGCTCACCATTTCGATCCTTGTACCTTTTGAGTTTCAAACTTATTAAACTGGCTCCCTCAGTTGAAAGCTTAATTGAGTAATAATCTGTTTCTACAGAAACAACTTTCTTTTCTGCCTCTTCAATTGGAACTGGAATTGGGATACTCTCTTCCTTTTCCAAAGGGGCTTTTTCCTGCTGAGGCACTTTTTGCCCAGCCACCTCTTCCTGTGGAACCTGTTGAGGTTTTTCAGCAGTAGGCCTGAGAAATATAAGTTGAAAAACCAGAAGAATTATAAATATGGCTACAATAGCTAGGATTGTATTTTTTTCCATTTATATCTCACCCGAATATTATTATTAGATTATCATTCTCAGGGAACCGGATCGTAACCACCTCTGTGAAAAGGTGTACATCGTAACACTCTCAAGATGGCCATTACGATACCCTTTAACGGGCCGTGTTTCTT
This sequence comes from uncultured Spirochaetota bacterium, assembly GCA_964518675.1. Lineage (GTDB taxonomy): Bacteria > Spirochaetota > B62-G9 > B62-G9 > CAZFGQ01 > CAZFGQ01. Next base: position 29,164 of record CAZFGQ010000019.1, read on the forward strand.
TATGGCCAGAATTGCATAATTTGAACACGTGGGTGTGTATATACAGGTAGGGGGAAAAATTGGGGAAATTGTTTTTTGATAAAACTTAAAAAAAAGTATTAAAATCTTAGTAATTATTGCTTTTACTTTTACCAAAGAAGCTTACCCCATGTATAATAATAAATCTCATATGTAAAACACCTGGAATATTTTCTCCAGTTCATTAAATAGAACTTTTGTATTTTCAGGTACATTCTTTACAATCACAAAAAAATCGTACCCTTTTTTAATATAAGGCTTGCTTTTTCGAAACACCTCTCTGACTACCCTTTTACAATAGTTTCTCGTAACTGAATTACCAACTTTCTTGCTTACCGAAACTCCCAATCTCGAGAAAGATAATTCATTTTCTTTAAAACACACAGTATAACAATTAGATTTGATCCTCTGACCATTTTTGAGAATATTAATTATTTCTTTTTCTTTTTTGACCCTTTCTTTCTTTGTAAAACTTTCTTTTCTAACTCCCCCTCCTCCTATTATATTTTTCAAGTACACCCACTTAGAAAATAAAATAACATAAGTCAAAAAATTCTACAACTCAAAATCTGCACAATCAGGCACGTCTTATTAATACTCATCAGAAACTGTCAACTTCCTCCTGCCTTTTCTCCTTCTTCTTCTCAGTATCTCTCTCCCAGCTTTTGTACTCATTCTTTTCCTAAAACCAAACTTTCTTTTCCTCCTTATGGTACTTGGCTGATAGGTTCTTTTCATTGATTTTCTCCATCCTGCTACTTGTTTTTCCTGCTATTGTTTTATATGCTTAGATTCCCAGACTATAACTTATTAATCAGACCATATATATAAGAATACTTATTATTCATGTCAAGGAAAAACAAATAGTAAAAAATGATTGATTATTACCTGGATATTAATTACAATATCCTCTGGCTAATCCCGAACTATCAAATCAACGATGTTAATAACCTGTGGATAACTGCTTATTTATTTGTTAAAAAACTTATAATTTATTGAAGAATAATAAATTATCACTGATCAGTTAACTTTTTAAATTAAAAGTAATTAAGAATTAAGAAAATAATTTATTATATATCAATAAATTATGAATACAACATTATAGAATTTTTTTAAAAATTATGATTGAAAAACATTATTTTAGATGTATCATTATTGATATAATCCATATTCTACCGAAATAGGATTGTTGATAACCTGTGGATAATAGGCTAAACCATTAATATATATCAAATTGAAAAATCATACCAAATTTTAACAAAAGTTACCGGTAAAATGCTGAAAAACGTATGGAAAGAAGTAAAGAATCTACTTTCACTCGAATTAACATATCAGGAGTATACGGCATGGATCAATCAGATAGAATACCTTTCGTCGGACAACAACCACATAGTGCTTAAAGTACCATCAAAATTAGTAAGGGATATAGTAACTGAAAGGTACAAAAATACAATACTGAACAGAATTAATAACCTTACTGGAAGAGACATAGAGGTAGAGTTCAGAATTGTAGAAAAGCAGCAGAAAACCAAAAGTCAGGCCAGAGAAATAAAAGTTCCAAAGAGGGATCCAAGGCATGAACTTTTTAACCCAAAATATGTCTTTGAAAAATTCGTGGTTGGAGATAGCAACGATCTGGCAGCAGCCGCAGCAAAAAAGATAGCAGAAAATCCAGGCAAATACTGGAACCCACTCTTCCTATATGGGGGAGTTGGACTTGGAAAAACACATCTCCTCCATGCAATTGCACACGTGGTAATCGATAAATTTCCAGAAATGAAGATCTCGTACATAACCGGCGAGAGCTTCATGAACGAGTATATATCATCAATACAAACTGGGACTATGAATAGCTTCAGGATGAAATACAGAAAAACAGACCTACTACTCATAGATGATGTTCATTCAATCCAGGGAAAAGAAGGAACCATGGAAGAACTCTTCCATACTTTTAACTCACTTTATGCGGCGAAAAAGCAGATGGTTTTCACAAGCGACAGACCGCCCAAAGAGTTAAAAAAGCTTGAAGAGAGGTTAAGAAGCAGGTTCGAGTGGGGCCTAACGGCAGATATTCTCCCGCCAAACTTTGAAATGCGAGAATCTATTCTCAGACAGAAGATTCAGGAAGAAAACTATGATGTTCCCGAAGATGTAATCAGGTTTATTGCAGAAAATTTCACCTGGAACATAAGAGAACTTGAATCAGCACTATACAAACTATTCGCATACCACGATCTGGTAAATGAAAAGATAACCCTGGACCTGGCAAAGAGGGCACTGAAGGATATGATATCGGTAAAAGATATGGGAGAGATTACTGTAGACAGGATTCAGAAAAAGGTGGCAAACACATTTAACATAAGCTTCTCGGATATGAAAAGCAAAAAGAGGGCAAAAAACATAGCATTCCCAAGACAGATTGCAATGTTCCTGACAAGAAAACTAACCGATCTATCAACTACTGAGATTGGAAATGAGTTCGGAGGCAAAGATCACTCCACAGTAATCCACGCGATAACGAGAATATCTGAGAAATACGAAACGGATGAGATGTTCAGGTATAAAATAGACAGAATAATAAAGGAAATACGGGAAGAAAGTTAACAGGCAGGTGTTGATAAAAAGTAAACAGATTGTGAACATAATAAGATAAGAAAATACATGTGGAAAACTAAAAAGTTATCACCAGAGGGAAATATCAGTTAATTATCTTTAGACCAAGCAATTAAAAAGATATCCACAATTTCCACGTGACTATTACTATTACTGTTTTTAATTATAAATTTTTTTAACAGGGACAAAAAATGAAATGTAAGCTAAAGAGGCAGTCACTTTTAAAAAATCTTTCCCTAGTGGAAAGCATATCATCCTCCAGATCTACAATACCTGTACTTTCAAACATACTTATTAAGGCTAACGGCGAAAATGTTACATTTACCAGTTCTAATCTTGAAACATCGATGCTGGTGAAAGACGAAGGAAATATAGAAGAAGAGGGTGCAATAGCGGTAAATGGAAGAAAGCTTTTAAGTATAGTAAGAGAACTACCGGAGAACGATATCTTCCTTGCAACCGACGAAAACTTCAGACTTGAAATAAAAAGTACAAGCGAAAAAATAAAGGCAAAGTTTATTATTTCAGGACTACCTGAAACTGATTATCCAGATATAAAACTGGATCCCGATGGAGAGTTCGTTCCAATAAACGCCGAGGAGTTTAAAAAATCGATAAAGAAAGTGATATTCGCAATTTCTACTGATGAGAACAAATATTCCCTAACAGGGGTTTTTATTGAAAAATATCAGGGTAAGCTACACATGGTGGGTACGGATGGTAAGAGACTTTCTCTAATAGTGAAAAGTTTTGAGGGATTCAACACCTCAGAAGAGCTATTTTTAATTTCTCAGGAAGGTATAATTGTTCCAAGACTCGTACTTCAGGAGATTTTAAAGATACCCTCAGAGTATGAGACGATTGATGTATCGTTTTCCCAGAACCAGATCTTTTTCTCTTTTGGTAACATTCGTCTTGTATCCAATCTGCTTGAAGGAAGATTCCCGGACTACAAAAAGATAATCCCTCCGGAGAGGGAGAGATACTTTATAGCCGATAAAGAAACGCTGTTCAATGGGATAAAGAGGGTTTCACTTCTGGTTGATGAAAGCTACAACCAGGTAAAGTTCAGTCTCACCAGCGGTAGACTCGTTATATCTTCAAGAAATCCGGCTCTTGGAGGAGCGGTTGAAGAAATACCCGTTGAGTACTCAGGTGAGGATATCGATATTGCATTTAATTACATCTTCCTCCTTGATTCGTTGAAAGCCATCGATTCTGAAAGGGTAATCGTTGAATTTGAGGATTCAGAGAGGGTAGTAACCTTGAGGGGTGAGGGCGAAAGAGATTATATCAACCTGATTATGCCAATGAAAATAAATATTTGATGAAAATAAACATCTAGGGAAAAAGATAAATATTTTTCGATAAATATCTTTGAATACTTAAATATTTTGTCGCGTAAGTATTTTATCAGACAAATACATCCTAATAATCTCCTGCAGCATACCCCATTTATTTCCCGTACATATAGTGCTTTTTGACATTGGAGATTTAGAACCTGGCAGGAAAAATTTCTGATCTATATTTTTTCTTCTCAAACGATTTGTTTCGCATTTGCTGGAGGAGGTGATATTATTTTAACGAGGAAGAACTATTAAAGGATTCTCAATTTGTTTATAAGGATTCTCTTTGCAAGAAACTTCAGGAACTTCGATTTTCTGGATATTGAGCTATCAGGGTATAGGAATCTCATACTGGGAAGAAACGGTATGGGTAAGACAAATATTCTTGAGGCCATATACATGCTGGGGTATGGAAAGTCCTTTCGTGGATCCCAGGACAGGGAAATTGTAAGATTAGGTGAAAAAGAGTACACAGTAAGAGGAGATTTCAAAAAGGGATATGAAGATATAAGGGTGGAAATTAATCTCACAAATAGCGGGAAGATCATAAGGTTAAACGAAGAGAAATTGAAAAGCCTCTCCCATATTGTTGGGATTATTCTTTGCGTTTATATGGGCTTTAATGATATTGATATTATTGGTGGGGCACCTAAATTCAGAAGGCGCTTTCTTGATCAGAGTATAGCAACGGTAGACCCTATATATCTGGACAGTCTTAAAAAATTTCTCTATTGCCTTGGGCAGAGGAACTCTCTGCTTCAAGGATATGAGGAGAGTAAGAAACTTGAAATTGACATATGGAACGAGAAGCTTGCCGATTATGGTTCTTACATAATCGCGAGGAGAATAGAATATATCGAGTTTTTAAATAAAGAAATAAAAGAACTCTTGGACGACAGAATAGAGATAAGATACCGACTGCCCCTTACAAACGATCCCCATGGAGATTTCATATCTGAAAGTTCCAGGGAAGAAGTTATGGCCAGCATTAAAGAATCGTATATCGCTGCACTGATGAGAAACATAGACCGGGAAAAGAGACTTGGTTTTACATTGGTTGGTCCCCACAGGGATGATTTTGATATAATTTTTGGTGGGATAAATGCTAGGTTATTTGCCTCTCTTGGGCAGATGAGAAGGATTGCAATTATTTTAAGGATTCTTCAGGCAGAATATTATGAATGCAGCCTTGGAGAAAAACCCATAGTTCTGATGGACGATATTTTCCTGGAGATGGATTCAGATGTTAGCGGGAAGGTATCTGATATTATAAGGGGCGATTCTCAGGTGATTGCAACAACTACAGAGATGAATAAGGTTCCTGAAAGCGTGAAATGGGACAGGGTTATAAGGTTTAATAGTGAGGGGAGACCTGTATGGAATTGAGAGGTGAATTCTGGAAGGTTGGGGATGTTCTCAAGGAGATATTGGATAGAAACAGGAATGTCGGGACTTTGATCAAACAGAACAGGGCGTTGCAATTATGGGGAGAAATAGTGAAACCAGGAATTGCAAAAGCGACGGAGCCAATAAGTATTAGAGGAGGAAAGCTTTTCATAAAAACGGAGTCCCCTATTCTTGCAAATGAACTTTCTCTCCAGGAAGAAAACTTCAAGAATAGGATTAATAGAATAATAGGAGAGCAGATTGTAAAGAAAATAGTGTTCAAAAGTGGCAAGATTATAAAAGCTAAAAAGGAAAATAAAAATAATATTTGCATAAATAGAAAGTTGAGCAAAAAAACATTGGAAAAAATAAAGGAGGCATCCGAGAAAATCGGGGATCCAGAACTTAGAGTTCTTATGGAGCGGTTTCTTAAGCAGGTTGCGAAGAGAAGTTTATAAAAAGCACGAAAAAAGAAAGGCCATTAAATTACACTGTAACTGATAATTGATAGAAAGAATGATTTTTGATAAAGATTTTTAATGAAACGCAATAAAAATCCATTAAAAATAGATTAATTTAATATAGCTTTAATAAATAAAACGAAATCATAATTTTCTGAAAAAAATAGAAATTCTACTGCAAGATAAGAGTAAAAATGTTGAAGTGCCGGCGAACTTCGAACAATTTATATCAATATCTGTCGCTTTCTTTATCTAGTTTCAATAATTTGCGTTTCTTGATAAAAACTCGAAGTTCGCCCTGAATAGAAAAATAAGAATGTCAAATAGCTTTAATAAAGCCTGTAATTTTATTAAATTATACAGAGGTATTAATAACTTGTTGGTAATTTTTTGTCTAGATACTCGATTATTGTGCGTAAGATTATTATTGAATATAGCCATCACAATTTGGTTCTGGCTGATAATTGTTTATGTTCTCGTAGAAAATTCGATTTTTGAACTTGCAGACATAAATTTAATAAAATTAATAATTTCTGAGGTTTGAGGTATGGCTGAGAGGTACGATGCCGAGAGCATCCAAGTTCTGGATGGTATTGAACATGTTCGGAAGAGACCTAGCATGTACATTGGTTCCACCGGTCCTGAGGGTTTACATCATCTCGTTTATGAAGTCGTCGATAATGCGATAGACGAGGCTCTGGCTGGCTACTGTGATCATATAATTGTAAATCTTAAAAAAGGAAACGTGGTTGAGGTTATAGACAACGGGAGAGGCATTCCTACTGAAGTGCATCCAGTTGAGAAAGTATCTGCCCTTGAGATAGTAATGACAAAGCTTAATGCCGGGGGAAAATTCGATACAAAATCTTATAAGATCTCCGGCGGTTTGCATGGCGTTGGTGTCTCAGTTGTAAATGCTCTCTCTGAGTGGCTTGAAGTCACGGTATGGAGAGAGGGGAAGGAGTTTTTCCAGAGGTATAAGAGGGGTATCCCGGAAACAGTAGTTGAAATTGTTGGAAAGACAAGTAAAAGTGGAACAAAAGTTGTTTTTAAGCCGGATAGAAAGATTTTTAAAGATATAAACTTCAGTTTTGATACCCTATCTAAAAGACTCAGGGAGCTTGCTTTTCTGAATAAAGGAATAACCATAGAGATCGGTGATACTAGAAGTGGAAAAGAAAAGAAGTACCATAAGTTTCAGTTCGAGGGTGGAATTATATCATTTATAAAGTACCTCAACAGGAATAAAACCCCGCTCCATAAAGATCCAATTTATTTTGAGGAAAAGAGGGAAGATCTGGAAGTCGAAGTTGCCATTGAATATAACGAAGGGTATTCCGAGAATATTTTTGCATTTGTGAACAATATTAATACCGTTGAGGGAGGAACACATCTAGTAGGATTTAAGGCGGGGTTAACCAGATCGATAAACGATTTTATCAGAAGATACAAAATTAAAAGCACAGAATCGCTGATAGGTGATGATGTAAGAGAGGGACTTACCGCTGTAATCAGTCTAAAGATGAAGAATCCTCAATTTGAGGGCCAAACAAAGGCCAAGTTGGGAAACAGTGAAATCAAGGGTATAATAGAATCAATGGTTTATGAGCATATAGCTGAGTATTTTGATAGAAATCCGGCTGTGGCGAAGAAAATAATAGAAAAATGTATCCAATCGGCAAAGGCGAGGGAAGCAGCAAGAAAAGCAAGAGAGCTTACGCGACGGAAGAGTTTCCTCGAGAATGATTCACTTCCCGGAAAACTCGCGGATTGTGTTTTAAAAGACCCAGAAAAATGCGAACTCTACATTGTAGAGGGAGATAGTGCAGGCGGTAGTGCAAAGCAGGGAAGAGATAGAACTTTTCAGGCAATTCTTCCTCTCTGGGGAAAAATGTTGAATGTTGAAAAAACAAGAATTGACAAGGTATTGAACAACGATAAACTTCAACCAATTATAACCTCACTTGGTGTGGGCATAGGGGATAGTTTTGATATTTCCAAGTTAAGATATGGTAAAATAATAATCATGGCAGATGCAGATGTGGATGGTTCTCACATAAGAACCCTCCTTTTAACCTTCTTTTTCAGATACATGAGGGAGCTTATTGAAAGGGGACATGTTTATATAGCCTGTGCTCCTCTCTATAAGATTACCAAGAAAAACCAGGTTTATTATGCATATTCTGAAGAAGAGAAAGATAAGATACTCAAGAAAATTGGGTCTCATGGAGTGAATATTCAGAGATATAAGGGATTGGGTGAGATGAATCCGGAGCAGCTCTGGGAAACCACCATGAACCCCGAAAAACGTACATTAATACAGGTTACTTCGGAAGATGCAGTGGAGGCTGACAATATTTTCTCGACGCTGATGGGAGATGCAGTTGCCCCAAGAAGAAAATTTATAGAAGAAAATGCTATTTTCGTAGAGAATATTGACGTTTAAAATCAAAGTGCTATTTAATTTCATCCATGCCCCAATATCCGGTCCGGTATCAAGAATAATAGGAGAGTTGAATTGTAATTTTGCTCTATTGAATGGCAGTATTCTGAGCAAGAGTTGAGGGATAATAATGATTTGTGCATTACTTGATAAAGCAGCTTTTTTAAAAATATCTAAATGAAATGCTGATTTTTAAGGATATTTGAGAATAAATCTTAAAGTTTTTTAGAATTATTTTTATGATCAGGTTGAATGTTGGGGTTCTTGAGATTAAAAATCCTAGGACAAAATGTGATTAAAAATCATTTACTATATATGGTTAATCACAATTCAGTGAAGGAGAGTGAAATTGAAGGAAAAGGTAATTAAAACATACATAGAAGATGAGATGAAAAGCTCTTATCTGACCTATGCTATGAGTGTAATAGTGAGCAGGGCTCTTCCCGATGTTCGTGATGGACTAAAACCAGTTCACAGACGAATCCTTTATAGTATGCATGAGTTGGGGTTGCTCAGTGACAAACCATTCAAAAAGAGTGCAAGGGTGGTTGGTGATGTTTTAGGTAAGTTTCATCCCCATGGAGATCAGGCCGTTTATGATGCTCTTGTGAGGATGGCGCAGGATTTTTCTATGAGATATCCACTTATAGATGGGCAGGGTAATTTTGGCTCGATTGATGGTGACAGCCCTGCAGCGATGAGATATACGGAAGTAAGATTAAAACAGATTGCCGAGTTAATGCTGAAGGATATTGAGAAGGAAACTGTTGATTTTATCCCGAACTTTGATGATACAATGAAAGAGCCTTCAGTGCTGCCTTCGGCTTTTCCAAACTTGCTTGTAAATGGTTCAAGTGGAATAGCCGTTGGAATGGCAACAAATATTCCCCCTCATAATATGGTTGAAACAATAAATGCAATTATTGCTGTTATCAAAAATCCAAAGATAAGTATTAAAAAGGTTATGCAGATCATTCCAGGGCCTGATTTCCCAACAGGAGGAATAATTGTAGGTTCAGAAGGAATCGAAAAAGCTTACACTACAGGAAATGGACAGATAAAGCTTCGTGCGAAGGTAAATATAGAAAAGACGACTGCAGGTAAAGAAATAATTGTGGTTAATGAAATACCGTATCAGGTAAATAAATCAAGGTTGATTCAGACAATTGCATCGTATGTCAAAGAGAGAAAGATCGATGGTATCACTGATATAAGGGATGAATCTGATAGAGATGGCCTGAGAATTGTTTTCGAATTAAAAAGAGGGGTATACCCAAAGGTGATAATGAATCAGCTCTTTAAGATGACACCACTTGAGATAACCTATGGAATTAACTTGCTTGCCCTGGATGGAATGCGACCGGTTGTAATGAATATCAAGGAATTAATACAGAAATATATTGAGCATAGAGTTGAAATAGTTAGGAGAAGAACCAGGTTTGATCTTGAAAAAGCTGAAAAGCGTGCCCATATACTCGAAGGATTTATAAAGGCCCTGGATAATATAGATGAGATTATTCAGATAATTAAAAAATCAAAAAATCCGAAGGAGGCGGGTGATAGGCTTATTGCTAGATTTTCATTTTCAAAAGAGCAGGCAGATGCGATTCTTGAGATGAGACTGGCAAGATTAACTGCCCTTGAAAGGGATAAGATTGAGAAAGAGTATGAAGATACAGTAAAATTGATTAAAAAGCTAAAAGAGATATTAAAGAGTAGAAAAAATATATTAAACGAGATCGTAAAGGAATTAAAAGAAATAAGTAAGAAATTTGGTGATGAAAGGAGAACTGTTATAATAGACGAGGAAGAAGAAGTCAGGCTTGAAGATCTAATTGTTGAAGAGGATGTGGTTGTTACAATTTCTCATAGAGGATTTATTAAAAGAACTCCCATCTCTGCGTTCAGACATCAATCAAGAGGAGGGGTTGGAGTAAATACAAGTTCTTTGAAAGAGGATGATTTTATTGAGCATATGTTTGTTGCATCCACCCATGATAGAATCCTCTTTATAACGAATAGAGGAAGAGCTTACAGTGTAAATGTTCATGAGATTGTAAGTGCCGGGAAAGGTTCGAAGGGGCAGAGCATAGATTTGCTTTTAAATATGAATGATTCAGAGAAAGTGGCTTCTTATGTGGTACTGAGAAGCAAGCATGATGCAGACTATCTGCTTTTTCTCACCAAAAATGGATATGTAAAGAAGGTAGATATAGGAGAGTTTGAAAATATAAGGAAAACAGGTATAATTGCAATAGGGATTCCTGAAGAAGATCAGGTTATAGATGCCATAACTACAAATGGAGAGGATGAGCTGATAATTGCTACATCCATGGGGAATGCTCTGAGAATTAAGGAAAGTGCGATCAGAGCCATGGGAAGAAGTGCAAGGGGTGTAATTGGTATTAAGTTGCAGGAGGGAGATGAAGTTTGCGGTTTTACGAAAGTGGTAGAGGGAGCGTCAATGCTCGTAGTCACGGAGAATGGATTTGGAAAAAGAATTGAGTATAAACATTTCTCGGTTCATGGAAGAGGCACAAAGGGGCAAAAATACTTTAAATTAACAGGGAGAACAGGGAAAGCCTCAGGCATACTGAGCATATCAAACAAAGAGAGTTTTGTGATAATTACTGAAAGGGGAATGATGCTAAAAATAAGAGCGAAAGACATTCCATTTATGGGGAAGAATGCATCAGGTGTGAGGATTGTTACAATTAAAGATGGAGACAGAATTGCAGATGTGGCAAGGATAGTAGAATAGTGGGAAAGCTTAAAATACAATAACGGGTTATCTTTTAATTGACGTGAAGACTCAATAATTCTATCTTTTTATAGCGGAGAGATGGCTGAGTGGTCGAAAGCGGCGGTCTTGAAAACCGTTGTCCCTTTACGGGACCGGGGGTTCGAATCCCTCTCTCTCCGAAGGAGAGGTGCGAGAGCGGCCGAATCGGGCTCCCTGCTAAGGAGTTGTGCCAGTAATGGCACCGTGGGTTCGAATCCCACCCTCTCCGAAACGTGCCCATAGCTCAGTGGATAGAGCATTGGATTGCGGATCCAAGGGTCGGAGGTTCAAATCCTCTTGGGCACGCATTTTTTTTGCACCTTTGAATCTGTGTTGTTTTTAAGCTTTATTTTGAGTTATAGAGTTTATTTAGGGCGAACTTCGAGTTTTTATCATGGAAACTTAAATTATTATTGATACTGGAGAAAGAAAGAGACAAATATTGATATTAATTGTTTGAAGTTCGCCAGTACTGCAACATTTTTGGTTTTATCTTGCAGTAGGATTTCTATTTTTCAGAAAATTCGAGATATATTCTATTTATCAAATGAAGAGTTATCAGTGATTTTTTTACCGTATCAATTATGACTGTAAGTGTTGAGTCCCTTTTTAATGATTTTGTGTTTTAAATCGTAAAGTTAAAATTGAAATAAGTGGTATTAAGCTTCTTTTGTAATCAAAGGAATTGAAAAATAAAATAATAATTCAATTTAAAAGTGGAGAGGTGCGAGAGTGGTTTAATCGGGCGGTCTCGAAAACCGTTGTTCCCGCAAGGGAACCGTGGGTTCGAATCCCACCCTCTCCGAATATTCTTGATTATTTCAACGATCGGTTTAAACAAACTATAGTCTACTTTTATAAAAGAGAATTTCCTACCTGCCTCCAGAAAAATTTATACTGAAAAATGTGATCTCTATTAAACCATGAGTCTCTATAAATGGGCAATATAACCTCCTGAATTATTTCCTTCCAGTACATAAGTATAAGAATGGTTTTTATTTGTTGGGCATTTATGTAATCCTGAAATATGAAAGAATTTAAAATCGACGGAACTTCAATTTATA